>JBJDXT010000089.1:0-6718 GCA_051866795.1 Candidatus Onthomonas sp. | reverse complement strand
CACTCCTATTCGCTACCCTTTTTCCTTTTTGTCACGCATCATTGTAATACCTATATAGATTTCTTCCGCTTTTCCCCGGCCTCCCCTTGCAAAGAAAGAGAAAATAGGATAAAATAGGAACGTGCAATGTAACTCCGGCGGCGGCGGCCTCCGGAAGACTAATTATTTGGAGGCAATCAGATATGATTACTGCAGGCGATTTCCGCAATGGCGTCACCTTTGAGTATGAGGGCAAGGTGATGCAGGTCGTCGAGTTCCAGCACGTCAAACCCGGCAAGGGCGCTGCCTTTGTGCGGACCAAGATGAAGAATGTCATCACCGGCGCTGTCACCGAGACTTCCTTCAACCCCTCTGCCAAGTTTGAGTCTGCCTATATCGAGCGGCGGGTTATGGAGTACAGCTATGCCGACGGCGATCTGTACTACTTCATGGATACTGAGACCTATGACATGGTTCCCCTGAACCGGGACCAGCTGGGCGACTCCTTCCGCTTCGTCAAGGAGAACACCGAATGCAAGGTGCTGTCCTACAAGGGCAATATCTTCGGCATTGAGCCCCCCAACTTCATGGACCTGGAGGTCACCGAGACCGAGCCGGGCCTGGCTGGCAACACTGCCACCAACACCCTGAAGCCCGCTACTCTGGAGACCGGCGCTGAGATCCGCGTGCCTCTGTTCATCAACATCGGCGACAAGATCACCGTGGACACCCGCACCGGCGAGTATCTCTCCCGCTGCAAGTAAGCATTTCCTGTCCCATCATGCCCTGCGTGGTGGGACTTTTTTCACCGTGGAAAGGAGCGATTGGGATGTCTCTCACCGAAAAGACCGCCTATCTCCGGGGCCTGCTGGATGGCATGGGGATCAAGGCTGAAAACTCCGACGAGCACAAGCTGCTGGCCGCTATTGTGGACGTCATGGATGACATTGCCGCCAATGTGGAGGCAAACAATGAGTCCATCACCTCTCTGGCCGATGAGCTGGACGAGCTGGATGACGCCGTCACCGAGCTGGAAGAGATTCTGGAGGATGATGACGACGAGGAGGATGAAGCGGAGGAGGATGAAGAGGTCGAGTATCAGCTCGACTGCCCCGAGTGCGGAAGCCCTATCATTCTGGACGAGGACACCATTGCCAGCGGTGAGACGGTCTGCCCTCACTGCAACCAGAAGCTGACCATTGACGTCGGCTTTGAGGACGAAGAGGAGTCCGGAGCAGAAGACGAATAAGTGCAATCAGTCCTGCAGGGCGCTGCCTTGCAGGGCTTTTTGTGTCTGGAAAGGGGTTAGGTAGAAAAACATTGCCAATGGATTGAAATTATGCTATAATTTCTTAGAATAGCGATTCTATCGACCGTTCGAACGATCCGCGGCCCCGCCTGCGGGCAGACGCCGCGCCTGCATTCTAGTGTAAAGGAGTTTTCCCACATGATCTTCAATGAAGAGACCCGGGAACTGCTGGCCATGGTCCGGGAGTTCGTGGATAAAGAAGTCATTCCCACCGTGGGCGAGTACGAGAAGACCGGTGAATTCCCCGAGAAGCTGCTGAATATGGCCTGTGACATGGGCCTGAACCAGCTGTGCATCCCGGCGGAGTACGGCGGACCTGGCCTGACCAACGTTCAGGTCTTTGCCATCGCTGAGGAGATCGCCCGGGGCGACATCGGCATCGGCACCACGCTGATCGCCAACGCCCTGGCCTCCTATCCTGTCCTGGTGGCCGGCAACGACGCCCAGAAGAAGCTGTGGTTCGACACCATGGTGGAGAAGAAGTATGCCGCCTTCTGCCTGACTGAGCCCAATGCCGGCTCCGACGCCGGCGGCGTCCAGACCACCGCTGTGGAGGATGGCGACGACTATATCATCAATGGCACCAAGTGCTTCATCTCCAACGGTCCCATCGCCGGCATCTATACCGTCCTGGCATCCACCCGGAAGAAGGCGGGCATTATGGGCCTGTCCGCCTTTATTGTGGAGCGGGATCGTCCCGGCGTGTCCATCGGCAAGGAAGAGGACAAGATGGGCATGCGCCTGAGCTGCACCAGCGAGGTCATCTTTGACAACGTCCGGGTGCCCAAGGATCACTTGCTGGGCAAAAAGAACCGGGGCTTTAAGTATATCATGGAGACCCTGGATCACTCCCGGGCCGGCGTGGGCGCCTTCGGCGTCGGTATTGGCCAGCGTGTAGTGGAGGAAGCCACCAAGTATGCCAAGCAGCGCAAGCAGTTTGGCCAGCCGGTGGCCAACTTCCAGGCGGTGGAGATGATGCTGGCTGATATGGAGATCCAGGTTCAGTCTGCCCGTCAGATGTATCTCCACGCTGCTGAGCTGATGGACGCCGGTGAGTCCTTTACCATGGAGGCTGCCATCGCCAAGACTATCGGCACCGACACCGGCATGAAGTGCGCCGTGGACGGCGTCCAGGTTATGGGCGGCTACGGCTATATGAAGGACTACCCCATGGAGAAGCTGATGCGGGACGCCAAGATCCTGCAGATCTATGAGGGCACCAACCAGATTCAGCGCACCGTCATCGCCGGCCAGCTAAAGAAGAAGTACACCGACGGCCCTGCGCCCAAGACCGCTCCCGCCGCTATGCCCGAGCGTAAGGCGGAGCCTCAGAAGCCGGTTGCCGCTGCTGTGGAGGCGGTCAAGGCCGCCGAGACGCCCAAGGCTGATGGCAAGGGGCTGAACATTCTGGTCTGCGTCAAGCAGGTGCCTGACACCACCCAGATCAAAATCGATCCGGTGAAGCACACCCTGATCCGGGAGGGAGTCCCCGCCATTGTCAACACCTTCGACACCTATGCCATGGAGGTTGCCCTCCGGCTGAAGGATCAGGTGGGCGGCAAGGTCACCGTCATCTCCATGGGTATCCCCAAGGCCAAGGACGCCCTGCGGGAGTGCATCGCTGCCGGCGCGGACGAGGCCTATCTGATCACTGACCGGGCCTTTGGCGGTTCCGACACTCTGGCCACCTCCAAGATCATTTCCACTGCCATCAAGGCCCTGGAAGAGAAGAACGACCGTGCATTTGACTGCATCCTCTGTGGCAAGCAGGCTATCGACGGAGACACCGGCCAGGTGGGTCCTGAGATCTCCCAGCATCTGAACCGGGCGTTGGTATCCTATGCGGTGGAGGCCTCCATCCAGGCCGACGGCACCATCAAGTGCAAGCGGGAGAGCGACGAGGGCTATGACTTCTTCTCTGTGGCCATGCCTTGTGTCATCACTGTCAACAAGACGCCCTTTGATCTGCGCTATCCCAACTTTAAGAGCCAGCGGGCTGCCCGGAAGGCGGAGATTCCCGAGCTGACCTCCGCTGAGGTGGTGGTGGCTCCCGAGGAGCGGGGCCTGGCCGGCTCTCCCACCAAGGTGATCAAGACCTATACCCCCACCCACGAGAAGAACGGCATGAAGATTGAAGGCCTGGGCGGCGCCGAAGCTGCCGATAAGCTGGTGGGCCTGCTGAGCGACGCCAAGCTGCTGTGATCGAGGAGGGTATCTGAATATGGAATACAAGAATCTCTGGGTCTATATTGAGACCGACGAAGGTACTGCCAAGAATGTGGGCTATGAGCTGCTGAGTCCCGGCCGCCGTATGGCGGACAAGCTGGGCCAGGAGCTGGTGGCTGTGGTGCTGGGCAAGAATGTGGCCGATGTGGCCAAGCGGGCCATCGCCTATGGCGCGGACAAGGTGATTCTGGTGGAGGGCGACGAGTACGAGACCTACAACACTGACGCCCAGACCTACGCCATGGTGGAGCTGATCCACAAGTATCAGCCCTCTATCGTCCTCTACGGCGCAACCAACAACGGCCGTGACGTGGGTCCCCGGGTGGCCTGCGCCCTCCATACCGGCCTGACTGCCGACTGCACTGGCCTGGACATCGACGAGCAGGGCCTGCTGGCCTCCACCCGTCCCGCCTTCGGCGGCAACCTGATGGCCACTATCTCCTGCCCGGATCACCGGCCCCAGATGTCCACCGTCCGTCCCGGCGTCTTTAAGAAGCCCGCCCTGGATGAGAGCCGCTTCGGCGAGATCATCGCTGAGGACATCCACATCCCCGCCGACCAGATCCGCGTCCACCTGCTGGAGCGGGTGAAGGAGGTGGCTGAGGCGGTCAACCTGGAAGAGGCAGAGATCATTGTCTCCGGCGGCCGCGGCCTCAAGAACGCTGAGAACTTCAGGCTGGTGCAGGAGCTGGCCGACGCCATGGGAGCCACTGTGGGCGCCTCCCGCGCCGCTGTAGATGCGGGCTGGATTCCCCACGCCCATCAGGTGGGCCAGACCGGCAAAACGGTCGCCCCCAAGATCTATGTGGCGGTGGGCATCTCCGGAGCCATCCAGCATCTGGCTGGTATGACTGGTTCGGACACCATCATTGCTATCAACAAGGATCCGGACGCCCCCATCTTCTCTGTGGCGGATTACGGCATTGTGGGCGACCTATTCGAGGTTGTCCCTGCGCTGACCAAGGCGATCCTGGCCAAGAAGGCGTAAACAGCGCATACTGCAAAAAGAAAAACAGGACCTGTTCTTTGGAGCAGGTCCTGTTTCATATATCGGGAGAAATCAGATGCGGTGAAAGCCCTCACGCTCAATCTTCCGGATGTAATGGGCCACCATAATGATGCAATAGAGTCCGGCAAAGATAAAGGCAAAGGGATTGGCCAGGGCGATAAAGACGAAGCTGGAGGAATAGACCGCCAGCCAGCTGCCCAGCCCCCGGCCGGCCAGCTCGCAGATGCCGGAGAGCACTGCCTGGAAGCTGTAGCCCAACCCCTGGAGGGTGTTGCGGAAAATCATCAGAGTCCCGTGGAACAGGAAGAAAATGCTGATAATGCCCAGATACTGTACGGCTCCCGCAGCCTCGGCGCTGACCGTCTCGCCCAGCACAAGTCCAACCAGAGGGGTTTTGACGAAGTAGAGCACTACCCAGATGACGGCACAGTAGACGGCCTGAATCACCATGCCATTGCGCAGGCCTGCCTTCACCCGGTCCATCCGCTTTGCACCGTAATTCTGACCGGCATAGGTGGCCATGGCCATACCCACGCTCTCCATGGGAAGGGTGAACATCTGGCGAATTTTCTCGCCGGTGGTCTGAGCAGTGACCGCCACAGCACCCAGAAGATTGATAGCGTTTTGCAGCAGCAGTGCGCCGATGGCAGAGACGGAGTATTCAAAGCCCATGGGAAAGGCGATAGTACAAAGCCGTCTGGCGTGGGGAGGGGAGAAGCGCAGCTCCTCCCGGCGAATCCGGATGATCTGAGTGCGGGTGAGCAACTGCCAGGTGTTGAGCAGGCCGCTGACCAGCTGGCTGAGCACAGTGGCGATGGCGGCGCCGGCCACGCCCATTCCGAAGGGGACGATGAAAACGTAGTCCAGAACAATGTTCAACAGACTGGAGAAGAGGAGAAACTGAAAGGGATGTTTGGAGTCCCCCACCGCCCGGAGGGCACTGGCAGAGTAGTTATAGAGCACCGAGGAGGGAATGCCCAGAAAGATGATCTGAATGTAGGTTGCTGCTTGCCCCTGCATTTCTGCCGGCGTATTCATCAGCCGCAGCAGCGGATCAGCGCCTGAAGTCATGCCGATGGCCAGGATCAGGCTGACTGCCAGACACAGCCAGCAGCCCGTCCACAGATACCGGTGCAACTTCTTTGGCTCTTTTGCGCCAAAGCTTTGAGAGAGGGGGATACCCAGTCCAACGCAGAAACCCTGAACAAAGCCTAGCGTGAGAAAGCTGAGGGAATAGGTGGCGCCTACGGCGCCCAGAGCCTCCTTCCCGATGCAGCGGCCCACTATAACGGTGTCGGCGAAGCTATAGAGCTGCTGGAACAGGGTGCCCAGTACCAGTGGAAGAGAGAAAAGCAAAATCTGAACAATGGGACTTCCTACCGTCAGGTCAGTGGTGGCCTGCTTTCGGGACATAATAACACCTCGGATATAAATGCACATGAGAAAGGCGGGTTCCAAAATTGGAACCCGCCCTTGGTTGGAATGGTGAAAACAACAGGTGACAGATTAGAACTTGGAGCAGACGGGAGCATTCTTGGCGGCAGACTCCTTGTCGAACCACACCAGGTTGTTGCCGGTCTCCTTGTCGAAGAGCTGCAGCAGGTTGGCGGGGAAGGTGAAGTCCACAGTCTTGGTGGAGCCGTCCATCAGACCCTGATCCACATCGACAGTGGAGACGACCAGCACGACCTCGTCGCCGTCACAGTCGGTATGCAGGTGCAGGGAGGAACCCATCATCTCGCAGACGTCCACGCTGGCGCTCAGACCGCCGGGGCCCATGGTGATGTGCTCAGGACGGATGCCGGCCACGATGTCGCAGGGCTGCTGGTTGTTGGCCCGCAGAGCCTTCTGGTGCAGATCGGACAGCTCGAAGTCCTTGCCCTTGATCTGAGCATAGTACTTGTTCTGCTTGACAATCAGCTTGGCATCGTTGAAGAAGTTCATCTGGGGAGTGCCGATGAAGCCTGCCACGAACAGGTTCACGGGGCAGTTGAACAGCTCCTGAGGAGTACCAATCTGGTTGACATAGCCGTCCTTCATGATGACGATACGATCGCCCAGAGTCATGGCCTCGGTCTGGTCATGGGTAACGTACATGAAGGTGGTGTCGATCCGCTTGCGCAGCTTGATGATCTCAGCACGCATCTGGTTACGCAGCTTGGCGTCCAGGTTGGACAGAGGCTCGTCCATCAGGA
>JBJDXT010000088.1:0-42282 GCA_051866795.1 Candidatus Onthomonas sp. | reverse complement strand
CGGTGTCGCCGGAGGTGATGGGGCAGGCGATGACGCCCAGCATGGCCAGCACCAGGCCCACAGAGCCCATGGTCTTGGAGCAGATGTCATAGACGGTAGCAGGGCAGCCGCCGCCCATTTCCAGCAGCTGCGCGCCCTCGTAGATGGAGCAGCCGGCAGCGGCCCAGATCAGAGCGATGACACCCTCACTGACCATAGCGCCGTAGAACACGCAGTGGCCCTGCCGCTCGGACTTCATGCACCGGGCCATCAGCGGGGACTGAGTGGCATGGAAGCCGGAGATGGCGCCGCAGGCCACGGTGATGAACATAAAGGACCAGACCGGCATTCCGCTGGGATGCATATTGCGGAAGTTGGACCAGATCTCGGGGATCACATAGTTGGGATTGCTCAGCACGCCGAAGCCCACGCCCACAGCCATGATGATCAGGCAGATGCCAAAGACGGGGTAGATCTTGCCGATGATCTTATCCACAGAGAGGAAGGTTGCAATGAAGTAGTAGACCAGGATGATGATCAGCCAGAACAGCTTGCTGGAGAGAATGTTGGTGACCCCCGCATTGGTGAACAGCAGCTGAATCAGCCCGGCAGGACCTACGGCAAAGACGGTGCCCACCATGACCAGCAGCACCACGCTGAACACGCGCATGACGTTTTTCATCACATTGCCCAGGTAGATGCCGGTGATCTCGGAGACCGACGCGCCCTCATTCCGCTCGGAGAGCATACCGGAGAAATAGTCGTGGACGCCGCCGGCAAAAATCGTGCCGAAGGTAATCCACAGGAACACAATGGGTCCCCACAGCGCACCAGTCAGCGCGCCAAAGATTGGACCCAGGCCGGCGATGTTCAGCAGCTGCACCAGAAACAGCTTCCACTGAGGCATCACCACATAGTCCACGCCGTCGTTGATGCGGACGGCGGGTGTCTCTCTGTCGTCAGGAGCGAAGGTATTTTCGACTACTTTGCCGTAGACGAAATATCCGCCGATGAGCAGCAGCAGACAGATCAGAAAGCTTACCATACAGAGACCTCCTTTATAGAATACCGGTGCGGATTGCTCCGCTGTCGTGTCCTATTATAGTCCTTCGCTTTCGGAATGCAATAGACTTTATAAAATATTTTTTAAAATCTCATTTCGTCTTTCTCGCAAATCATTTCGAAAAGAGCGCGTCCGCCCGGGGCGGATGCACATTTTGGCACTGTTTTGTTTCCGAATCGCAGGAATTGGGCGACAAGACGAAAAAAGGCGGATTTCGCCCCTTCCTTTTTAGAAAAAATTACCGGTAATCCTTGAAAAATTTGTTTGTATCTGTATAATATTATATGTGCAAGGAATACTGCAATTCCCTGGCCGGCGGATAAGGAACGTGTCCGCCATTTTCTATCAAAGGAGAGAGTTTATGAGCAAGAAATATGTTTACCTGTTCCACGAGGGCAACAAGGACATGCGGGAGCTGCTGGGCGGCAAGGGTGCGAACCTGGCCGAGATGACCAACGCCGGTATGCCGGTGCCCAAGGGCTTTACTGTTACCACCGAGGCCTGCACCCAGTACTATGAGGACGGCCGCAAGATCAACGAGGATATTCAGGCAGAAATCCTGAAGAATCTGGCCATCCTGGAGCAGGAGAATGGCAAGCAGTTCGGCGACCCCGCCAACCCCCTGCTGGTCTCCGTCCGTTCCGGCGCCCGGGCCTCCATGCCCGGCATGATGGACACCATCCTCAACCTGGGCATCAACGACGTGGTGGCTGAGGGCCTGGTGAAGCTCACCGGCAATCCCCGCTTTGTCTACGACTCCTACCGCCGGTTCATCCAGATGTTCTCTGACGTGGTTATGGAGCTGCCCAAGAGCGAATTCGAGAAGCTGATCGACCGTCTGAAGGAAGAGCGGGGCGTCACCCTGGACAGCGAGCTCACCGCCGAGGATCTGCAGCGGCTGGTGTCCGAGTTCAAGGCCTTCTATCTGGAGAAGATGGGCAGCGACTTCCCTCAGGATCCCAAGATCCAGCTGATGGAGGCAGTCAAGGCCGTATTCCGTTCCTGGGACAACCCCCGCGCCAATGTTTACCGCGCCATGAACGACATCCCCTACTCCTGGGGCACCGCCGTCAACGTCCAGACCATGGTCTTCGGCAACTGGGGCAATGACTCCGGCACCGGCGTCGCTTTCACCCGTAACCCCACCACCGGCGCCAAGGAGCTCTACGGTGACTTCCTGATGAACGCCCAGGGCGAGGACGTGGTGGCCGGCATCCGCCGCACCAGCGATATCTCTGAGCTGAAAAAGGTCAATCCCGCCGTCTATGATCAGTTCGTGGAGATCGCCACCCGGCTGGAGAATCACTACCGTGATATGCAGGACATGGAGTTCACCATCGAGCGCGGCAAACTGTACATGCTCCAGACCCGTAACGGCAAGCGCACCCCCGGCGCAGCTCTGAAGATCGCTGTGGATCTGGTCCACGAGGGTCTGATCTCCGAGCAGGAGGCCCTGCTCATGCTGGAGCCCAACAGCCTGGACGCCGTGCTCCATGACACCTTCACCAAGGAGGCTCTGGCCCAGGCCAAGCCCATCGCCGCCGGTGTGCCCGCCTCCCCCGGCGCCGGCTGCGGCGCAGTCTACTTCACCGCCGAGGAGTGCGAGGAGCAGGCCAAGAACGGTCCTGTGATCCTGGTCCGCCAGGAGACCTCCACTGAGGACATCGTCGGTATGCAGGTTTCCCAGGGCATCCTGACCGCCCGGGGCGGCCGTGCCTCTCACGCCGCCGTCGTGGCCCGTGGCATGGGCCGCTGCTGCGTGGCCGGCGTGGCCAGCCTGGTTGTGGACGAAGAGGCCAAGACCGCTACTCTGGCCGGCGTCACCATCCATGAGGGCGACTTCCTCTCCCTGGACGGCACCAGCGGCAACGTCTACCTAGGTAAGCTGGCCACCGAAGAGGCCCAGATCGCCGGCGACTTCGCCACCATTATGGAGTGGGCGGATAAGTATCGCCAGATGGACGTCCGCACCAACGCCGACAATCCCCACGACGCAGGGGTCGCCCGCAGCTTCGGCGCACAGGGCGTTGGCCTGGTGCGTACCGAGCACATGTTCTTCGCTGAGGACCGGATTCCCGCCGTCCGTGAGATGATCGTAGCTCCCACCGAGAAGGAGCGCCGTGTCGCTCTGGACAAGATCCTGCCCATGCAGCGGGGCGACTTCGAGGGCATCTTCAAGGCCATGGCCGGTCTGCCCGTCACCATCCGCCTGCTGGATCCCCCCCTGCACGAGTTCCTGCCCACTGAGGACGAGGACATCAAGGCGCTGGCCGCTACCATGGGCCTCACCTTTGAGCATCTGAAGAACGTGGTGGTCAGCCTCCAGGAGGTCAACCCCATGATGGGTATGCGCGGCTGCCGTCTGCCCATTAAGTTCCCTGAGATCGCCGAGATGCAGACCCGTGCCATCATCGAGGCCGCCATCAACGTCTACAAGGAGACCGGCGAGAAGGTCGTCCCCGAGATCATGGTTCCCCTGGTCGCCTCCGACCACGAGCTGAAGTTCGTCAAGGACATCATCAACAAGGTGGCCAACGAGCTCATCTCCGCCGCCGGTATCGAGCTGCACTATGAGGTCGGCACCATGATCGAGCTGCCCCGTGCCGCCCTCCGCGCCGACGCCATCGCCAAGGAGGCCGAGTTCTTCTGCTTCGGCACCAACGACCTGACCCAGATGACCTGGGGCTTCTCCCGTGACGACTGCGGCAAGTTCCTGGACACCTACATGGACAAGAAGCTGCTGGAGCACGATCCCTTCCAGCGTCTGGACCGCCGGGGCACTGGCCGCCTGATGAAGCTGGCTGTGGATTACGGCCGCTCCGTCCGTCCCGGGATGCACATGGGCATCTGCGGCGAGCACGGCGGCGATCCCACCTCCATCGAGTTCTGCCATGACATCGGCCTGACCTATGTCTCCTGCTCCCCCTTCCGGGTGCCCATCGCCCGGCTGGCTGCGGCGCAGGCAGCGCTGAAGAATCCCAGAAAGTAAGT
Source organism: Candidatus Onthomonas sp. (assembly GCA_051866795.1). GTDB lineage: Bacteria > Bacillota > Clostridia > Oscillospirales > Oscillospiraceae > Onthomonas. Next base: position 38,249 of record JBJDXT010000088.1, on the reverse strand, counting down.
CATTTCACTCCGCCCCCTGCGCAGACCGCTGCGCAGGGGGTATTTGCAATTTGTCAGATGTGAAATTGCAAAACGCAGTCTATTTCCGTCCGGAAACGCTTGACAGTTTCAGGGCATCCGTGTTACCATGATCAGGAAAACAAAGGTGTTTTGCATTGGCAAGGCGCCTTTGTTTCTTTTTTGGGGTATGCCATCTCCGGACGCCCCCATGAGAGAGCAAAGAGAGGGTGATTCTATGTACGATGAGATGGATCTGGTAACCCGCGCGGAGTCGGTCAACACGCTGCTGGCCCGCTACGGAGTCAAGTTCGGCATCTACAAAAACAATACGTTTAAAGAGCAACTATTTCCCTTTGACGCCATTCCCCGGATCATCTCCGCCGATGAGTTCGACAAGCTAGACCGGGGTCTGCGCCAGCGGGTCAAGGCGCTGAACCTGTTTCTGGAAGACATCTACAACGAGAAAAAGATCGTCCGGGACAAGGTGGTGCCGGAGGAGTTTATCTACGCCTCCAGCGGCTATCTGGCCCAGTGCGAGGGCATCCACCCGCCCCACGGAGTGGCCTCCCACATCTCCGGCATCGATCTGGTGCTGGGCAAGGACGGCGTCTGGTACATTCTGGAGGACAACCTGCGGGTGCCCTCCGGCGCCTCCTATCCCCTAATCGCCCGGGAGCTCTGCCGCCGGAGCAGTCCCCGCACCTTTCAGGACTATCACATCGAGGACAACCGGAACTACGCCCAGCTGCTGAGCCACACCATGGAGTATGCCAGCACCGGCGGCCTCACCGTGGTACTCACACCCGGCCGGTACAACGCCGCCTACTTTGAGCACTCCTATCTGGCCGAGCAGACCCACTGTCCCCTGGTCAGCGGCCAGGATCTGGTGGTGGAGCCGGACGGGGTCTACTTTGTGGACTACACCGGCAAAAAGGAGCGGGTGGGCGCCATCTACCGGCGGATCTCCGATGAGTATCTGGACCCCCTCCACTTCTGCCGGGAGTCGGTGATCGGGGTGCCCAACCTGTTCTCCGCCTATCAGAAGGGCCAGGTGGCCATTCTCAACGCCCCGGGCAACGGCATCGCCGATGACAAGGGCATTTACTACTTTGTGCCCAAGATGATCCGCTACTATCTGGGGGAGGAGCCCATCCTCTCCAACGCCCCCACCTATCTCCCCTTCTACGAGGAGGACATGCAGTACACCCTGGAGCACTTCGACTCTCTGGTGCTCAAGGATGTGGCCGAGGCGGGAGGCTACGGCGTGGTCTTTGGCAGCAAGATGACCGCAAAGCAGAAGGAGGACTTCATCGCCCTGCTCAAGGCGGAGCCCCGCCGGTTCATCGCCCAGGAGGTCATCGACTTCCAGGATCTGGACATTATGGACGAGGGCAAACGGGTGCCCCGGAAGGCGGATCTCCGGGCCTTCGTCCTCTCTTCCGAGGAGCCGGTGGTCTGGAAAAGCGGCCTGACCCGGTTCTCCCGGAACCCCGACTCTTTCATCGTCAATTCTTCTCAGGGAGGAGGCTTTAAGGACACATGGGTGTTAAGTCGTTAGATGTGACCAACCGGCTGTTCTGGCTGGGCCGGTATTCGGAGCGGGTGTACACCACCTTACAGCTGTTTGCAAAGCGTTATGACCAGATGCTGGATCAGGGGGACACCTACGGGGAGTTCTGCCAGTCTCTGGACATCCCCAATATCTACCCCACGGCCCAAAACTTTTTGCGCCGCTACCCCTTTGATGAGAGCGACCCCAACTCCATCGCCAGCAACCTCCGCCGGGCCTATGACAACGGCATCGAGCTGCGGCAGGAGATCGGCACCGAGGAACTGAGCTATATCCAGCTGGCCGTCTATGAGATGAACCGGGCCCGGAACAGCCAGGCCCCCATGCTGGAGTTCCAGAAGATTGTGGACAATATTCTGGCCTTCTGGGGCATCATTGATGACCAGGTGGAGGACGAGAACACCCGGAACATTATCAAGGTGGGCAAGCGGGTGGAGCGCATCGACCTCTACGCCCGGCTGCACATGCCCGCCCCCGCCCTGCGCCGGGAGGTGCGCCGTCTGCTGGGCCGGATCGACCGGTGCACCGTCTGCTACCACCTGGACCGGCGGAATCAGCTGACCCAATTGGTGGAGGCGGAGACTCTGGACTACCGATCCATCGTGGACTGCGTTGAGCATTTGACGGAGGTCTGAGATGGAGGAGCTGCGATACGAATACAGTCTCCGGCTCCAGTTTTCCCAACCGGCGTGGAATCACCGGTTTTTCCTCCGTGCCTTTCCCCTGACAGATGAGCGGCAGCATCTCTTCGGCCAGCGGATTGAGATTTCCCCCCACCGCTTTCTTCGGGAAAGCAGAGATTCCTTCGGGAATCTCTGCTTTTATGGCGCAGCCGAGGCACAGCAGGAGCAGTTTCTGGTGGAGGTCACCGGCTATGCCAGAGCCGGGCTGTCTCCGGGTGTACCGGAGCCTCATCCGGAACGGTGGCGCGTGATGAAATATTCCTCCCCCTATACCCGGCCCGGCCCCTATCTGTTGGCCCTGGCCCGGCAGCTGCCGACCCGGAGTGAGACACACTCCCCCCTGGAGCGGAGCCTGCAGCTTATGGAGGCGGTCTACAGCGCCCTGTCCTACCAGCAGTGGGTCACCGGCGTTCAGACCACCGCCGAGGAAGCCCTGACCCTGGGGGCGGGAGTCTGTCAGGACTACGCCCACATCCTTCTGGCCCTGTGCCGGCTGGAGGGGATTCCCGCCCGTTATGTGGTGGGTATGCTTCAGGGGGAGGGGGCCAGCCACGCCTGGGTGGAGGTGCTCAGTCAGGGCCGCTGGTACGGTCTGGACCCCACCAACCTGCTCCGGGTGGAGGATCAGCACATCAAAATCTCCTGCGGGAGAGACTATGGAGACTGTATTATGAATCAGGGCGTCTTTCTGGGGGGCGGAACCCAGACTCAGACCGTGCGGGTGTCTGTGTCGCCCTGCATTATCCCGCCTGAGGTGGGGCAACTGTGAGGAGTGATTGTTTATGATTCAGACGGTGGCGTCCATTCCCCTGCCCGTCTTTGAAAATCTGGTGATTCAGAAAAACCGCCTGTCCCCGGCCACTGGGGCCAGGGGCAAGCGGATCAGCATTGTCACCGGCATCCACGGCGACGAGCTGGAGGGACAGTATGTCTGCTACCAGCTCTGCCGGCAGATTCAGGCCCACCCGGAATACCTCCAGGGCACGGTGGACCTCTACCCCGCGCTGAATCCCCTGGGCATCGACTCGGTGACCCGGGGCATTCCCGGCTTTGACCTGGACATGAACCGGCTCTTTCCAGGCAGCCGGGACGGGGCTATGACCGAATATATGGCTGCCAAGATTATCGAAGATCTGCTGGGCTCCGACCTGTGCCTGGACATCCACGCCAGCAATATCTATCTCACCGAGATGCCCCAGATCCGCATCAACGAGCTGTTCCGGGATCAGCTGATGGACTACGCCAGGCTGGCCAATGTGGACTTTATCTGGGTCCACGGGGCCAACACGGTGCTGGAGGCCACCCTGGCCCACAGTCTGAACAGCCGCGGCGTCCCCACTCTGGTGGTGGAGATGGGTGTGGGCATGCGCCTGACCCCGGCCTACGGCGATCAGCTCACCCAGGGCATTTTCCGGCTCATGGCGGAGCTGGGCATCTGGACCGGGCCGGTACCCGAGGTGCGGACGCCGGTGATCTCTGAGCAAGAGGACGCCGTCTGCTATCTCAACGCCCCGGTCTCCGGCATCTTTCTGAAGGAGAACACCCACGGAGCCATGCTGAAGGCAGGAGACCGGATCGGCTCCATTCTCAACCCGCTGACCGGCGAGGTCCTCTGCCAGGTCACCGCCCCGGCGGACGGCCTGCTCTTCACTATCCGGGAGTACCCAGTGGTGGACGAGGGGTCGCTGCTGGCCCGGATCCGGAAGGAGGCTGTGTGACATGAGACAGAGCGTCATCTATGAGATTCCCTCCCTCTACCGGGAGAACTTTCGCATTCACGGCTACACCTTCGGCCAGGGGGAAAAGACTCTGTGCGTGGTAGGCAGCCTCCGGGGCAACGAGTACCAGCAGATTTACACCTGCTCCCAGCTGGTAAAAGCGCTGAAGCGTGCAGAGCAGCGGGGGGAGCTGTGCCCCGGCAAGGAGATTCTGGTGCTGCCCTCCCTGAACCCCTACTCCATGAACGTGGGCAAGCGGTTCTGGCCCACCGACAACACTGACATCAACCGGATGTTCCCCGGCTATGACCAGGGGGAGACCACGCAGCGGATTGCCGACGGGGTTTTTCGCCAGATCTCCCAATACGCCAACGGTATCCAGCTGGCCTCCTTCTATATGCCCGGCCAGTTCCTGCCCCATGTGCGGATGATGCGCACCGGCTTTGAAAATGTGGACAAGGCAAAAGAGTTCGGCCTGCCTCACATCATTCTCCGGGATCCCCGGCCCTATGACACCACTACGCTGAACTACAACTGGCAGATCTGGAACACCAATGCCTACAGCATCTACACCACCACCACCGCCTCCATTGACGAGGTCAGCGCTGATCTGGTTGTCCGGGCAATGCTCCGCTTTCTGGCCCGGGAGGGGGTGCTGGATCACCCGGTGGGGGGCGGTTATCTGCCCCAGATCTGGGAGGACAGCGCCCTGGCCACGGTACGGCCCCGCTACGCGGGCATCTTCCGGCCCATGTGCAAGCCGGGGGACCGGATCACCGCCGGCGACCCTCTGGCAGAGATTCTGGACCCTGGAGAGGGCAGCGCACTGGAGCGGTTGCTGGCCCCCTGCGACGGTGTGGTCTTTTTCCTGCACAGCGACCCCATGACCTACGCCAACACAGCGGTGGTCAAGCTGCTGCCGGAACAATATTAAGAAAACCAGCCCCGGCCGTTTGGCCGGGGCTGTGCCTGTTCGCGGTTGGATCGGTTTAGAAAATGGGCAGCACGTTGCCGTCGTAGGTCTCGTTGATGTAGTCCCGGACAGCGTCAGACTGCAATGCCTCCACCAGGGCCTGGACAGCGGGGTTGTTCTCGTTGCCCTCCTTGACCACGATGACGTTGGCAAAGGTCTGGGCGGCCTCGGAGTTGGGGTCCTCGGTGTAGATGGCGTCGGCGGCGGAGGAGAAGCCGGCCTGGAGGGCATAGTTGCCGTTGATGGCGGCGATGTCCACCTCAGTGGTCACGTTGGGCAGCATGGCGGCCTCCAGCTCCAGGAACTCCAGGTTCTTGGGGTTGTCCACGATATCGTTGGTGGTGGCCTCCAGGCCCACGCCCTCCTTCAGGGTGATCAGACCGGCGGACTCCAGCAGCTGCAGGGCCCGGGCCTCGTTGGTCACGTCGTTGGGCACGCCCACCAGAGCGCCGTCAGGCAGCTCCTCCAGAGAGGCGGTCTTGCAGGGATAGATGCCGAAGGGCTCGTAGTGGATGGCGGCCACGCTGACCAGATGGGTGTCGTTCTCGGCGTTGAACTGGTCCAGATAGGGCTGATGCTGGAAGTAGTTGACGTCCTCATCGCCCTCCTCCACGGCGGTGTTGGGCACCACATAGTCGCCGTACTCGGTGACCTGCAGGTCAATGCCCTGCTCAGCCAGCACGTCCTTCACCTGGGCCAGAATCTCGGCATGGGGGGTGGGAGAGGCGGCCACCTTCAGGACCACCGTCTCGGCGGGCTCCTCTGCGGGTTCCTCTGCGGCGGCGTCCTCGGCGGGCGCGGCGTCCTCTGCGGGCGCGGCGTCCTCTGCGGCGGGAGTCTCCTCTTCTGCGGCGGGCTCGCTGGAGCCGGTACTGCCGCAGGCGGCCAGAGACAGGGCCAGGATCAGGGCAAGAAACAGGGCAAGCAGATTCTTTTTCATGACAATTTCCTCCTATTCAAAGATGTTGCTTTTATTTCAAACGCTTGTCAATCCCGGTCGACAAACGGCTGAAAATGGATTGAATGATCTGAACCAGCACGATGAGCAGAATCACCGTGATCAGCAGCATGGAGTCCACCCGGCGGTTATAGCCGTACCGGATGGCCAGGTCGCCCAGGCCGCCCGCACCCACGGCGCCGGCGATGGCGGTATAGGCCAGGATGGTGATCACCGAGATAGAGCCGCCCAGCACCAGGGAGGGCATGGCCTCGGGGAGATAGACCTTCCAGACGATCTGGAAGGTGGAGGCCCCCATGGACTGGGCCGCCTCCACCACGCCGGCGTCCACCTCAGTGAGGGAGGTCTCCACCATACGGGCGATAAAGGGGGCGGCGGAGACCACCAGGGGGACGATGGCGCCCTTGACGCCGATCTTGGTGCCCACGATCAGCTTGGTGAAGGGCATAATGGAGATCATCAGGATGATAAAGGGAAGGGACCGGCCCACGTTGATGATCCAGCCCAGCACCTGATTGACCAGCTTATGGGGCCGGATGCCATGCTCCTGGGTGATCACCAGCAGCACCCCCAGGGGCAGGCCCAGCAGATAGGCAAAGACGGTGGAGACGCCCACCATGGTCAGCGTGTTCAGCGTCTCCTTCCAGATCAGGGCGCCGTACTGATCCCAGAACGCGGCGGTAAAGATGTCAAGCATGGGATTCCACCTCCTCGGCAGTGACATGGGGCTGCGAACGGATGTAGCTCAGGGCCTTGGCGGCCTCGTTGGGGTCCTCCGGCAGGCCCAGCAGCATGGTGCCGAAGGCCTTGCCGTCAATATTGCGGGTGTCAGCGCCCAGGATGTTCACCTTGACGCCGCAGTCGATGGCGAGAGATGCGATGAGGGGGTGATAGGCGGTGCCGCCGTCAAAGGCCACCCGGATCACCCGGCTGGAGACGGACAGCGGCGCGGCGGTGACGCCCCCGGGATAGACCAGCCGCCGGGCGGCGTCGGTGGAGGGGTGGGAGAAGATGTCCTCCACTCTGCCCTGCTCCGCCACAGTGCCCTCGTCCAGAATGGCCACCCGGTGACAGATCTCCTCGATGACGCTCATCTGGTGGGTGATGACCACCACGGTGACCCCCAGCTTCTGGTTCAGCTCCTTGAGCAGGGCCAGAATGGAGGCGGTGGTGGTGGGGTCCAGGGCGGAGGTGGCCTCATCGCACAGCAGCACCTTGGGGTCGGTGGCCAGGGCACGGGCGATGGCCACCCGCTGCTTCTGGCCGCCGGAGAGCTGGGCGGGATAGGCGTCCGCCTTTTCCTTCAGGCCCACCAGCTCCAGCAGCTCCAGGGCACGGGCCTTCGCCTTAGCCTTGGACACCCCGGAGATCTCCATGGGGAAACAGACGTTGCTGAGACAGGTGCGCTGCATCAGCAGGTTGAAGCTCTGGAAGATCATGGTGATGGACCGCCGGGCCTCTCGCAGCTCCTTTTCCGACAGGGCGGTCATCTCCCTGCCGTCCACCAGGACGGAGCCGGAGGTGGGCCGCTCCAGCAGGTTGAGGCAGCGCACCAGGGTGCTCTTGCCCGCGCCGGACAGGCCGATGATGCCGAAGATCTCCCCGGGCAGGACGTCCAGATTGATGTCCTCCAGGGCGGTGACCGCCCCTTCGCCGGTGCCAAAGGTCTTGGTCAGATGGCGGATTTGAATGATGGGATCGCTCAAACAGATTCAGCTCCTTTTTGAAGTAAGACGGGCAGAGGGCAACAAAAAAGCCCTTGAAGCATTTGCTCCAAGGACGAACGAAAAATCGCCGTGTTACCACCTTGATTCACCGGCTCCTCACAGAACCGGCCTCCGGGAGTTCCATCAAACTCCTGCGCTGTCACGGGCGCTCCCGTCACCGCCTAAAGCCCAACCGGGCCGTCAGCCATGCGACTCCAAGGCCATCTTCAGCAGGCTCTTCTGTACCCCTTTCCACCAGCCGGGGCTCTCTGCACATATCCGCCTGCCTACTCTCCTCTTCCACGTCTTTCATCATATCTGCCGAGTAGGTTTGTTGTGGTGAAGTATACGACGGGAAGACGGGATTGTCAACCCCTTTTTTCATTCTTTTTTCTTTTGCCTCCCCGGCGGTAAAAATTTCAAATTCCCCCTTGACAAACCGGGTTGATTGGTTTATTATCCCTACATACCCACTCGGGAGGTTGGTAATAAATGAAACTGAGACGATGTATCCGGCGTTGATCCGGCGCGGCAACCGCTTCGGCAGACGCTGTAATCAAATAAATATCATCAATGATCCATATCAATTGGGAGGAATTGAATTATGAGCAAGATTTATACATCCGCAGACCAGCTGATCGGCAAGACCCCGCTGCTGGAGCTGACCCACATTGAGGCCCAGGAAAAGCTGGAAGCCAAAATTCTGGCCAAGCTGGAGTACTTCAACCCCGCAGGCTCCGTCAAGGACCGGATTGCCAAGGCGATGATCGACGACGCCGAGGCCAAGGGCCTGCTGGGGCCGGACTCTGTCATCATTGAGCCCACCTCCGGCAACACCGGCATCGGCCTGGCCTCTGTGGCCGCCGCCCGGGGCTATCGGATCATCATCGTCATGCCGGAGACCATGAGCGTGGAGCGCCGACAGCTGATGAAGGCCTACGGCGCCGAGCTGGTGCTGACCGAGGGCGCCAAAGGCATGAAGGGTGCCATCGCCAAGGCGGAGGAGCTGGCCAAAGAGCTGCCCAACGCCTTTATCCCCGGCCAGTTTGTCAACCCTGCCAACCCCGAGGCTCACAAAGCCACCACCGGCCCGGAGATCTGGGAGGATACCGACGGCCAGGTAGACATCTTCGTGGCCGGCGTAGGCACCGGCGGCACGGTGACCGGCGTGGGCGCGTATCTCAAGAGTCGCAATCCCGCCGTCAAGGTGGTGGCGGTGGAGCCCGCCTCCTCCCCTGTGCTGAGCAAGGGCGTGGCCGGCGCCCACAAGATTCAGGGCATCGGCGCAGGCTTTGTCCCTGACGTGCTGGACACCCAGGTCTATGACGAGATCATCCCCGTAGAGAACGAGGCCGCCTTTGCCGCCGGCAAGCTAGTGGGCCGCTCCGAGGGCGTGCTGGTGGGCATCTCCTCCGGCGCCGCCATTCACGCCGCCATTCAGCTGGCCAAGCGGCCGGAGAACAAGGGCAAGACGATTGTGGCCCTGCTCCCCGACACCGGCGACCGGTATCTCTCCACGCCGCTGTTTGCGGACTGATTGCCCGCGGCGTGGAATCATCGCTCGATGCTAACAGTGGGGGCAAGCCCCCGCCCTACGGCAGAGAATTGATCCTGGTTCCTCATAAGATGGTAAAGAGCGCCCGGCAGTGACGAGGCTTTTGGCCTTTGTCCTGCCGGACGTCCTTTTTTGCCCCTTGCCCGTCCCCCGGGACAGTGCTATCATGGAGGCAGCAGCCGGGAGAAGGAACGCGGCGTCCCGGCATATTCTGACAGGCGAGGTGACCTGATATGAAACGCAGTGAGATCAACGCAGCGCTGCAGGAGATGGAGGCCATGCTCCGAGACTACCGGTTCTCTCTCCCGCCCTTCTGCGGCTTTACGCCGGAGCAGTGGCAGGAAAAGGGCCACGAATACGACGAGGTGCGGGAGAATCAGCTGGGCTGGGACATCACCGACTATGGCATGGGAAAATTCGACCAGCTGGGCTTTTCTCTGATTACCCTCCGCAACGGCAATCTCTCCCTCCGAGACAAGTATCCCAAGACCTATGCGGAAAAGCTGCTCTATTTGAAGGAGGGACAGTACTCCCCCATGCACTTCCACTGGCACAAGATGGAGGACATCATCAACCGGGGCGGCGGCAATGTGTTCATCCGGGTGTACAACTCCACCCCGGAGGAGGAGCTGGACCGGGAGACTCCCGTCACCGTCCATGTGGACGGCTGCGCCCGCACCGTGCCCGCCGGCACCCAGGTGCGGCTGACCCCGGGGGAGAGCATCACCATCTATCCCTATCTCTACCACGACTTTGAGGTGGAGCCGGGCACCGGCCCCGTCCTGCTGGGCGAGGTGAGCCAGTGCAACGACGACAACACGGACAACCGGTTCTATGAGACCCTGGGCCGCTTCCCCGCCATCGAGGAGGACGAGCCGCCCTACCGGCTGCTGTGCAACGAGTATCCGCCGGCCAAAGATGAATGATTTTTGACGCGCTGCGCCCCTGTGCCGTTCGGCACAGGGGCGCAGTTTTGTCCCAAACGGTTATTCTTCCGCTTCCGCAGGCTCTGCCGCCTCTGCCTCCTGAGCGGCAAAGTAGGCGTCCAGCCCGTCGGCGATGCCGGAGGCAATCTTCTGCTGATACTCGTCGGTGGCCATCAGCCTGTCCTCCTCCGGATTGGTCATATAACCCATCTCTACAATGGTAACAGGCACCTCACACCAGTTGATTCCGGTCATGGTGTCCGTCTCCCAGACTTTTTCCCGTTTGGCTCCGGTGGCCGCCACCAGTCCGTCCAGCACTGCGTCAGACAGGGCCCGGGACTGACCGTACAGGTCGCCGTTATACGGGTTGGAGGGCGTCTGACAGATGGTCATAGCCCCGTGGGCGGAGGCGCTGTCTGAGCCGTTGGCATGGATGCGGATAAAGGCGTCTGCCCCCGCCTCGTTGGCAATCTGGCTCCGCTCGGCGTTGCTGATGTCCACGTCATTTTCCGTGCGCACCATCAGCACCTCATAGCCCCGGGTCTCCAGCTCTGTCTGGAGCTTGAGAGAGACCTGGAGGTTCAGCTCGTATTCATACAGCCCGGTGGTGGTGCCCCGGGTGCCGCCGGTGACTCTGGCCTTCATGGTGGAGGAGCCGGGGCCGTTTGGCTCCTTCTCATTGCTGCCTTTGGCCTGGTGGCCGGCGTCGATGCAGATGAGATAGGGCTCCGGAGCCTGTTCCTCTGCCTGAGCGGCCTCTTCCTCCGCCCGGGCCTCCTCCTCTGCCTGACGGGCAGCCTCTTCCGCCGCCTTTTGAGCTGCCTCCTGGGCCCGGCGCTCTGCCTCCTGGCCGGCGGCGTCCCCTGTCTGGGCCGCCTGCTCTTCCTGGGCCTGCTCCTCCTGGGTCTGCTGCTTTACCGGCTGACCCGCTGCGCAGCCGCAGCACAGCAGCAGGAATACAGCGCTGAGCAAAAGTGAAATCTGTCTCATGAAAAAGACTCCTTTTCGATCCAATTGTCTGAATTGTACCATGTTTCTTTCCCCCCCGCAACCGGGGCAGACGGACCGCAGCTTCTTAATTTCCTTTAATTCGCATCCGTTTTCCGGTGATTCAGGGAGAAAACGGCAATTTGTACATTGCAATTCCCTGAAAAAACCGATATACTGTAGCTAAGTATCCGCTGGCGCGTCCGGGGATGCTGCTGATTTGCCTGAGATCGGATGATGCTATGTATTTTGATACCCATGCCCATTATGACTCCCCGGCCTTTGACCGGGACCGGGAGCATCTGCTGGCCGGCCTGCCCCAGGCGGGGGTAGCGCTGGCGCTGATTCCCGGCTGCGAGCTGGACAGTTCCCGCAAAGCGCTGGACTGTGCCCGCCGCTTTCCTCATATCTATGCCGCGGTGGGGTTTCACCCGTCGGACATTGAAAAACTGGACGATGGCGCCCTGGAGCAGTTGCGCACGATGGCCGGAGACCCCAAGGTTCGGGCCATTGGCGAGATCGGCCTGGACTACTATTGGGCGGACTATGCCCCTCGGGAGGTGCAAAGAGCCGGCCTTTGCCGGCAGTTTGAGCTGGCCCAGGCGCTGGATCTGCCGGTGATCTTCCATGACCGGGAGGCACACGCCGACTCCATGGAGATGGTCCGAGCCTATCCCGGCGTCCGTGGCGTCTTTCACTGCTATTCCGGCGGCGTGGAGCAGGCCAGAGAGCTGATTGACCGGGGCTGGATGATCTCATTTACCGGCGCCCTCACCTTTCCCAATGCCAGGCGGCCTGTAGAGGTAGCTGCTGCCATCCCCCTGGAGAAGATTATGATTGAGACCGACTCCCCCTATATGATCCCCTATCCCCGCACCCCGGAGGACAAAAAGTTCCGTCGGAACTCCTCGCTCCGGGTATATCAGGTAGCCCAGAAGCTGGCGGAGATCAAAGGACTGCCCCTGGAAGAGGTGGCCCGGATCACCACAGAAAACGGCCGCCGGTTCTTCCGCATCCCCCACTCTCTTGAGAAACCAGGTGTTTGAACTTGACCATTACTTACGTCTACGGTAAAAACCTCTATGTCAACACCACCAACCGCTGTGACTGCAGCTGTACCTTCTGCCTGCGCACCACCGGCGACCGGGTGGGAGACTCCGGCCCCCTGTGGCTGGAGCGGGAGCCTTCCCGGGATGAGATTCTGGCGGACATCCGGAAGCGGGATCTCTCCCAATATCAGGAGCTGGTATTCTGCGGCTATGGAGAGCCCACCTACCGTCTGGAGGACATCCTCTGGGTGGCGGAGCAGGTGAAGGGCTATTCCTCCATCCCCATCCGGATGGACACCAACGGCCACAGCGATCTGATCCACGGCAGGCCCACTGCCCACCTCTTTGCCGGCAAGTTTGATATCCTCTCCATCTCCCTCAACCGGGCCACGCCGGGGGACTACCAGGCCACCTGCCGGAGCAAGTACGGCATTGATAGCTATCAGGCCATGCTGGACTTCACTCGGGAGGCGGTCAAATACGTCCCCAAGGTGATTATGACCGTGGTGGACACCATGCCTCAGGAGGAGATTGAGGCCTGCGGCCGGATCTGCCGGTCGCTGGGGGCTGTCTATCGGGTCCGCACTTATTCCACCGAGTGGTAACCGCCTCTCGGCTTTCTGCACAATTGATGCGCATTGTCCCCATCCACCCAACCGAACCCATAAAAAGGAAGTGTCACTTGTGAAACATCCCTTCTTCACCCGCTCGGTCAGTCTGCTTTTGGCGATGCTCATGGTGCTGTCCCTGCCGGCAGCTGCCGTTGACGCCGTTAACAGCGCCCCAGACAGCCAGACCGCAGCGACGGCTCAGGATCCCTTTGACGATCAGCAGGATACCGCCCTGCCTGAGGCCGGTGATCCGTCCATCAGCACGCAGATGGAGTCCGGCGCTCAGACAGACGCCGAGGTCTCTCAGCAGCCGGACGCGGTAAATCCGGTCTATTTTGACAGCGAGGGCAACTATCTGGCGCCAAAGAAGCTGGTGGTGTACATCACCGCCTACGCTGACCCCGAGCAGACGGCTGACGGCAGGATTGCCGAGGAGAAATACACCGGTATTGTGGCCTTTTACGACTACAACGAAGAGGACCCGGAGAAAATGCTGGAGACTCCCCACTTCTTCTACTACAAGGAGGGTATTCTTCAGGACGAGGAGCCTCTGTTCTCTACCACTGACCGCTATCTGAGCCTGGCCGACACCCCCACTGAGCAGGCCAGCCTGGCCGACGGGGAAGAGACTCAACCGGTATACACCGCCCAGGAGGTCTATGTCGTGTCCGATGCCGAGGAGCATCAGAGCTATCTTTTTGCCTTTAACCAGGATGACGAGGACAACGGTCTCTACACCGGCGAGAAAGACGGCGTGGCCTATGCAGCAGGCGTGGCTTCCGCTGTACATATCACCGGTGTGACCCAGGACGCAACCACCGGCGGAAGCCCCACGCTGACCTGGGAGGCCCAGGAGGACGCCCAGCAGTACCAGATCTACCGCCGGGAGGGCGCCGATGGCGCCTGGGCCCAGATCGGCACCACAGATGCCAGCACCACTTCTTATACCGATACCAGCGCCACCAAGGCCGGTCAGACCTATTATTACTATGTGCAGGCAGTTTATGCCGAGGGTTCTTCTCCTGCTGAAGCGGATGTGATGGAATTTATCTGCCGTCCCATTCCCCAGGTCACCGCTGTCTCTGCCGCCGGCGGCGTCCGGCTCACCTGGACCCAGGATGCCGACGCCACCGGCTACCGGGTATTTCGGATGGCCCAGAGCAGCAAGTCCTGGGTCGTTGTCGATGACCTGACCACTGCCGCCGGAGAAAGCAAAAAGCTTCAGTGGCAGGACGCCAACGCCTCCAGCGACGATACCTATACCTATTATGTCCGGGCGTATTACGGCACCCAGCAGGGAGACAGCCGGGAAGCTTACACCGCGCCCGTCTGGAGCGGCTATCAGGCCAGCAGCGCTGTGTATTACCTGGCCGCTCCCACGCTGACCAACGCCTACGGCACCTCCAACGGCATGGTCCTTTGCTGGGATAAGGTGGCAGGTGCTGAGAGCTACCGCGTCTACCGGAAGGACGCTTCTGGGGGAGACTGGGTCCGTCTGGCCACGAATACCACGATCACCGGCACCACCTTTACCGACAAGACCGCCGAGGCCGGCAACAGCTATTACTACACCGTCCGGGCCACGAAAGGCTCTGTCCTCGGCCCCTTCTTTGATCTCTCCAATGACCCCGCCTCTGCTATCGCCTATCACGCCATTCCTGCTGTAACCCTCAAGGCCGGTGATGGCATTGTGGTGAGCTGGAGCAAGGACACCACTGCTACCGGTTATCGGGTATTCCGGCAGAAGTCCGGCGAGACCCGCTGGACCGTTGTGGCCAATCTGGCCGGCGGATCTACCGTCACTTATACAGATACCTCCGCAGTCTCCGGCACAGCTTATACCTATACTGTCCGTGCCTATTACGGCGAGAGCCAGAAGCTCTCCAGCGACAACAACTATAATACCAACCTGTGGAGCAGCTATAAGGCATCCTCTGCCCTGACTTATGTGGCTACTCCCCAGCTGGAGGCCACCTATAGTGACGCCGGCGGTCTGCGCACCACCTGGACCGCCGTGCCCAACGCCACAGGCTACCTGGTTTACCGCCGGAACAACAACGCTGGTTCCTATACCCGGATTGCTCAGATCAATAACGGAAAAACTACCTCCTACCTGGATAAAACCGTCACTGCCGACGCCGCCTATGGCTACACGGTAAAGGCCACTTTTAAGGCTTCCGACGGCAATACCTATACCAGCGGCTACAACAATCCCACCTCCAGTTCGGTCTATCATGCTGCACCCACATTTAAGGTAGCTGCCAACGCTACAGGCAATGTGATCTTCTGGACGCTGGATTCCAAGGCCACCGGCTACCGTATCTACCGGAAAGTGGAAGACGGCAGCACCACCGTTCTGGCCAACGTTGACGCCGAGACTCTGGCCGACGCCACTCAGGGCCGCTACGAGGATAAAAACCTGACCAGCGGTACGAAATACAGCTATTCGATCCGGGCCTATTATGGCACTACTCCTCTGGCAAAAACCGGAGTTGACAAAAGCAACTGCTGGAGCGCCGCATCCAGTCAGACCGCTGTCTTTCTTTCCACCCCTGCCCTGTCCGGCACCAGCATGACAGCCTCCGGTGTAAAAATCTCCTGGACCAAGGTCTCCGGTGCGGCCGGCTATCAGGTCTACCGGAAGAAATCCGGCGAAAGCTGGACTAAGGTGACCACCATCTCCAACGGCTCCACTGAGGTTTATCTGGATTCCAGCAAGCTCTCTACCGGCGCTACCTATTTCTACACTGTCCGGGCGGTGGCCTCGGATAACACCTCTCTGAGTTCCTATAACACCACAGGCGTCTTGGCCGTCTATCTGCCGGCTCCTGCCCTGGAGTCGGTGCTGTGCAGCTCCAGCGGCACCACCGTCAAGTGGAAGGCAGTCTCCGGCGCTACCGGTTACATGATCTATCGCAAGACTGCCAACAGCAGCTGGGAACGGCTGGCCATCACTGCCGACGCCTCCACTCTGGCCTATAAGGATACTGCGGTTAAGGATAAGAACACTGCTTATTACTACACCGTCAAGGCCTATAAGACAGTCACGGTCAACGGCAAGGAAACCAACTACCAGGGCGCCTATGACAGCAATGGCATGACCTTCTCCATCACCATGAGCGGCAGCGGCTGGGTGAAAAAGGACGGCAATACCTATTACGTCAAAGACGGCATTTGCCTGGTGGGCTGGCAGTATCTCTCCCGCAACGGCGGCAATTACAAGTACTACTTTGATACCAAGACCGGTGCTCTGGTCACCAATCTCTACTCCTACTTTGGAAAGAGCTACCGCAACCTGAAGTGCCGGATCACGGTGTGTATCAATACCAACAACAGCAACCCCAGCTATGCCACCATTTATCTCTATGACAGCGAAACGGATTCCTACTGCATCCCGGCAGTATCAGTGCGCTGCGTGGGCAACCCCAACAAAACCATGTACAGCAACAAGGCCAAGTCCGCTTTCCTGAAAGCGGGTACCGGCCAGCGCTGGCTGGACTCCGGCAGCTATGAGCAGTATGCCAGCTATATCTCCGGCACCTACAGTTGGTTCCACTCTGCTCTGTATTTCGGCTCCATGAGCCCCAACAGCTTCTCCTCCTCCTCCTACAACAGCATGGTCAACAACAACAACAACTCCAACGGCTGCGTTCGGATGCAGTGCATTTACGCATATCTGATCCAGGACATTATGAAAAACGGCTACGGCAAGAACAACAAGGTGCCGGTCGTGCTCTATAAGAACACCTCCAACGCCGGCCCCTTCGGTGTCCCCAAGGTGGATAAGATCTCCTCCCGTAAGACAGATCCTACCGACCCTGCGGTTACCGGAAAGTTCTTCTACGACACCTCCATCTGGGGCGTCAACGCCAAGGCTGACTCCAAGACCTGGACCTATTATTGATCTTCTGGCCGCAAAGCACAAAACGCGCCCCCTCCGTTCATCAGAACAGAGGGGGCGTACTGATTATTCAAGAATTCTTTTTCAAATGCAGTCGAGGCAGGCGGCCGGTACCGTAGATCTCCCGGTGCCGGGCCCGGACGAAATTGAAGATGTTGCCCATGATCAGAATATTGCTGCACAGAAACAGCCAGACCATCAGGATGATCACCGAGGCCAGAGAGCCATATACGGTGGCGTACCGGCTGGAAACGCCGATAAAACTGGAAAACAGGCTGGTAGCCGCCACCAATACCACCGAGGCCAGCAGCGCTCCAGGCAGCACCATCCGCTTGTGCCGGGGTGTACTTGCCGTGAGCCGGTAGATCAGAGCCAGCACACAGAAGATCAGTCCAAAAGGCATCAAAATTTGGGCCAGGCGCCAGCTATAGTGAACCACCGGCACATCCAGCAAAAACTGAATCATGCCAAGCAGCCAATCACCCAGCAGCACGATGAGCAGACTGCCGTAGATCAACACCAACAGCAGCATGGAAAGCAAAACAGAGAAAAACACACCCATAATGCCGCCCCGAACCCGCTGTCCGAACACCTCGCCGAAAATATCCATCAGGCCCCGGAATGCGGCGGAGGAGGCAGTGATGGTCATGATAACACCGCCGCTGATCAATGCCACGCTCTGGTTGTTCTGGACATAGACCAGATAGTCCTCCAGCAGCGTCCCCACAGCGGAAGGCAGCACATCAATGACCTGCCCCAGCAGATCAGAACCGGAGAGGGGAAGCATACCCAGGATGGCAGATACCACGATCAATACCGGAAAGATACTCAGCAGGATGTAATAGGCCAGCTGAGCGCTGGCCCGGGAGATCTTTTTGTCCAGGTAGATCTGAACCAGCTCCACGCACAAGAGAACATTGGGCCGTTCCAGCCACTCTTTCATATAAGTCCCCCTTTCTCGCCGGGATGCCTGCTTAGAAAGTATAAGCGCCTAGGATGGCAAAAAACCGTCTGCTTTTGGCAGACGGTCCTATGCGACAACAAGTATAAGCCTTAGCCCTGGACAGAATTCAGCTTGATGGTCAGCTGGCTCTTGGTATGGGCAGCCTTGTTCTTGTGGAACAGACCCTTGGCAGCAGCCTTGTCCATTGCCTGCACAGCCACTTTGTAGGCGCTATCAGCCTCGCTGCGGTTGCCCTCAGCCACCGCGGCGTCAAATTTCTTCAGGGAAGTCTTCACAGCAGACTTGGCGGCCTTATTCTGCATGGCCTTGGTTTCGGTCACCAGAACGCGCTTTTTGGCAGACTTAATATTCGGCAAACCAAACACCTCCTCTAATAGCAATTGAGCACAATCCTGTGCAAGTATGTATTCTAGCATCTCTCCGGGGAAAAAGCAACTGTTTTTTGAAATTTTTTTGAAATTCCTGCATATCCCCGCTGTCCCGGTGGAAAATAGGTGCACAAAGAGACAAGGCCACCAGATATAGGGGCAGTCTCATGGGAGGAGAGCAAAATGCCGCTGCCACGTACCGATCTGGCCATTGAGGCCACCCAGCTTTTAAACCCCCAGCAGGCCGGGGAGATCCCCGGCGTCACCGTGACCGAGGACACCGTCCAGGGCTTTCCCGTCACCCAGGTGGAGATCATCAGTTCAGAAGGAGCCGAGGCGGTGGGCAAGCCTCAGGGCCGCTACCTGACCCTGGAGCTGGGCGGCCTGCTCCGCCGGGAGGCGGGGGCTTTTCCCCGGGCCGCCCAGGCCCTGGCCCGGGAGCTGGGCCGGCTGCTGCCGGAGGGAGAGGGTCTCCCCGCCCTGGTGGTGGGGCTGGGCAACCGGCTGGTGACCCCGGACGCGGTAGGCCCCCGGGCCGCCGACCACACCATGGTGACCCGGCACCTGATTCAGCACAGCCCGGAGCAGTTTGCCCCCTTCCGGCCAGTGGCCGCCCTGGCCGCCGGGGTGTTGGGCACCACCGGGGTGGAGAGCGGAGAGCTGATCCGGGCGGTGACCGACCGCATTCAGCCCGGTCTGGTCATCGCCATTGACGCACTGGCCGCCCGGTCAGTCCACCGGCTGTGTTCCACCGTCCAGCTGGCCGACACCGGCATCATCCCCGGCTCCGGGGTGGGCAACGCCCGAGCTGCCCTCAACCGGGAGACCCTGGGCGTACCGGTCATCGCCATCGGGGTGCCCACCGTGGTGGACGCTGCCACTCTGGCCGCCGACCTGACCGGTCAGGAGGCAGAGGGAGAGCTGGGCAGTCTGCTGGTCACCCCCAAGGACATCGACGTGCTGGTGTCCGACGTGGCCAAGGTGATTGGCTACGGCGTCAATCTGGCCCTGCAGCCCGGGCTGACCGTGGAGGATGTAGACCTGTTTTTGAGCTAGCTGGCCTTTGCGGCGGGGGCAAGCCCCCGCCCTATGGGCAATCTGTGCCTGTCCTCACACCTTCCCGTACATAAACAGGTCGCACTTGAGCATACCGTTATAGAGCTTCCGTTTTTTCTTTGCCTTCTGGCCGAAGGCCTCCTCGAACTCGGTGTGGGAGGAGAGAATGCTCACCCGCCAGTCCTCGGGGAGCCGCCGGACGGCGGCGCCGAAGGTGTGGTAGAGCCTGGAGACGTCCTCCTTCTCCATCAGCCGCTCGCCGTAGGGGGGATTGGTCACCACCCGGCCGTACTTCTCATGGGCATAAAACCGGCCCGCGTCCGCCACCTCAAAGCGGACGGTGTCCTCCACCTCCGCCTTGACCGCGTTCTCCTGGGCGATCCGGACGGCGTTGGGGTCGATGTCGCCGCCCCAGATGTCATAGGTCCGGTCATACTCCCTGTCCAGGGCCTCCTCCACCGCGTCCATCCAGAGACCGCTGTCCAGCAGCTTCCAATTCTGGGCGGCAAAGCGGCGGTTCAGGCCGGGAGCCCGGTTTTTCGCGATGAGGGCCGCCTCAATGCAGATGGTGCCTGAGCCGCAGAAGGGGTCGCAGAAGGGGTCCAGCCCCCGGTACTTGGACAGCAGCACCATGGCGGCGGCCAGCGTCTCCCGCAGCGGCGCCTCTACGCCCACCGCCCGGTAGCCCCGCTTGTAGAGGCCGGGTCCGGAGGTGTCCAGACACAGGTGGACCTGATCCTTATAAATAGAGAACTGAATCTGGTGCCGCGCTCCGGTCTCCGGCAGCCATTCCAGTCCGTAGGCTCTGCCCAGCCGCTGGGAGACCGCCTTTTTCACAATGGACTGGCAGTCCGGCACCGAGTGGAGCTGGGAGTTGATGGAGTAGCCCTTTACCGGGAACTCGCCGTCTCTGGGGATGAGCTCCTCCCAGCGGACCGCCAGAGTGCCCTGAAACAGCTCCTCAAAGCTCTCCGCCCGGAAGGAGGAGAGCACCAGCAGCACCCGGGCGCCGCAGCGCAGATTAATATTCATCCGGGGCAAATCAGCCAGCGTCCCCTGGCAGAAGACCCTGCCGTTCTCCGCCCGAACCTCCTGCAGGCCCAGCCGGTTCAGCTCCTCGGCCACCAGGCTCTCCAGCCCCAGTAGGCAGGGGACCATATATTGCAGTGTTTCCATGTCAGTCACATCCTTTTGCTACAGTATAGCCGATCCCGGAGGTGTTGGCAAAGGGTTTCCAGCCTGTTTTCCCGCTCTTCTTACTTTTTCTTATCCTTTGGAAAAGACGTTTACTTTTCTCAATGCTTATGGTATCATGAATTCAAGCGTAAGGAAAGGATGTGAGCAGTTTATGATACCCGCCACACTGTTTTGGGTGCTGGCCATTGTCGTCTTTGTGGTCGTGGAGGGAATCACGGTCGGACTCACCTCCATCTGGTTTGCCGTGGGCGCCCTGGCCAGTCTGCTGGTCAGCTTCTTTGTGGAGAGCCTGTGGGTCCAGATCTGGGTTTTCCTCATCGTCTCCCTGCTGGCCCTGTTTGCCCTCAAGCCCTTGGCTGCCCGATACTTCGCCCCCAAGGACCATCAAGCCACCAACTCTGACCGGATTCTGGGACAGGAGGCAGTGGTGCTGGAGGAGGTCAACAACCTGGAAAACCGGGGCCGGGTCAAGGTTCTGGGGCAGGAGTGGACCGCCCGCTCCCTGTCCGAGGAGGTCATCCCGGCAGGCACCGTCGTCACCATTGACCGCATCGAAGGGGTCAAGGTATTTGTCTCCCCCAAAGCCTGAGGGAGAAAAGAGAAAGGAGCAATCCCATGGAATTCGTCGCACTGATTATTCTGGTCGTTCTCGTCCTGCTGGTGCTGGTCAAGAACATCGTCATCGTCCGCCAGTCCCGGGCCTACGTCGTGGAGCGTCTGGGCGCCTTCCACAGCGTCTGGCAGGTGGGTCTCCACTTCAAGGTGCCCTTCATTGAGCGGGTGGCGAAAGCTGTTTCCCTGAAGGAGCAGGTGGCGGACTTCCCGCCTCAGCCGGTCATCACCAAGGATAACGTCACCGTCCAGATTGACACCATCGTGTTCTTCCAGATCACCGATCCCAAGCTGTACGCCTATGGCGTGGAGCAGCCCATGGCAGCCATTGAGAACCTGACCGCCACCACCCTGCGCAATATCATCGGCGAGCTGACCCTGGACGAGTCCCTGACCAGCCGGGACATTATCAACGCCAAAATGCGTTCCATTCTGGACGAGGCCACCGATCCCTGGGGCATCAAGGTCAACCGGGTAGAGCTCAAGTCCATCCAGCCCCCCAAGGAGATTCAGGACGCCATGGAGCGCCAGATGAAGGCAGAGCGGGAGCGCCGGGAGAAGATCCTCCAGGCCGAGGGCCAGAAGCAGAGCCAGATCCTGGTGGCCGAGGGCGAGCGCCAGTCGGTGATTCTCCGGGCTGAGGCCTCCAAGGAGGCCAAGCTGTTGGAGGCCGAGGCCAAGGCTCAGGCCGTCCTCAAGGTTCAGGAGGCCACCGCCCAGGCCATCCGCCTGCTCAACGACGCCGCTCCCTCCGACGCCGTCATCAAGATCAAGGCGCTGGAGTCCTTCGCCGCCGCCGCCGACGGCAAGGCCACCAAGATCATCATCCCCTCCGAGATCCAGTCCCTGGCCGGTCTGGCCGAGGGCCTCAAGGCCGTGGTGGACTCCGAGGAGCCCAAGGCGGAGAAGTAAGCCGTTTTCAGATCTGCCCGGTCCGCCTGTGACCGGGCAGATTTTTTGAGAAAAAGCCTGCCTGCAACCGCTGGTTGTCAGAAAATCCACCCTGGTTGGTGGCCTTTTCTCTCCTGATTCGGTAGACTGAGGCCACAAAGGAGGAGATTGCAATGACATTTCAAGAGAGGCTGCGGCAGCTGCGCACCGCCCGGGGCTGGAGCCAGGAGGCGCTGGCGGAGCGGCTGGGCCTATCCCGGCAGGCGGTACAGAAGTGGGAGTCCGGTGCTGCCCGGCCGGATATGGACAACCTGGTGACCCTGAGCCGGCTGTTCCAGGTCTCGCTGGACTGGCTGGTCACCGGCGCGGAGCCGGTCGCCCCGGCCTCCGGCCAGCCGGAACCGGCCGCTGCCCCGGCGCAGCCGGCACCCGTTCCGTGGCACTATGAGTACAAGAGCGCCGCCACGGTGGGCGGTCTGCCCTTGGTACATATCAACCTGGGTGTAAGCCCGGGCCGGTTCGGCCTGCGCCCCTGCAGAGCCAGGGGGATCGTGGCCATTGGCAACATTGCCACCGGCGTGGTGGCGGTGGGTGGCTTTGCCGCGGGGATGCTGACCATCGGCGGGCTGTGCGCAGGTCTCTTCAGCCTGGGCGGGCTGGCGCTGGCTTTGCACCTGGCGGTGGGCGGCGTAGCGGTAGGCGGCACGGCCATCGGCGGAGTGGCCATCGGCTATCTGGCCCTGGGAGGCTGCGCGCTGGGCGCCTTTGCCCTGGGAGAACAGGCGGAGGGCATTTACGCTCTCTCCACCCACGGAGGCGTTTCCCGGGCGGCGCTGGAGGACTTCTGGAACGCGGTGGGGGCGGCCTGGCCCTGGTTTGCCCGACTGTTCCGGGGGTTCTGGCTGTGAGCCCTTTGACCGGACCATCATCGGAATCGCTTGCGATACGGCGGGCGCACAATGTGCGCCCCTACGGGTTGATCACAACAGCACGCCGTAGGGGCCGTTCACGAACGGCCCGTCCGATGACGAGAGCATTCTCAAGCGGGCGATTCGTGAATCGCCCCTACAGGTTGGCTTCGGTACCCCGCCGTAGGGGCGGCCCTGCGTGGCCGCCCATCCATTGCCGGGTCATCTCCGCAAAACGGCTGCATTTCCCGCCCTGGCCTGCGGTTTCTCAGGAAACTCGACGGTTTTAATCCAATTTTAAGCCGGCGTCAACCACCGTTTCAGTCCCCCGGGTTATACTGTCCTTATCAAACACGAAAGGAAGAGTTCCATGGGAAACCATTCTGAGATTACATTGGAGCAGGTAGGCAAGCTGAAGGAGTTTGCCGACGTCAGTTTCGCCGACGCCAAAGCGGCCCTGGAGGCCTCCGGCGGCGACCTGCTGGACGCCCTGGTCTGGCTGGAGCAGGCGGGGAAGATCTCCGCCTCCGGCGTCTCCTCCTACTCCACCCGGGACGATCAGACCACCGGCTCCGCCCCGGAAGCTTCCTCCTCCGGTGACAGCGCCGCCTCCGATCCGAACCAGCAGGAGAAGTTTAAGTCGGACGCCCGGCGGGCTGGGCAGCTGGTCAAGCGTTGGCTGATTGACGACCGGCTGGAGGCCTACCACCGGCGCACCGGACGGGAGTTTCAGGTTCCCCTGGGGGTGGCCCTGGTGCTGCTGCTCATGGCCTTCTGGCTGGTGCCGGTGCTGCTGATCGTGGGCTTCTTCCTGGGTTGGCGGTACCGGCTGGCCGGCCCTGATTTGGATCGGGAGGACGTGAACCAGGTGATGGAGAACATCAACGACACCGCCGACGACGTGGTGACCAGCGTAAAAAAGAACTTTAACAAGGACGTGTGATGGCTATGGCCCGGATTTTGATCGTAGAGGACGAGGAAAAGCTGGCCCGGATGCTGGAGCTGGAGCTGACCTATGAGGGCTATCAGGCGGAGAAGGCCTTTGACGGCCGCACCGGGCTGGAGCTGGCCCTCTCCGGCCGGTTTGATCTGGTACTGCTGGATATTATGCTGCCACAGCTCTCCGGCATGGAGGTACTGCGCCGGCTGCGTCGGGAGGAGCAGCGGTATACCCCGGTGCTGCTGCTCACCGCCCGGGACGCGGTCATGGACAAGGTCTCCGGTCTGGACGCCGGGGCGGAGGACTATATCACCAAGCCCTTCGCCATTGAGGAGCTGCTGGCCCGGATCCGGGCCACCCTCCGCAAAAGCGCCGCTGCCGCCGCACCCCAGTCCAACCTGCTGACAGCGGGAGAGGTTACCCTGGACCCGGAGGGCCGGACGGTAACCCGAAAGGGGGAACCGGTGAGTCTCACCCGGCGGGAGTTTGATCTGCTCCAGTACCTGCTGGAAAATCCCAACCGGGTGCTCACCCGGGAGCAGCTGCTCAGCCAGGTCTGGGGCTTTGACTACGCCGGCGAGACCAACGCGGTGGACGTCTACATCAGCTTTCTCCGGAACAAGCTGGGCTCCGGGGTAGTGGAGACCGTCCGGGGCGTGGGCTATATTCTCCGCACCCGGTAAGGAGGGAGTCCTGTGGCCAATCGGAAGGCGATGCTGGACGGCATTATCCGCCAGGTGTGCAGCAAGCTGTTTCTCCAGAATCTGGTCTGCTTTCTGCTGCTGGATCTGTTCATCCTGGTCTTTGTGGGGGTCAGCGGCTGGACCTGGCGGTTTCTCTTTATTCTGGAATTTCTCACGCTGCTCTTTTTCATGAACCGGAACGCCCAGCTCATCCGCTCCCTGCTGGCCCCGCTGGAGGCCATGGGGGAGACGGCGGACGTGCTCAGCCAGAGCGACCTGAAGCCGGAGGATCTGGAGTGCCTCATCCGCCGGCTGGACAACATCAATGTCTCCCACCTGAGCAGCCGGGTCAGCCTGCCCCAGGGCAGTCAGGAGCTGGACGGCCTGACCCGGGCCATCAACGCCATGCTGGAGCGGATTGATCAGGGCTACCAGGCCCAGGCCCGTTTTGTCTCCGACGCCTCCCACGAGCTGCGCACCCCCATCTCGGTGATCCAGGGCTACGCCAACCTGCTCAACCGCTGGGGCAAGGACAATCCCGCCGCCCGGCAGGAGGCCATTGACGCCATCGTCCAGGAGTCCGACTCCATGGCCCGGCTGGTGGAGCAGCTGCTCTTCCTGGTCCGCGGGGACAACGACACCCAGGTGGTCCATCTGGAGCAGACAGATCTGGCTCTGGTGGCCGACGAGGTGGCCCGGGAGACCCAGCTGCTGGACACAGGCCGGGAGATCACCGCCTCGCTGGAGCCCATGGTGCTGGTGCAGGCGGATCCACGACTGGTCAAGCAGGCCTACCGGATTCTGGTGGACAACGCGGTGAAATATACCCCGGAGGGAGGCCACATCCGGCTCTCCCTCTGTCAGGAGGGGGAAACCGCCCGGCTGGCGGTCACCGACGACGGCCCCGGCATCCCCCGGGAGGAGTTGGGAAAGCTGTTCCGGCGGTTCTACCGGGCGGACCAGTCCCGGAACCGCCAGACCGGAGGCACCGGGCTGGGCCTCTCCATCGCCTATTGGATCGCCCAGCGCCACGGGGGCTGGATCGAGGTCACCAGCCGTCCGGGAGCGGGGAGCCGGTTCACTCTGGTGCTGCCGGAGCATCAGGCGGAAGAAAAAACGGAATAACACGGCACAGCCGCAGTCCATTTGCCGGACTGCGGCTGTTTTGCGCTGCTTTCTTGTCTGCCGGGACGCGGCGGGGGCAAGCCCCCGCCCTACGTAGGGGCGCACCGTGTGCGCCCGCCATCCTTCGCAGGCCTTTCCTTTCGGGCGCACACTGTGCGCCCCTACGGCGCGAAAGGATGAATCTCAGCCAGCTCCTCACTCCTCCATGCACTCCAGATACACCTTTCCCGCCGCCTGGGCGAACTTTCTCGCCCCGGCCAGGGCCTCCTGGAGGGTGTTGCCGCTGGTGCCCACCTCCACCAGCAGCGAGCCGTAGGTCATGTGTTGGTTAAACCGCTGGGAGCGGAGGTTTACCGGCCGTGGAAAGCCGGGATGCAGGGCCAGCATGGCCGCCTGGATGTGGGCGGCCAGGGTGAGATTGTCCTCCCAGTGGGGATGCTCCAGGCCGCCGTCATTGCTGCCCACTACCAGCATCACCTGGGCTACCGTCTCCCCGTCCTCCATGGTGTCGGTGACCTTATATGCAGTGCCGTCCGCGCCGATGAGGGCGTCCCGGTGGACGTCCAGCACCACTGAGATGGTGGGATATTGCTCCAGATAGGACTGGATGCCCGCCAGAGACCGGGCGTAAGAGCCGGTGTAGCTGGGATAGTCGTAGAGGCTGGTGTCGTGAATCACTGAGAGGCCCATCTCCTCAAAGACCGCCTTCATCTCCTCTCCCACCCGGATCATATTGTAGTTCTCGTCGGTGGTGCGGGCGGTATCCGAGGGGGTGTAGTCGTCTCCGTCCGCCATGGTGTATGCCTCGGTGCCATGAGTGTGCATAATGAGAATCTGCGGCCCCTCTTTGGAGAGGGTCAGCTTGATCTGCCGCTCCAGATAGTCCCCCAGCTCCACCTCCAGGCCGCTGGTGGAGTTGGTCAGCTCCAGGTCGTCGGGGGAGACCGGATAGGAAAACGTCTCCTCCGCCGGCTCCGTCTGCTCCTCCTCCGCCGGCCAGATCTCGGCCTCCGGCGCCTCCAGCAGCCCCGTAGTAGGGATAGCCTCCTCCTCCGGTTGAGCAGTTCTTTCCGGCGCGGCGGACTGCTCCGCCTTTTCCGGCTGCGGCTCCGCCGGCTCTGTCTCCTCCTCCGCCGCCGGCGGAAGCTGGTTCAGCACCAGATCCTCCAGAGACTGCTCCCCGGCCGGGCCGGGAAAAGTCTGCTCCAGCAGCATCTCGGCCAGCTCCCGGCCGCTGAGCAGCTCGGCAAATCTACCCGAAAGGGCCTCCAGATCCGCCGTCTTTCCCAGCAGCCAGAGGGCCGCTGCCGCCGCCCCCAGGGCGGCCAGTCTGGCCCGCCGCCGGCCCGCTCCCCCCGACTTCATTTGTCACCGCCTCCTGTCCGCCGCCCAGGGCATGTCCCCGCACTGCACCAAGAGCCTATGCCTGGGTAAAGAAAAATATGCCCCGGTTTTCCCAGCGACACGTCTGAAATGAGAAATTTTCGTTCACCGTTCACAAAAGTGAAAACACCTTTTTGACGTAAATGAATCATCTTGACATTGTGTCAGTTACAAAGTAAAATAGGAGTGGATTATTTTGAAGAACGGAAGGCCGTCTCCGGGCGGCTTTTTTGAGGGCTGTTTTTCAACGTCTTTCCTGCAGGCGGCGGCGCTGCCGTCTGTCTCTTTTTGCATTTTGCCGGACTGGAAACAGTTCCGGCCCATCAATTGAATAAGGAGGTGTATTTTTCAATCATGATACCGATTTTTGTCGCGATTCTGATTGCGCTGGTCTGTTTGATCGCCGGCGCGGCGGTGGGCTTTCTGTACCGCAAGCAGGTCGCAGAGAAGGAGATCGGCTCCGCTGAGGAGGAGGCCACCCGCATCGTCAATGTGGCCATCAAGGAGGCCGAGAGCAAGAAGCGCGAGGCATTGGTAGAGGCCCGGGAAGAGATTCACCAGGAGCGCAACGACTATGAGCGGGAGGTCAAGGAGCAGCGCGGCGAGCTTCAGAAGCAGGAGCGCCGCCTCCAGGCCAAGGAGGAATCCCTGGACCGCAAGACCGAGCAGATTGAAAAGAAAGAGGAGCGGCTGCAGAACAGGCTTGCCGCTGCCGAGCGGGCCCGTGACGAGGTAGAAGCCCTGAAGCGGAGCCAGCAGGAGACCCTGGAGCGGATCTCCGGTCTCACCGCCGAGGAGGCTAAGAGCTACCTGATCCAGCAGGTAGAGCACGACGTCACCCACGAGGAGGCTGTCAAGATCAAGGAGATCAAGGCCAAGTTCAAGGACGAGGCCGACACCTATGCCCGGGAGCTGATTGCCCTGGCCATCCAGCGGTGCGCCGCCGACCAGGTGGCCGAAGTGGCTGTCTCCGTGGTGCCCCTGCCCAACGACGAGATCAAGGGCCGCATTATCGGCCGGGAAGGCCGGAACATCCGCACACTGGAAACCCTCACCGGTGCGGAGCTGATTATTGACGACACGCCCGAGGCCATCACCATTTCCTGCTTTGACCCTGTCCGCCGGGAGATCACCCGGATCGCCCTGGAGCGGCTCATCGCTGACGGCCGCATCCATCCCGCCCGCATCGAGGAGATGGTGGAGAAAGCCAAGCGCGAAGTGGAGGCCACCATCAAGCAGGAGGGTGAACGCGCCATCTTCGAGACCAACATCCACAACCTGCACCCCGAGCTGGTCCGCCTGCTGGGCCGGATGCACTACCGCACCAGCTACGGTCAGAACGTGCTCAACCACTGCATCGAGGTCTCCCACATCGCCGGGCTGCTGGCCGCCGAGATCGGCGCCGACGTGTCCCAGGCCAAGCGGGCCGGCCTGCTCCACGACCTGGGCAAGAGCGTCGACCATGAGATCGAGGGCTCCCACGTCCAGATCGGTGTGGATCTGGCCAAGCGGTACAAGGAGAGCGACGCCATCGTCCATGCCATCGCCGCCCACCACAACGATGTGGAGCCCCAGACCATCGTGGCCTGCCTGGTTCAGGCGGCCGACGCCATCTCCGCTGCCCGT
This sequence comes from Candidatus Onthomonas sp., assembly GCA_051866795.1. GTDB lineage: Bacteria > Bacillota > Clostridia > Oscillospirales > Oscillospiraceae > Onthomonas. Next base: position 9,859 of record JBJDXT010000088.1, on the reverse strand, counting down.
CCCGGCGCCCGCCGCGAGAATGTGGAGAACTATATCAAGCGGCTGGAGCGGCTGGAGGAGATCTCCTCCTCCTTCAAGGGCGTGGACAAGGCCTACGCCATCCAGGCCGGCCGGGAGATCCGCATCATGGTCAAGCCCGAGGAGATCAGCGAGGACCAGATGGTCATCCTGGCCCGGGACATCGCCAAGCAGATCGAGGAAAACCTGGAGTACCCCGGCCAGATCAAGGTCAACCTGATCCGGGAGACCAAGGCCGTGGAATACGCCAAATAAGACTGGACAAGCAGTTTAGATGCCGCAGAGGAAAATTTCCTCTGCGGCACTTTTTTACCTCCGGATTGGCGCAGCACCCGTCTTTACAAAAGCACCCCTCTCCGCAATGGAGAGGGGTGTCGCGCTTTATTCAATTGAGGCAGATCCATTCACACCGGGTCGTCCTGCTCCGCCGGCTGGAAGCTGAGCCGGATCTCAGTGCCCTGACCCGGCTGGCTCTCCAACTGGATCTGGGCGTTGTGGCAGGCGGCGCCGTGCTTGACGATGGAGAGGCCCAGCCCGGTGCCGCCCACCGCCTTGGAGTGGCTCTTGTCCACCCGGTAAAACCGTTCAAACACCCGGGACTGATCCTCCTCCGGGATGCCGATGCCGGTGTCCCGCACCGAGAGCACCACCCGGTCGCCCACCCGGTTCACCGAGAGCACCACACTGCCGCCCTCCCGGTTATATTTAATGGCGTTATCGCAGAGGTTTCCCACCATCTCCCGCAGTAGCACAGGGGAGCCCTGGATGGTCTGGGGCGATCCCTCCACCGTCAGAGTGAGATCCCGCCCGTCCGCCTGGGGCTGGAACCGCTGGGCCACCTCCTGGCACAGCCGGTACAGCTCCACCGGCTCCCTATCCAGCTCGGAGCCCAGCTCCTCCAGCCGGGAGAGCTGGATAATGTCCCCCACCAGCGCCTGAAGCCGCTGGGCCTCGTCATAGATCTTGCCGGAAAAACGCTGAATGTCCTCCGGTTTGGCGATACCCGCGTGGATGATCTCCGCATAGCCGGAGATGGAGGTGAGAGGGGTTTTCAGCTCGTGGGAGACGTTGGCGGTAAACTCCCGCCGGATCCGGTCCTGACGCTGATGCTCCTGGACCAGCAGCTCCATCTGCCGCTGAATCTGACGATTCTGGCTGTTAATCCGCCGGGCCAGGGGGCGCAGCTCGGGATAGACGGCGTTTTCGTCCGGGTGCTCCAGGTCGATCTCGTTCACCGGCCGGGTCACAGACCGGGCCACCCGGGCCGCCAGTAGGGCGGACAGGACCACCGCCAGCAAAATCACCGCCAGAATGGGCAGCCACATGCCCAGAATCAGGTTGAGCATGGTCCGCTGGGTGCTGGAGACCCGCAGCACCCTTCCGTCCTCCTGCAAAACGGCGTAGTTGGTGGTCTTGATGGAGAGGGTCTGGGAGTAGCGGACGCTCTGGCCGATCCCCGTCTCTCTGGCTTGGAGGACCTCTTCCCGCTGGTTGTGATTCTCCAGCGTCCCGGGGTCCACCTCGCTGTCATAGAGGACGCTGCCATCCGCGTCGATCCAGGTGATCCGCTCAAAGGCGGGCTGCTGTTCCATGTCCTCCAAAAAGCCCACTCCGGCAGCCTGGACGGCGGCGCTGAGATAGGCGGCGTCCCCCTCCAGCTGCTCCTGACTCTCCCGGTTGAAATAGCCGTAAACCGCCCACATAGTGACGGAAAAGCAGGCCACAAAGACCGCCATAGCGCCGGCAAAGATATACCAAAAGATTTTACGCCTCATCGCTTCTTCTCCGGATCCGGTAGCCGACCCCCCGGACCGTCTCAATCAGTTCCCCGGCCTGGCCCAGCTTCTGCCGCAGGGTGCGCACATGGACGTCCACGGTGCGGCTCTCCCCCTGATAGGCATAGCCCCAGACCTCCTGGATGAGCTGTTCCCGGGTGACCACCTGGTCCTCATTTTTCAGTAGCAAACAGAGCAGGTCAAACTCCTTCCGGGTGAGGGAGACCTCCTCTCCCTCCACCTGGACGGTATGCTTTTTCGGCCAGACGGTGAGACAGCCCACCCGGTAGCATGGCTCTGACGCCTTTGGGGTAGCCCGGCGAAGCAGCGCCCGGACCCGGGCGGTCAGCTCCATCATGCCGAAGGGCTTGGCCAGATAGTCGTCCGCCCCCAGGTCCAGACCCACCACCTTATCATACTCGCTGTCCCGGGCGGTGAGCATCATCACCGGCACCCCGGCGGTCTCCGGATCCGCCCGGAGCTTTTGCAGAATGGACAGGCCATCCTCCTGCGGCAGCATAATGTCCAGCACCACCAGATTGGGAACCCGCTCCCGCCGGGCGGCCCAGAAGTCGGCAGGCAAGCCGAAGCCCCGGGCCTCCATGCCGGATTGATTCAGGGTGTAGACCACCAGCTCCCGGATGTTGCTGTCATCCTCCACCAGATAGATCATCTTGCACCTGCCCTTTCACCGGTTACACAATGGGAAGGGTGGGGGGATTCTGCTTGCCCTGGGAGAGAACCACCTTGTTCTGGTCCAGATTCATCTTTTTGACCATAAAGCCGGGGATTCCGGTGGAGGCGAAGATCTGACCCACCACCGACTGGAGATAGGGGAACAGGGCCTCATACGCCATCAGGTGCACCGCTTTCTTGTCCTCTTCCGTCTCCATCCCCTGGCAGGAGAAGAGGCCCTCCAGGGTAACCGAGACGGCAAAGGCGCGGGCCTCGCTCTTATCCTCAAAGCTCTGATAGACGGTGGCGACGCAGCGCTGATTGTCCGGCGCGTATTTGACACTGAAATTGAAGTTGCTCTTGAGCTGCAGCTGGCCCATCTTATTCATGTCATTTCGGAGGTGAAGCTCCCGGGTGCGCTGCTGCAGAAGATTGACGGTGGCCATAGAGATAGCCCTCCTTTGCTGTAATTGTGGTTACCGTTTTATTATACCATATGGATCACGCCAGCGGAAGGGAGCAGAAAAAGGTGTTGTACCCCGCCGGGTCCGACTGGGCCCAGAGCCTGCCCCGGTGTTCCTGGGCGATGCTCCGGGCGATGGCCAGCCCCAGGCCGAAGCCCTGGGTGCTTCTGGCCCGGTCCGCCCGGTAGAACCGGCGGAAGATGGCCTCCAGCTCCTCTTTCGGGATGGGCACTCCCTGGTCGGTGACGGCAATCACCGCCCGGCGGCCCTCCCGGCGGAGGGAGAGGGTGATCTGTCCTCCCGGGTCGGCGTATTTCACCGCGTTGTCCAGCAGAATATCCAGCAGCCGCTTCAGCTTGCCACTGTCCCCGGAGACGGTGACCGCCTGCTCCGCCCCGGCCAGCTCCAGCGTCTTGCCCGCCTCAAAGGCCACCGGCTCAAACATGAGAGCGGCGGTCTGGACCAGCTCGGTGAGATCCACCGGCTGAACGCTGCCAGCCGCCGTCTGTCCGCTGTCGCTCCGGGCCAGCAGGAGCAGCTGCTCCACCAGGGTGCCCATCTGCCGGCCGCCAGCCTGGATATTTTCCACCCAGCGCCGGCGCTTTTCCGGCTCCGCCTCCTGCTGTTCGGCCAGCAGGTCTGCATTGGAGAGGATGACGGTGAGGGGGGTCTTCAACTCATGGGAGGCGTCGGCCACAAACTGCCGCTGCTGCTCCCAGGATCTGGCCACCGGCCGCACCGCCCACCGGGCCAGCAGCATGCTGGCGCCAAAGAAGAGGACAAAGGCGATCAGCCCCATCCAGATCGTGTTCCAGGTGGCCTGCCGGAGGGTGCTGTACTCATAGGACACGTCCACAAAGGCCATCCGCCAGCCGTCCGCAGTGGCCTCCCGGAGGTAGCGCAGGTGGTATTCCTCCAGAATGCCCTGGCTGGCCTGTTGGTCAAAGGCGGCGTTGACGGCGGCCAGAATGGTGTCCGGGTCGTCCAGATCGTAAAACTGGCTGGAGGTGATATAGGCCCCGCCGTCGGGCCGGACGACCACGGTAAAATAGGGGAGGGAGACCGGAGCGGAGCCGCCCCCGTAAAAGGACCAGCTGGGGGTCTCCGTCTCGGAGATCACCCGCTGCAAGACCGACTCGCTGTCCGCCTTCAGGCTCTCCCGGATGGCGGAGACGAAGAAGAGGCAGATGGAGGTGAGCATGACGGTGACCAGCGCCATATTGATGAGGACAAACTTCCAGCGCAGCTTGCGGATCACGCCTCATCCCCCCATTCCAGCCGGTAGCCCAGGGTGCGCAGGGTGCGGATCACCGAACGGCTGCCCAGATGCTGGAGCTTTTTCCGGAGAAAGGAGATGTAGACCTCCACACTGCCCCCGTCCGCCTCAGAGCCGGGGCCCCAGGCCCGGCGGAGGATGTCCTCCTTGGAGACCACCCGGCCCGGTCGGGAGAGCAGCATGCCCATGATCTCAAACTCCTTCCGGCTCAGCCGCACCGACTTTGCCCCGCAGATCAGCAGGCAGGAGGACAGCTCCAGCCGGAGATCCCCAAAGGAGAGGACAGTTTGCTGGGCCTGGCCGGGACGCCGGGTGATGGCCCGGAGACAGGCCAGCAGCTCCTGGCCGGAGAAGGGCTTGGTGAGGTAATAGTTCGCCCCGCTGTCCAGCCCCGTCACCCGGTCCTCCACCTGAGTGCGGGCGGTGAGCATGAGAATAGGGGTGGCGATTCCCCTGTCCCGGAGGGTGCGGAGAATCTGGAAGCCGTCCATTCCCGGCAGCATGACGTCCAGAATGATGGCGTCCCAGCGGTTTTCCAGGCCGGCCTGAAGGCCGGAGGGGCCGTCCAGGGCCAGGGTGGACTGGTCCCCCTGGGTTTCCAGCAGGTCGGCGATGGTCTGGGCGATGCGGAGCTCGTCCTCTACGATGAGAATTTGCATAGTGGGTTCCTCTTTTTTCTTTGAGGGATGGTTGTGGTCGATTTCATGGAGGTTTGTCGCCGGACAATTGTACAGACTTGAGACTGCAGTGGCCTGCCTCCGGCGGCCTACTTTTCCCGCCCGGGAAAAGTAGGCAAAAGCGGGCTCAGGGCTTCGCCCCGAGACCCCTCCGGGGCAAGGGCTCCCTGCGGTGGCTCGCTGTTGCCGTTTTGGACTACAGATTCCTGCAAAAGCCGGGCAAGGACAGGGCAGACCAGCTTCTCTTTTGGCCCCTACAGGGGTGTTGGTTCTGCTCTAGGACAAGGACATTTCTACGGTGGCTCGCTGCTGCCTACCATGCCTGGGGCCCGTTCAAAAGCCGACGGGCTGGTCATCCCTTTGTTGCAGTCTGCCTGTCTAACGCAACGGATGCCAGACTGAAACCCGGGAGCAGCCCATTTCTGTGGCTTCGACTATGGATGGCGGAGAGCGGAGGGCTCCCGCGCGCCAGTGCGGGACACCGCTTCCGCCATCTCCCGGAGGGGTCCAGGGGCGAGCCCCTGGTTTCCTTTCCCCCCGCTTTCCGAAACCGGAAAGCGGGGCCGCCGGAGGCAGGCCACCGCAGTAACATCAAGCACAATCGGCCAGCGACAAACCGCCCGGGCACCGACCAGATCAGTCAGTTCGCTTCCCGCCGCTCCAGCCAGAAGATCAGCGCCGCCACATCCGCCGGGCTGACCCCGGAGATGCGGGAGGCCTGGCCCAGATTCAGGGGCCGGATCTGATTCAGCTTCTGCCGGGCCTCGATGCGCAGGCTCTGAATCTGGCCGTAGTCCACATCCGCAGGAAGCAACCGGTTCTCCATCCGCTGGAACTCCTTGATCTGCCGGGCCTGCCGGGCGATGTAGCCGTCGTACTTCAGCCGGATCTCCACCTGCTCGGTGACCAGACGGTCCTGTTCCGGCCGCTCCGGGTCAAAGGGGGCCAGCTCGTCATAGGAGATTCTGGGCCGCCGGAGCAGGCTGGCCAGCTTGGCCCCGTTTTGGGGAAACGCCTCCCCCTTGGTCTCCAGAAAGGCCGCCAACGCCGAGGTGGGAGCGGCTCCTGTGTGCTCCAGCCGCTCCAGCTCCCGATCCACCTGCCGGTACTTCTCCAGCACCGCCTCGTACCGCGCCCGGCTCACCAGTCCGATCTCATACCCCACCGGGGTCAGCCGCTGGTCGGCGTTGTCCTGCCGCTGGAGCAGCCGGTACTCCGTCCGGGAGGTCATCATCCGGTAGGGCTCGTTGGTGCCCTTGGTCACTAGGTCGTCAATGAGGACTCCGATATAGCCCTGATCCCGACGCAGCACCATGGGCTTGCGGCCCAGAATCTTCAATGCGGCGTTCACCCCCGCCACAAAGCCCTGGGCGGCGGCCTCCTCATAGCCGGAGGAGCCGTTGAACTGCCCCGCCCCGTAAAGACCGGAGATCTTCTTACACTCCAACGTGGGCAGCAGCTCGGTGGGATCCACGCAGTCGTACTCGATGGCGTAGGCCGCCCGGGTCATCTCCGCCCGCTCCAGGCCGGGGATGGTGTGCAGCATCTCCACCTGCACATCCTCCGGCAGGGAGGAGGAGAAGCCCTGGATATACAGCTCCTCCGTATTCAGCCCCATAGGCTCGATAAAGAGCTGGTGCCGCTCCTTGTCCGCAAAGCGCACCACCTTGTCCTCAATGGAGGGACAGTACCGGGGTCCGACGCCGTGAATCACCCCGGAGAAGAGGGGAGAGCGGTGGAGATTGGCCCGGATAATGTCATGGGTTTTCTGGTTGGTGTAGGTGAGATAGCACACCGCCCGGTTCTCCGGCACCGTCTCGGTCTGGAAGGAGAAGGGCACCGGATCAGCGTCCCCCTCCTGCAGCTCCATTTTAGAGAAGTCCACGCTCCGCCGGTTGACCCGTGGAGGCGTGCCCGTCTTGAACCGGCGGATGGAGAGGCCCAGCTTCACCAGGCTTTCCGTGAGAGGGAGGGCCGCCTGGAGTCCATCCGGGCCGCTGGTCTGGGTGGTGTCGCCGATGATCGTCCGGCCGCCCAGATAGGTGCCGGTAGCAATGACCGCCGCCTGCACCTGATAGACCGCTCCGGTGCGGGTTTTGACCCCGGTGACCCGGCCGTTTTCGGTGAGAATCTCCACAATTTCCGCCTGGTGGAGAAAGAGGTTCTCCTGCCGCTCCAGGGTGTGCTTCATGACCTCCTGATAGCGCCGCCGGTCCGCCTGGGCCCGGAGGGACCAGACAGAGGGGCCCTTGCCCCGGTTGAGCAGCCGGTACTGGATGCAGGCCTGATCCGCCGCCCGGGCCATTTCGCCCCCCAAAGCGTCCAGCTCCCGGACCAGGTGGCCCTTGCCGGTGCCGCCGATGGCCGGGTTGCAGGGCATATTGCCCACCGCGTCCAGATTGACGGTGAAGCACAGGGTCCGCAGTCCCAGCCGTGCCCCGGCCAGGGCCGCCTCAATGCCGGCGTGTCCGGCGCCGATAACGGCGATATCGTAGCTTCCAGCGCAGTAATCCATAAAAGGTCATCCTTACATTAAGAATCGTTGAAAATCATTTTAACACGTTCTAAAACCGGGGGCAACCATGTTGACCCCGGTTTCCACAACCGGTATACTGGAGAAAAGGGAAATCTGAGAAGGGGGAATGGTTATGAAACGGCTGATCTGCCTGCTGCTGGCCCTGGGCTGTCTGGCCGCCCTGCCCGGCTGCCGGGATCACGAGGAACGCCAGGAGATGCGCCGGCAGCTGGACTACGCCAACGGCTACGCCCAGCCGGAGACCTATGCGGACTGCGCCCTCAATGACGGCACCGTTCTGGAGGAGCAGGTGCTCTGTGAAAAAAAGGGAGTCACCCTGACTGCCATGGGCATCTATGAGGAGGAGTACTGTTACTGTGTTCCCATCCGCATTCGAAATGACAGCGGGAAGCGCTTTTATTGCTTTGCGTATGACGCTATGACGGTGGACGGCTGGGCGGTATACGGAGACTTCTGGCTGGAGGTGGTGTCCGGGGGCATGGATGACGGAATTTTGCAGCTGAGCAAGGACGGCCTGCGCTATCTGGACGGGCAGAGCATCCATGAGATCAGCGGCACAGTCTACGGCTATTTCGATGAGGGTGACGATGCGATCCAGGAGTCTTTTACCATAAAGCTGGGAGAGGAAGCGGAAGAGACTGCTGGAATACCGGGTACTGTGGTGGCGGAGAAAAACGGCGTTTCCCTCTGGTATCTGGAGACAATACGTCAGGACTATTTTGTCACCTATCTGTTCTGTGTTGAAACCACCAGCGAAGCTGCTGTCTTTCTGGACTTTGGCGATGAGGGCATCGTCGTGAACGGGGATACCCAGGAGCCCTGTTTTTATAATCAATCGGTTCAGGTGCCCGCCGGGGCAAAAGCCCTTTATGAGGTGACGCTGTACGACTCTGACCTGGAGGAGCTGTGCCTGGACAGCTTTGACGACATTGTGTCGCTGGAATTTACCCTGGAGCTGGACTTCGACCAGCACGGGATTCAGACCATGCCCGTCCGGCTCTCGCTGGAGGAGACCGCGTGACGCAAAGCCCCGGCTGCCATCCAAAAACGGCAGCCGGGGCTTTGAGCCTGTCGTAAAACGACAGGCTCTCCAAACAAATGCGTTGCATTTGTTTGGAATTGTGCGGCCGAACCGCGCGCCCTTCGGGCACACAAGGTGAATTGCCCCATAGGGGCAAGAGAAGGTCCCCTGGGGGACTCCCGGCCTCCCTGTGTGCTTTTGCCGGCACAGGTCCGGCTAAAAGCACATGTTTCACTTTATTTTGTTGCTGCCGCAACAAAACTCCTGTGGAGGGCTTCCTAAACATTTAATCTCAATTGGGAAACGTCAAACATACTTTTTTGACAGTCTGTTGTTATGCCGCAGGCACATAATTCTCCTTCAAAACGCCCTCCAACTCGCTGTAGGGCAGATGGAACTCGATGACGCCGGAGGAATAAGGGCCGATGAGATAGGGATCCGCCAAGAAAATCACGCCCTCTTCATCCAGATAGAACCGGGCGTCCTGCACTACATCCGTCAGGCCGTCCTCATAGCTGCCCTTGGGATAGAGCAGCTCGGCGTAGTCCTCCGTCTGGCACAGGGCTTCGACGCGCTCCAGAGCGGTGTCCCGGAAGCTGGCTCCCTGGACGGACATAAAGTCCAGGGTCAGCCGGGAGCCGCTGACCAGGTCATAGCTGCGGCCGTAGGAGAAACCGTAGCCGTGGACGCCGCCGGTATACTGATACTCGTCAAAGCGCAGACTGAGCACCCGGCCGTCGCAGCGGGTCACCTCTGCCTGGAGGAAAAACTCATAGGGGTACCACTCCCACCCCTCCTCCAGGGCCAGGCTGTAGTCCTCCTTGGCGGCATCGGCCAGGGCCTGGATATCGGCATTGGCGCCATCCAGCAGATTGCGCAGGTCGGCGTTAATGCTCTCCTCCACCTCCGGCTTACCAGGCACTGTGACCGTGATGCTCTGGGACTGAACAGAGATCAGCCCGGTGCCGTCCTCATGGGTATAGGTGAGGCCGGCGTCCAGAATGGACACCTGCGCCGTGTCGGAGGGATCCTCCGGTTCCGGCTGCGGCTCTGCCGCTTCCTGAGGCTGTTCCGGTTCCGCCGGGGTCTCTGATTCTGCCGGGTTCTCCGGTTCTGCCGGAACCTCTGGCTCCGCCGCCAGGGCAGGCTCCTCCGGCTGAGCGGCGGACTGTTTGGAAGGGGCGCAGCCGGTCAGCGCCAGCAGCAGGCAAAGCAGCAGGGCCAGGGTTCGTCTCATGGCAAATCCTTTCTCTGGGGGTTACCAGACCAGGGTGGCGAAATAGTCGTCCGGGGTCTCCGCCCGGCGCATCAGCTCCACAGAGCCGTCCTCCCGGAGCAGCAGCTCCGCGGAACGGAGGCGTCCGTTGTAGTTGTAGCCCATGGAGAAGCCGTGGGCGCCGGTGTCGTGGATCACCAG
>JBJDXT010000087.1:0-7063 GCA_051866795.1 Candidatus Onthomonas sp. | reverse complement strand
CATGATGTTCGGCTATGCCTGCCGGGAGACCAAGGAGCTGATGCCCGCCCCCATCGCCCTGGCCCACAACCTCACCCTGGCCCTGGCCCAGCAGCGCAAGAGCGGCGCCCTGCCCTGGCTGCGCCCGGACGGTAAGAGCCAGGTCACCGCCGCCTATGACGAGCACGGCCAGGTGGAGTGGCTTCCCGCCATCGTCGTCTCCACCCAGCACGACCCGGACATCTCGGTTAAAGAGCTGCGGGAGGCGGTCATCGACCAGATTATTCTGCCCAATCTGCCCAAGCGGTTTATCCGCCCGGAGACGAAATTTTATGTTAACCCGACCGGCCGCTTTGTGGTGGGCGGCCCGGTGGGCGACTCCGGCCTGACCGGGCGGAAGATCATCGTGGACACTTACGGCGGCGCGGCGGCCCACGGCGGCGGCTGCTTCTCCGGCAAGGATCCCACCAAGGTGGACCGCTCTGCTGCGTACATGGCCCGCTATGCCGCCAAGAATCTGGTGGCCGCCGGTCTGGCCGACCGGTGCCAGATTGAGCTGGCCTATGCCATCGGCGTGGCCCGGCCGGTCTCCGTGCTGGTGGACAGCTACGGAACCGGCGTGGTCTCCGATGAACGGCTGAGCCAGATCGTCCAGCAGGTCTTTGACCTGCGGCCCGCCGCCATCATCCGGGATCTGGATCTCCGCCGGCCTATCTACCGGCAGACTGCCGCCTACGGCCACTTTGGACGGCCGGATCTGGACCTGCCCTGGGAGCGGCTGGACCGGGTGGAGGCGCTGAAGGGGCTGGTGTAACGGATGTGGTCGGCCACACAAGGCCACCCCTGGCAGTTTCAACGCCAAACAAAAACCCGGCAGAGGTTCGCAACAGAACCCCTGCCGGGTTTTGCTCATTCTGACGCGGGCGTCTCCTTGGGCAGGCCCAGGCGCTGGGCCTCCATGCCGTACCGGAACATTTTGAGGGCAAACGTCCGGCCAATGTCCAGCAGCCGGTCTGCCATGACATCCAAAGCCTCCAGAGCCGCTCCGTGCAGGCCCTGGGCGGCCTGCTCCCGGGCGGCCCAAAATTGCTGGTAGAGCAGATCGCAGGGAGTTCCGTCCCGGTACTCGTTCTCAATCTCCAGACCGGCCAGCTCCGGACGGAGCAGGATGTCTGTTTCACCGCAGGCTTGCTCGTAGACCAGTTTTGCCATTTCCTCTGGTGTGATTTTCATAAGACAACTTCCTTTCTTTATTTTTTGTCTCACTTTTACAACCGATTGTAACGCAATGCATGTATAAAATCAAGGTGTTGGTGCAAAAAATGAGACAAAGGCTGTACCATAAGCCGGAAAGGATGACATATGCCGAAACCGCGGACGAAAACAGGAGAGAAAAATCTTATTTCCCATCGCCTGTGCGAATTGCGCAGGGTAAATGGGTTGTCTCAGCGGGACCTGGCACGCGAGTTGCAATTGGCCGGCTATGATATGGATAAGAATGTCATCACCCGGATTGAGACCAACCAGCGCTATGTGACCGATCTGGAGCTGAAAGCACTGGCCGAGGTGCTCCATGTGTCCTATGAATATCTGATTGACGGGACGGGGATGTAGGAACCTGCCTGTAGGGGCTGTTCATGAACGGCCCGTCCGATGACTGACGCATTCTCCCACGGGCGATTCGTGAATCGCCCCTACGCACCGGCGACATCCAACGCCGCAGGGGAAGGCCTCCGTGCCCTCCTGTGAATCTGCGGTGACCTTCGGATGGGCGGGCACAGAGCCCCGCCCCTACGGCCGATAGGGTAACGTGCCGTAGGGCGGGGGCTTGCCCCCGCCGTCCCCGACATCAAATGCTTACGGGCAGGCTCCCCGCTCAGGGAAGCCTGCCCGTTGTGTTGTGCTTTATCTTGTCATGCTCTGCGCCACCTTCCACAGGGTCTCATGATCTCCGGTGGTGGTGAAGCACTGCCAGCATATCAGGTCTTTGTCATAGAGGCAGAAGCCCCAGACACCGTCCTGTTCCTCCTCCTGCGACACCGTCTCCCAATCCGCCGCCTCCCGGTCGTAGACCGGCCAGGGCAGCTCCTCCGGGGGCTGGGGGGCATAGGCGTATTCCAGAATGATTTCCTCTGTCCCATCGCTCCAGATCAGGCGGTAACAATGGGCGTCCGTGCCGGTCTCCACAGCGGTGAGAGAGTAGCCCTCGGGGAGCCAGCCGGGGAGTAGGGCGTCCTCCGGCGGAGCCAGGGCAGACTCTGGCATGGCGTCCTCCGAGGCATCCTCCTCAAAGGTCTCCTCTGACGGGATGGAATCCTCCGCCTCCGCCTTGTCTGCGGCGCTGGCGGACTCGGCAAAGAAGGCACCTGCGTCCTCCGAAGGGGAGGCAGTCTCAGAGATTGCCTCGTCTGCGGCCTCTTCCTCCAGGGCCTCTTGGGCGGCGGCGTCCATGGCGTATTCGACAGTGCTGGCGGCGGAATCGGAGGAGGAGAAGAGACTTCGGCCCCAGCTCATCCCCAGCACCAGACAGACACAGGCGGCCATGGCCAACACCGGCTTCCAGTACTTCGGGGGCTGAGCCGGTTCTACCGCTTTCTGCTGCTGTTCCAGAGCCAGAAGCCTGTCGTGGAGCGCGGGGGAGACCTGCTGGCGATCCATATACTCCCGGTATCCCTTCATGCTTCCACCTCCAACAACGCTTTCAGTTTGCCTCTGGCCCGGCTGAGACGGCTGCGGACAGTGCCCTCCCGCGCACCGGTGATTCTGGCGATCTCACGGGTGGAGTAGCCCTCATAATAATAGAGGTGGAGGACCTCGCGGTCCTCCGGGGGAAGGGCGAACAGCTCCTCCAGCTCCTCCCGTTCCTCGGGGCCGGGGGTGGGGATGTCCATCTCCAGGGGGAGATTTTGCCGGTGTCTGGAGCGGAGGCGGGAGATGCAGCCGTTCCGGGTCACGGTGAGCAGCCAGGCCTTCTCGTGCTCCGGGCTCTCAAAGACAGGGCGCTTTTCCAGATAGCGGAGAAAGGTCTCCTGAGTCTGATCCTCGGCGTCCTGGACGCTGCCCAGAATGGCCAGGGCAGTCCGGTAGACCCGGTTTTCCTGCCGGCGGAGCAGCTCCTCAAAGGACTGCTCAGACCGCTTTTTGCCAAACATGAGGCTGCTCCCTCCTTCGCGTTCACTCTTCTATACGTCGATGCGGGGGATTTTGCTGCATGATGGGGGAAATTTATTTGTCGAGGGCGTAGGCGGCCCGGCCGGTCTCGTAGAGGCTGCTGCCCTGGCAGTCCATAGCCACGGTGAGGGGGAGATCCTGAATGGTCATCCGCTTCACCGACTCGCAGCCCAGCTCCTCAAAGGCGATGACCTCGGCTTTCTGGATGCATTTGGCGATCAGAGCTCCAGCGCCGCCCACGGCGGCGAAGTAGCAGGCGCCGTTGCGGCAGAGAGCTTCCCGGACGGCGGAATCCATCTGCCCCTTGCCGATGATGCCCACCAGGCCCAGATTCAGCAGCCGGGGGGCGAAGCCGTTCATCCGGCTGGAGGTAGTGGGACCACAGGCCCCCACGGCCATGCCCTGCTGGGCAGGGGTGGGGCCGGCGTAGTAGACGATGGCGTCCCGGAGAGGAAAGGGGAGGGGCTTGCCCTCGTCCAGCAAGCTGAAGATCCGTTTGTGGGCGGCGTCCCGGGCGGTGTAGATGGTGCCGGAAAGCAGCACCCGGTCTCCCGCCCGGAGCTGAGGGGCCATCTCCCGGAGCTGGCTGGTGTGCAGGGAATAGGTCTGGGACATGGCTCAGTCCCCCTCTCCGCAGAGCTCGTCCACGGCGTGGACATTCTCCTCAAAAGTGGTGTTCAGATCCAGCAGGGATTGGCGCAGACACTCCACCTCCCGCAGGGCGGCGGTGACGCTGACGTTTAAATCGGCGCTGCTGGTGTCAAAGTCCCGACGGGTCCGGGCCAGAAGATGACGGCGCTCCTCCTGCAGACGGCAGATTTCGTCCTGGGCCTGGGTCAGAAGCTCCTCTGCCTGATTCCGGGCGGTCTCCAGCAGAGTGTCCGCCTGAGCCTGAGCTTGGGCAATGGTGTCTGCCGCTTCCTTCCGGGCCTGAGACAACTGGGCGTCACGTTCGGTCTGGGCCTGGGCGGTGATCTCCTCTGCCTGGCTTTTGGCCTGAGAGAGCTGGCTGCTGGCCCGCTGGCGGGCGTCCAGCTCAATTTCGGCGTAGTCGCTTTTGAGCTGGAGATAGCCCTCTGCCTGGCGCTTGGCATCTTCCAGCTGCTGCTTGAGCTGCTCCACACTCTGACCGTCTTCCAGCACCTGAGCCAGCTGCTGGGCGAGGGTATCCTTTTCCAATTCGGCAGACTCCCGGGCGGCATTGGCCTCATCCAGATCCTGTCTGGCCTTGTCCAGCTGGAGCTCCAGGTAGGTAATCTTGGCAGCCTGGACCCGGGTAGTGTTCTGGGCGGCTTCCAGTGAGCGGGTCAGCTCCGCCTGCTTTTCCGCCTGCTCCTTGGCGGTGCGCTCAATGTAGTCCAGCACGTCCTGCCGGTGAAAACCGCCGAAACCGGCGGTGCGGAATTGATTTTTCTGTTCCACGAGGCGATCCTCCCTGCGTCAATTACTGAGAGGAGTATAGCATGGAACCGAAAAATTTACAAGATTGCGCCAAAATTCTGTGGCTTTCCCCCTTTACATTTCCGGCGGTTGTTGCTATAATATACTGGCGCTTGAGAGAGCGCCTAAAGTATGCGCCCGTGGTCTAATGGATAAGGCACCAGATTCCGGTTCTGGTTACTGGGGGTTCGAGTCCCTTCGGGCGTAGTGAATGACAACAGGCCTTTGCTGTAATGGCAAAGGCCTGTTGCGCTTGTTTTAGGACAGATGGAATGCTATACTTATTCTGTCCCATTTGAATAGAAGGAAAGGTGGATGCGCCGGCCCAAATTGAGAAACACGGTTTTCTGTCAGATCCTGATTTATTTGCATTTCATCCGCATATTTTGACCCCTTCCGTTTCAGAGACTGCCGACTTTGTCGACAGCCTTTTCTCTATATTCATTCTTCTTTCCCCTTTTTCTATGAGAGTCAGATTACAGGGAAAGGAGAGTGCAGAAATTTGCCGCTGTTGCATCAAAAACGAAAAAGAACAGCAAAACTGACACTGAACGTGAAATTAGATCGGAAAATTGCATTTTTAAAGCGGAATGCCTGTGCTACAATCTGTGCTATCACGAATGGAGAAGGAAGTGAAACCTATGAAACAGATTGAAGCAAAAGACCGACGGACCATCCCCCTGGGCCGCCGTGGCGAGAATGAGGCTCGACAGATCATCTTCGACCTGACCGACTTTATCTCTACCTATGGCCCCGGCACTGCCCGGCTGCTGCACCAGAGGGATGGCGACCCTGCGCCCTACATCGTCCCGGCGGTGCAGGATGGGGACACCCTGACCTGGACAGTGACCGATGAGGACACCGCCGCACCTGGCACCGGAAAAGCCGAACTGCAGTGGATGGTAAACAACACCCTGGCCAAATCGGACACATGGTCCACGAGAACGCAGACAGCGCTGGATGATGGGGCAACAGTTCCACCTACCGGCGCGGAGGGCTGGTATGAGCAGCTGATTGCCTACATCGACAGCCTGAAGGGTCAGGGAGCCAGCGATGAGCAGGTTGCCTCCGCTGTGGCCGAGTATCTGGAGACTCATGAAATCAAAACGGAAGCAGTTGCGGGCTGAGAGGAGGAGCTATGACATACGCAAAACAGACCTGGGCCAAGGGTGACGTGATCACTGCCGCGAAGCTGAACCACATAGAGGACGGGCTTGAAGCCATCAGCGTATTCTGCAACGCCTCCAGCAGCGGCCTGTCTGCCGGGAATACCGGAGCGGCCAATACCAGCGCTCTTCAGTCGTTGGTGGATGCTGTGGCAGAGGCCGGCGGCGGCACGATCTATATCGGGCCCGGCGAATATGAATTCGCCGTCAGTGACACAGAGGCGCACGACGAGCACTGCATCAAGCTGCGCAGTAACGTCTCCATTGTCGGTGCGGGCAGTACCACGGTTCTTTTACCCACCGGCAGCAATGACGAAGGCTTTGATATGTTCTATTTTAACGATATCCAAGACGGTACCGGGGCAAATTACCTGGAAAACTGTGTTTTCAGGGATTTTGTGGTGGACGGTAAAAACCAGAGCTGCACCAGCTACACCACCCGCGGCAAGGCGTTCATGGTGAACCTGTTCCGGAATTGCCATTGGCAGCGGGTGACGGCACGCAATATGGACGCCACTGGATTCGGGATGGACTGCCCCATCAACTGCTCCATCACCGACTGTGTGGCCGAAAACTGTGGCAAGGCCGCCACGACTACCAGTGAAGGAGCTTCCGGCTTTGGTATCGGCTTCGGGTACTCCAACGACGAGACAATCACCATTTCTGGCTGCACGGCCACCAAGAACAAGAAGTTTGGTATTTTCTTCGAGCATCAGAAGCGGTTCGACGCGATGACCTATGTAGCGGCGAGAAACAGAGGGATGTTCGTTGACAACTGCAATGGGTTGGGGAACTACTATAACTTTGGCGCCCATCACGGGGCGCGGGTTATGTATCGGGACTGCAGCTCTACTGCAGCGAAACAGCACGGATTTTATCTGGAAAACTGTGAGGACTGCAGCTTTTGCGGCTGCTACAGCTGCAATGAGGGAGTTGCAGCGGTACACGGCGGATCTGAAAATACCGGCGCTGCCGGCTTTACCATTGTGTCCAGCGCAACGGCAACCGGAAACCAGCAAACGAAGGACAATGCCATCCTCAACTGCATCTCAAAATACAACTACTACGGCTGCAAGCTCCACGGAGGCGGTTCCAACACCATGACACGCAATGTGGTGCAGGGATGCTTTTTCAGCGCCTCCCGCACCAACAATATCTCTGTTACCGGTACGATGGACAGCACCCTGCTGTATGGCAATACGGCCACCGGCAGTAGCAACAGCCTGGCCGGCACGGTGACCACGTTGATAAACGCAAATAACAGCTGGAATTGAGGAGGAAACTGATATGAAGAGAAGGATCGTATC
>JBJDXT010000086.1:0-7116 GCA_051866795.1 Candidatus Onthomonas sp. | reverse complement strand
TGAAAAAATCACGAGGTTTCCCCGTTCTTTGGGTGCAATGCGCTGGAAATATGTTCCTTTTCCCTGTTTTTCACTTTCTCCTGTCCTTCTTTTCCGCCCTGCCGTTTCTGAAAAACAGCAGCGCCGCCCGGAAATTTCTCCGGGCGGCGCTGCTGACAGATTATTATAATACTGTGTTTTTGTTACCGCACCGACTCCACAGCGGCCTGCTCTGCGGCAAGGCCCGCCTTATACTGGCGGATAAAGGCCTCAAAGCCCGCCTGGTCCTCCGCATCCGGAGCCAGGGCGGCGCCGGCCTGACCGGCGAACACCTTGTTGGAGAGATAGTCCTCCAGAGTCTCCCCCGTCTCCTTGTCCACCAGGTAGGCGGCCAGCAGTGCCATGCCCCAGGCGCCGCCCTCTCCGGCGGTCTCCATGACGGAGACAGGGACCCCCAGAGCGGCAGCCATAATGCTCTGGCCCACCACCGGCGTCTTGAAATAGCCTCCGTGGCCGAAGAGCCGGTCAATTTGCACCTGTTCCTTTGCCAGAATATCCATGCCAATCTTGAGGGTCGCCACGGCGGAATAGAGCTGGGCCCGCATAAAGTTGGGGAAATCCAGCCTGTCCTCCGGACGGCGGCACAGCAGGGGCCGGCCCTCGGCAAAGCCGGTCACCGGCTCACCGGAGAGGTAGTTATACAGCACCAGACCGCCACAGTCCCGCTCGCCCTTGGCGGCAGACTGGAACATGGCAGTATAGATCTGGTTCATGTCCGGCTTCTGGCCCAGGGCCTCCAGAAAGCCCTTAAAGACAGCGGCCCAGGCGTTGATCTCGTTGGTACAGTTGTTGCAATGGGCCATGGCCACCGGCTTTCCGGATGGGGTGGTAACCATATCGATCTGTTCATAGACCTGGCTGAGCTGCTGCTCCAGAACCACCATGGCAAAGATGGAGGTACCGGCAGAGACATTGCCGGTGCGTACCGCCACAGAATTGGTAGCCGCCATGCCGGTGCCTGCGTCTCCCTCAGGAGGCGCCACCGGGCAGCCGGGCTGGAGCATACCGGTGGGATCCAGCAGTCTGGCCCCCTCGGCAGTCAGCGTGCCCGCGTCCTCGCCGGCAGCCAGCACCTGAGGCAAAATGGCCGCCGCGCTGCCCTTCCAGCCGTGGGCCTGGGCGGCAGACTGGAACTTGGCCAGCATAGTCCGGTCAAAATCGTTTTTCTCGCTGTCGATGGGGAACATACCGGAGGCCTCGCCCACGCCCAGCACCTTGCGTCCGGTGAGCTTCCAGTGGACATATCCGGACAGGGTAGTGAGGAAAGCAATCTCGTTGATGTGGGGCTCTCCGTTCAGAATCGCCTGATACAGGTGGGCTGCAGACCAGCGCTGGGGAATATTGAACTGCAGCAGCTCGGTCAGTTCCGCCGCTGCCGGGCCGGTAATGGTGTTGCGCCAGGTACGGAAGGGGGTGAGCAGCTCCCCCGCCTCGTTAAAGGGCAGATAGCCGTGCATCATGGCGGAAAAGCCCATGCTCCCCACCTTGGTCAGGGGAAGACCGTACTTCTCCTGGACATTCTTTGCCAGATTGGCATAGCAGGTCTGAAGTCCTGTCCAGACCTCATCCAGATGATAGGTCCAGATACCATTTTCATACCGGTTCTCCCAGCCAAAATCCCCGGAGGCAATAGGAGCCCAGTCCGGGCCGATCAGGACGCCCTTGATCCGGGTAGAGCCCAGCTCAATACCCAGATAGGTCTTGCCGCCGGCGATGGCGGACTGAATTGCCGCATGTTCCATAAAAATCCCCTTTCAAAATAAATACCAGTCCCTGACTGCCCTTTGCCCGGCGGCAGGCAGACTGCCGCCCGTTCAATCTGGCTCTATTTTAGCAAGCTCTTTTCCTTTTGTCAATCTTGTTGTATGATCTTCATACAAAATACAACAACAGAGCGGCTCAGCCTCTGATACGCCTTGCCGCTCTGCCAAATTCCGGTTCGCTTACCGGTCTGAATGCCGGGTAACCACCGGCTTTTTCCCCTGTGCCGCCCGCAGTCGTAGGAATTCCATAGCCGCCTGGTAGCCAAACAGGCCCATACCGCTGATCTCCGCCAGGCAGGCCCGTGGGACAATCGGGGCCCGCTCCATGGGCAGCCGCTCCCGAAGGGGTACCACCTCCACACAGGGCAGCTCACAGGCCCGGAGGGCGCCCCACAGGGGCAGGCTGGTATAGCGCAGCAGGCCGACGCTGACGATGATGCCGTCGTAGACCTCCTGAGCCTCCTCAATGGCCTGACACAGCTCTCCCTCGCCGGCCCGCCGGTCAAAATCCACCTGAATGCCCTGTCTCTGTCCCTCTTCCACCAGCCAGGCGGCAAAGGCGTCAGCGTCCTTCTGCCCCTCCGTGGGCAGATCCCGGAGAAACGCCCGGGACAGGTTGGGGCCATGTAATACCAGAATACGCAATTTCACTCCACTCCCTTCAGATCAGCCAGAATCTGCTCCACCGCCTGCAGGGGGGTGGAGGCGCCGGAGATGACATAGTGGGCCGCTTCCCGGTAGACCGGCTCCCGCTCCTGAAAGCGGCGGATAAAGTCCTCCCTGCCCTGCTGGGCCAGGGGACGGTCAGAGAGGTTGGTGCTGTCGTAGATCTCCTCCGGGGAGCGGTTGAGAAAAAACACCACACCGTTCTGCCGCAGGGCCGCCCGGTTCTCCGCCCGGAGGGGCATTCCGCCGCCAGTGGCGATGATCCGGTCGGAGCCGGCGCCCAGCTCCTGAGCGACGGCGGTCTCCAGCGCCCGGAAATAGACCTCTCCCTTTTGGGCGAAGATCTCGCTCACCGTGCAGCCCTCCCGCTGCTGGATCAGCTCATCCGTGTCCACCAGAGGCATCCCCAGCGCCCGGCTGAGCAGCTGGCCGCAGGTGGTCTTGCCGCAGCCCATCATGCCGATCAGAATAACATTCTTCATTCTATGAGGTACCTCTCCGCGTTAGACCGCGTCCTGCGTGCCCAGGTTGGCGGCATAGTTGCCCAGCACCCGGAACTCGTCGGTGGACTGATCCAGCTCCCGGAGGACAGCGTCCATGCCGGGGGCCTGGAGATTGCCGGTAAACTCCACAAAGAACATGTACTCCCACTTCCGTCCGGGCATGGGCCGGGACTCCAGCTTGACCAGGTTGAGGCCGTTGACGGCGAAGATGGTCAGAATCTCATGGAGGGAGCCGCTCTGGTGGGGCAGGTGGAATACCGCTGTAATCTTGTCGCTTCCGTCCCGCAGCTCCGGCTTTGCCCGGACGACGGCGAAGCGGGTATAGTTCTCCCGGTTGTGGTTGACTCCCCGCACCAGCACCTCAAGGCCGTAGACGTCGGCAGCCCGCTGGCTGCAGATGGCCGCCTTGGTGCGATCTCCCGCCTCCTTCACATATTTGGCGCTGCCCGCCGTGTCCAGCTGGGGCACCCGCACCCAATCCGGATGCCGGTCCAGGAACCGGTCGGACTGGAACAGCCCCTGCTCGTGGGAGTAGACGTGGGTGATCTCCTCCAGCTTGACCCCGGGCAGGGCCATGAGGCAGTGCTCCACCTTAACGGTGGTCTCCCCCACCATATAGAACTGATACTGAATCAGCAGGTCGGAGACCTGGCGGATGGTGCCGGTGGTAGAGTTCTCAATGGGCAGCACCGCATAGTCCGCCTCCCCGCAGGCCAGGGCCTCAAAGACGTCCTCAAACCGGTTCAGCCCCTGGCTGCGCACCTGGGGGCCGAAGAAGTTGACGGCAGCCTCCTCGCTGTAGGCCCCGGGCATCCCCTGATAGACCACCCGGGGATTTTCCACCGGGGGCACCGTCTCGGCGTACTGGCGGAAGAATCCGGGAGGCTCCGGCTCCTGATCCCGCATCACCCGCCGCTGGCAGGCCCGGCTCATGGACATGATCGTCTCATACAGCTTGGCCACGTCGGTCTTGAGCTGGGGGTCCTCCACCATGGCGGCCTTGGCCTCCAGCACCTGGCGCTCCCGCTCCGGGTCCAGCACCGGCACGCCGTTGGCAATCTTGTAGGCGGCCACGTCCTTGGCCACCTCCATCCGCTGCCGGAACAGGCTGACCATCTGCCGGTCAATGATATCAATCTGGCCCCGGAGGTATTTGATGTCCTTCACTTCGCTCATTTCCGTCTCTCCTTTAAATGCCCATCAGCTGGCAGACCGCCAGGGCGGCGGCAGCTTCGATGACCGGCACCGCCCGGTGGACGATGCAGGGGTCATGGCGGCCCTGGATGACCAGCTTGCTGTTGGTCCAGCTGTCCAGATTGACCGTGTCCTGCTCCTGTGCGATGCTGGCAGTGGGCCGGAGGGCCGCCTCGAAGAGGATGGGCAGGCCGTTGGTAATGCCGCCGTTGACGCCGCCGGAGTGGTTGGTGGGCGAGATCACCTCGCCGTTTCTCATGTACAGGGCGTCGTTAGCCTCGCTGCCCCGGAGGGCGGCAAAGCCGAAGCCGTCGCCAAAGCCCACCGCCTTGACGCCGGGGACGGCGAAGAGCTGCTGGGAGAAGATGCCCTCCACGTTCTCCCCGTAGTCCGGGGCGCCCATGCCGGCGGGCAGGCCCAGCACGGCGCACTCGATGACGCCGCCCACGCTGTCCTTGTCGTTCCGGGCGGCCAGGATGGCCTGGCGCATCTCCACCCCCCGCTCGTCATCCAGCACCGGGAACTCCTTGCGGCGCAGCTCCTCCAGCAGTCCGGCGGTCAGGGGAATCTCGTCATTTTGGAAGGGAATATCCTCAATTCCGGCGATGGAGCGGATATGGGCGCCCACCCGGATGCCCTCTCCCGCCAGCACCTGCTTGGCCACCGCCCCGGCAAAGACCAGGGGCGCGGTCAGACGGCCGGAGAAGTGTCCGCCGCCCCGGTAGTCGTTATAGCCCTGATAGCGCAGAAAGCCGGTGTAGTCCGCGTGGCCGGGCCGGGCCAGATCCTTGGTCTTGGCGTAGTCCTGGCTGCGGGTGTCGGTGTTGCGGATCATGGCACACAGGGGGGTGCCGGTGGTATAGCCCTCAAAGAGGCCGGAGAGGATCTCCGGCACGTCCGCCTCCTTCCGGGGGGTGGAGAGGGGGCTCTTGCCCGGGGCCCGGCGGGCCAGGTCAAAGGCGATCTCCTCCAGGTCCAGCTTCACGCCGGAGGGGACTCCCTCCAGCACCACGCCGATGGCGGGGCCGTGGGACTCGCCGAAAATCATATGCTTCATACTGTCATTCCTCCTGCCAGGTGAGCTGTCCGCCCAGCCGCTCATAGTCCGTCCAGAAATGGGGGTAGGATTTCGCCACGCTGCCCGCGTCGTGAATGGTCACCGGGCCCTCTGCCCGGGTGGCGGCCACAGCCAGCATCATGGCAATCCGGTGGTCGTTGTGGCTGTCCGTCTCCCCGCCCCGGAGGCGGGAGACGCCGTGAACCGTCATAAAGTCGGCTCCGGCCTCGATCTCCGCCCCCAGCCGGTTCAGCTCGGCGGTCACCGTGTCAATCCGGTCGCTCTCCTTCATCCGCAGCCGGCCGGCATTCACCAGATGGGTGGTCTCCCCCGCCCGGAGGGCGGCGGAGAGAGCCAGGGCCGGAGCCAGGTCGGGGCACTGGCTCACGTCCAGCTCCGCCTCGCCCGCTGTTTTCAGACGCTCCAGATAGGGCAGAATCACCTTGTCCCCCTGACAGGAGTCCGGATTCATGCCGGTGACGGTGACGGGGCTGCCCAGAAATTGGGCGGCACAGTAAAAGGCCGCCTGAGACCAGTCCCCCTCCACCGCCAGCCTCTGGGGTTGGTAGGCCTGTCCGCCCGGGATGCGCCAGCCGGTTTCCACCGGCTGAACGGACACGCCGAACCGGCGCAGGGCGTCCAGGGTCATGTCCACATAGCCGGAGGACTCCAGCGCCGTGGTGAGGCGCAGCTCCGAGTCCCCATCCAGCAGGGGCAGGGCAAAGAGGAGTCCGGTGATAAACTGGCTGGAGACGTTGCCGGGGAGCTGATACACCCCCGGCTCCAGCCATCCCCGGACCGTGATGGCCTGAGGGGTTGCCTCGTAAAAAATCCCCTTCTCCCGGAACAGCCGCTCATAGGGCTCCATAGGCCGCCGGAGCAGCCGGCCCCGGCCGGTAAAAATCCCGCCTCCGGCCACCGCCAGTGCCACGGGGATGAGAAAGCGCAGGGTGGAGCCGGACTCGCAGCAGTCCAGCCAGGGCAGCTCCGCCGGGAAGCCGTGTCCCAAAGGCGCGCCCCAGATGCGGCCCCCCTCTGCTCCGGCCCCCAGCGCCTTCATACAGCTCAGAGTGGCCTCGATGTCCTGGCTCATGGACAGGTTTTCCAGCCGGCTCTCCCCCTGGGCCAGGGCGGCGGCGATGATCAGCCGGTGGCTCTGGCTCTTGGAGGCGGGAGGGGGCACCGCCCCCGCCAGCAGATGCCCCGGCGCAACAGTCACAGTGCTCATAGCAGCGCCAGCAGCTCCTTTTTCTGCATCTTGGTGGGCTTTGTGCTGCCCAGCTTTTCCAGCAGGATGACAGTGATGCTGTCCCCGCTGCCCTTCTTGTCCAGACCGATGGCGGACCGGTAATCCTCTAAAGTACAGGCGATGTCGGTGGGAAGGCCATAGGCGGCGGTCAAGGCACGAATCTGAGCCTCAGTTCCCGCCTCGGTGACCCCCAGCGTCTCTCCCAGCCGGGCCGCCAGACACATGCCGGCGGAGACCGCCTGACCGTGGGTATAGGTCTCGTAGTGATAGGCCTTCTCATAGGCGTGGCCCAGGGTGTGGCCGAAGTTGAGGATCATCCGCAGTCCGGTGTCCCGCTCGTCCTCCAGCACCACCTGGGCCTTGATGGCGCAGCAGGTGCAGAGCACCTCTTCAATCCGCTCCATCACCCCGGCCCGGCCGCCGCACTCCGCCAGCAGCCGGAAGAAGTCCCCGTCCCAGATGCAGCCGTATTTGATCACCTCCGCCATGCCGTCGGAGAAGGTCTGATCCGGGAGGGTGTTCAGGGTGTCCGGGTCCATCAGCACCAGTCTGGGCTGCCAGAAGGCCCCCACCAGGTTTTTTCCCGCCTCCAGGTCGATGGCCACCTTGCCGCCCACGGAGGAGTCCACCTGGGCCAGCAGGGTG
>JBJDXT010000085.1:0-7133 GCA_051866795.1 Candidatus Onthomonas sp. | reverse complement strand
GGCCAGGGCCGCGTCCGAGATGGTGAAGGTCAGCCGGATGCTGCCTCCCTGAGGGGCGGTCTGGGAGATCATATCCACGTTGATGCCGCTGTCCGAGAGGGCGGTTAGCACCGCCGCCACCACCCGGCTGTCGCAGGGCAGGGAGGAGAGAGTGATCAGCGTGATGTCAGAGGCGTAGGCGATCTTGGTAATTCCCTGGCTCATAAGGAACCTCCTTCGTTTTGTGCGGCTACCAGCTGTTGCATATTGTACAGGCCCGGCTGGGTGACGGTGGCGAGGAACTTTGCGGCCTTGACGGCGCCGGAGGCGAAGATCTCCCGGCTCTGGGCCTCATGGCGGATCTCAATGACCTCATCCCGGCCGGCGAAGATCACCTCGTGGACGCCCACGATGGTGCCGCCACGGACGGCGCTGATGCCGATCTCGTTCTTCGGCCGGGCCATCCGCCGCTCGTGACGGCCGTAATTGTACTCCACATCGTAGTCCAGCCCCTCTCTGGCGGCGTCCGCCAGCATGAGGGCGGTGCCGCTGGGAGCGTCTACCTTCCGGTTGTGGTGGCGCTCCACGATCTCAATGTCGCAGGACTCTCCCAGGATGGCGGCCGCCCGCTTCACCAGATCCAACACCACATTGATGCCAAGGCTCATATTGGCGGAGCGGAAAATGGGGACCACCTTGGAAGCCTCGTCAATCTTAGCCAGCTGCGCTTCCGTGTAGCCTGTGGTGGCCAGCACCACGGGTACCTTCCGCTCAGTGGCAAAGGCCAGCAGGCCGTCCAGCGCCTTTGGGCTGGAGAAGTCGATAATGGCGTCCGCCTCACCGGTGAAGTTGGCGGGGGAGACGTAGATGGGGTACTCCCGGGGAGCCTGATTTACGTCGAAACCGGCCACCACCTGCACCTGGCTGTCGGCCTTGCAGATGGATTCCACCACCTGGCCCATCTTGCCGTTGCAGCCGGAGATAATCATCTTTAGCATGGTATCTGAATTCCTTCCTTATAGCAGGCCGTACTCGCCCAGCACCTTCTTGAGGGTGGCCAGATTGCCCGCCTCCATGTCGCACATGGGCATCCGCAGCAGGCCGGCGTCCATACCCATCAGGTTCATAGCGGTCTTGACCGGGATGGGATTGACCTCGATGAACAGGGCGTCGTTCAGCTTCTGATACTTGGCCTGGAGCTTGGCAGCCTCAGCAAATTTTCCCTCCAGGCAGAGCTGGGTCAGGTTGTGTACCACCTGGGGCTGGATGTTGGCCAGCACCGAGATGACGCCCTTGCCGCCCATGGCCATCAGGGGCACCACCTGGTCGTCGTTGCCGGACCAGATGTTCATCTCATCCCCGCACAGAGCCACCGTCTGGGAGACCAGAGTGAAGTTGCCGCTGGCCTCCTTGATGCCGTTGATCATGGGGTGCTTGGACAGCTCATAATAAGTGGAGGCCTTGAAGCTGGTGCCAGTGCGGCTTGGCACATGATAGAGAATGATGGGGGTGTGAACCCGGTCCGCCAAATAGGTGTAATGCTGAATCAGGCCCTTCTGAGTGGCCTTGTTGTAATAGGGGGTGACCATCAGCAGGCCGTCGGCTCCGGCGTGCTCTGCGTGCTGAGCCAGCTCCAGAGCGGCGGCAGTGTCGTTGCTACCGGCGCCGGCAATCACCTTGCAGCGGCCGGCCACCTTGTTGATGGCGTACTCAACGGTGACCATATGCTCCTGCATGGTCTGGGTGGAGGACTCACCGGTGGTGCCGCAGATGCAGATGGCGTCGGTGCCGTTGGCGATCTGGAACTCGATCAGCTGGCCCAGCTTCTCATAGTCCACGCCGTCCGCCTTGAAGGGGGTGACAATGGCGACACAGGAGCCGGTAAAAACAGGCTGCTTCATGAGAGAAACTCCTTTCTTCGCATCAGAGAGACAGGGGAATAATTACTTCCGGGTGATATAACCCTCGGCGCACAGCAGCTCTGCCAGCAGCACGCCGCCGCCGGCGGCGCCCCGGAGGGTATTATGGCTCAGGCCCACGAACTTGTAGTCATACTGGGTGTCGGGACGCAGACGGCCCAGGGAGATAGCCATGCCGCCCTCCAGGTCCCGCTGCAGCCTGGTCTGAGGATAGTTGGGATCCTCAAAGTAGTGGAGGAACTGCTTGGGAGCGGAGGGGAGCTCCAGCTCCTGGGCGCGGCCCTTGTAGGAGGCCCAGCACTCCTTGATCTCCTCCACGGAGGGCTTGACGCCTTCGGGGAAGGAGAAGAACACAGCCGCCATATGTCCGTCGGTGACGGGGACACGGATGCACTGGCTGGTGATGGAGGGAGAGACAGCGTCCACAATCTGGCCGTCCACCATTTCGCCCCACAGCTTCATGGGCTCCTGCTCGCTCTTCTCTTCCTCGCCGCCGATGTAGGGGATGACGTTATCCACCATCTCGGGCCAAGTGGTAAAGTTTTTACCGGCGCCGGAGATGGCCTGATAGGTGCAGACCAGGGCCTTATCCAGGCCGTACTTCTCCCGCAGGGGATGCAGGGCGGGGACGTAGCTCTGGAGGGAGCAGTTGGACTTGACGGCGATAAAGCCCCGCTGAGTGCCCAGCCGCTTGCGCTGGCTGTCGATGATCCGGATATGCTGGGGATTGATCTCGGGCACCACCATAGGCACGTCAGGGGTATGCCGGTGGGCGGAGTTGTTGGAGACTACCGGGCACTCGTGCTTGGCATAGGCCTCCTCCAGCGCCTTGATCTGGTCTTTCTTCATATTCACGGCGCAGAAGGTGAAGTCCACCTGGTCGCAGAAGGTGTCAATGTCGGCCTCGGCATCCAGAATCACCATCTTCTTCACGCTCTCCGGCATAGGGGTTTTCATCAGCCAGCGATTGCCGGCCACTTCCTCATAGGTCTTGCCGGCGCTACGGGCGCTGGCGGCCAGAGCGGTGATCTGGAACCAGGGATGATTCTCCAGCAGAGTGATAAAGCGCTGGCCCACCATACCGGTGCAGCCGACAATGCCAACCTTAAACTTTTCCATCGTGAACTCCTCCTAAATCCGGGCTCAGCCCAGTTTATGCGGACGGTATCCGCTTGTTTCCCCGCCTCCCGGGGGCAAAAAAAGAAATCAGCCGTTGAAAACCGGCTGATCCTGTACTATAATGTGCTAAGCGCACAGCGCCGCCATTATACACAGCAGATCAGCTCAACACCAGAAGCGCTCCACCAGAGTGGTCTGATGACAGTCAGCAGGCTGTTGACCTGCTGCCCAGGCAGCCCAAACTCCCGCCGTCAGGCCCCTTCGGCGGCGTATCCTTTTCCGGCTGCATCATCGAGCGGCGGCGCTCTCCGCAGCGGTACTCATATAAACCGCGCCTCTATTCTGCATTTCTGGGCTAATGATAGCACGCTTCTTTTGCATAGTCAAGGCGCATTTCCTGCAAAACCTGCCAATCTGACAGCAGATTTTGCAGTATTTTCTGATTATTTTACGATAGAACGGGGAATTACCGATGAAGACCAGTGACTTTTACTATGAGCTGCCCCCTGAGCTGATCGCCCAGACCCCTCTGGAGCGGCGGGACGGCTCCCGGCTGATGACCCTGGACAAGGTGACCGGCGAGACCGGCCACCATCATTTCTACGACCTGCCCTCCTTCCTCCGGCCCGGGGACTGCCTTGTGATGAATGACTCCCGGGTACTGCCTGCCCGGCTGATCGGCCACAGGGAGACCGGCGGCGTGTGCGAGGTGCTGCTACTCATCGACCGGGGGAACAAGATCTGGGAGTGTCTGGTGCGCCCGGGGAAAAAGCTCCGTCCCGGGGCGAAAATTATCTTTGGCGACGGAAAGCTCACGGCGGAGATCGCCGAGGTGCTGGAGGACGGCAACCGGCTGGTCCGGTTTGACTACGAGGGCATCTTCCTGGAGATTCTGGAGGAGCTGGGCCGGATGCCCCTGCCTCCCTATATCAAAGAGGAGCTTCAGGATCAGGAGCGGTACCAGACGGTCTATTCCAGAGTGGTGGGCTCTGCGGCGGCGCCCACGGCGGGACTCCACTTCACCCCGGAGCTGCTCAAGCAGATTGAGGAGATGGGGGTCAGGCTGGCCTATGTCACCCTCCATGTGGGCCTCGGCACTTTCCGGCCGGTGAAGGTGGACGACGTGGAGCACCACGACATGCACTCGGAATACTGCGTCATCCCACCGGAGACAGCCCGGATTATCAACGACACCAAGCAAAACGGGGGACGGGTGATCTGCGTGGGCACCACCTCCTGCCGGACGGTGGAGAGCTACGCCAATGAGGACGGCACCGTCCGGGCGGACGGGGGCTGGACGAAAATTTTCATCTATCCCGGCTACAAATTCAAGGTGCTGGACGGCCTTGTGACCAACTTCCACCTGCCGGAATCCACCCTGATTATGCTGGTCTCCGCTCTGGCGGGGAAGGAGCACGTCCTGGCCGCCTATGAGGAAGCAGTGCGGGAGCGGTACCGCTTCTTCTCCTTCGGAGACGCCATGTTGATCTCCTGAGGCGGTCTTATGGCAGAGCGCAGCTTTGTTTTGCGGCCCTATCGGCCGGAGGATCTGCCCCAGATCGCTGCTCTTTTCTATGATACGGTGCACACTGTGAATGCCCGGGACTATACCCCTGCGCAATTGGACGCATGGGCGGACGGCAGGCCGGAGCTGGCACGCTGGAACCGGGCATTTCTGGCCCACTTCACCCTGGTGGCGGTATCGGGAGAGACGGTTGTGGGTTTTGGAGATGTGGACGATACCGGCTATCTGGACCGGCTCTATGTCCACAGGAACTGGCAGGGAAGGGGAATCGGCAGCGACCTCTGCGACTGTCTGGAGAGCCGCGGCGATTGCCCGCACACAATCACCCATGCGTCCATCACTGCCCGGCCCTTTTTTCAGCGGCGGGGCTACCGGGTACTGCAGGAGCAGCAGGTAGAGCGCCGGGGCGTGCTGCTCACCAACTTTGTGATGGAGAAAATCAGGAGGGAACTGCCATGACAGAACTGACAACACTTCCCAACATCGGCCCCAAGCTGGCCCAGCTCCTCCGGGAGGCGGGTATTCCGGACGGGGAGACCCTCCGGGCTTTGGGCTGTGAGCAGGCGGTACTGCACCTGGCAGCCCGGCATGGCAGAGAAGAGATTTGCCTGCACAAGGTGACCGCCCTGGAGGGTGCGATTCAGGGCATCCCGAAAAAGGAACTGGCGACCGAGCGCAAATCGGAGCTGAATCTGTTTTATAAAGGATTATGACCATGTTTCAAGTAGTCAAAACCAACGGAAGAGCCCGCCGGGGTATCTTCACCTGTCCCCACGGAACCGTACAGACCCCTGTCTTTATGAACGTGGGCACCCAGGGGGCCATCAAGGGTGCTCTGGCGGCGGAGGATCTCAAGGAGTTGGGCTGCCAGATTGAGCTGTCCAATACCTACCATCTCCACGTCCGGCCCGGAGACGACGTGGTAAAGGCCATGGGGGGCCTCCACCAATTTATGAACTGGGACGGCCCCATTCTCACCGACAGCGGCGGCTTTCAGGTATTCTCTCTGGCGAGCCGCAAGGACATCAAAGAGGAGGGGGTCACCTTCCACAGCCATGTGGATGGCCGGCATATCTTTATGGGCCCGGAGGAGTCTATGACCATCCAGGCCAATCTGGGCAGCGACATCGCCATGGCCTTTGACGAGTGCGTGGAAAATCCCTCCACCCACGACTATGTGGAGCAGTCGGTTCAGCGCACCCAGCGCTGGCTGGAGCGGTGCATTGCCAAGCGGAAGGAACTGATGGCGGCCCCGGACTGCGTCAACCCCGGCCAGATGCTCTTTGCCATCAACCAGGGAGGCACCTACCCTGACCTGCGGATCTGGCACGCCCAGGAGATCGCAAAGATCGACGGCTACGAGGGCGTGGCCATCGGCGGCCTTGCGGTGGGGGAGAGCACCCAGACTATGTACGACATCATCGACGCCGTGGAGCCTTACCTGCCTCAGGACAAGCCCCGGTATCTCATGGGAGTGGGCACTCCTTCCAATATCATCGAGGCAGTGGCCCGGGGCGTGGACTTCTTCGATTGCGTCATGCCCGCCCGCAACGCACGCCACGGCAAGCTCTACACTTGGGAGGGCACCATTAACATCAAAAATGAGAAGTACAAATTGGACGACCGGCCCATTGAGGAGGGCTGTCAGTGCCCTGCCTGCCGGAACCACTCCCGGGCCTATCTCCGCCACCTGTTCAAGGCGGAGGAGATGCTGGCCATGCGCTTGGCGGTGACGCATAACCTCTGGTTCTATAACCACCTGATGGAGGCTATCCGCACCGCCCTGGAGGAGGACCGTTTTGACGCCTTCCGGGCCGCCTACTCTGAAAAACTGTCGAGACGGCTGTAAAACCCGAAAAATTTGGGATAAGTCTTGATTTGACAGGGGATTTCTGCTACAATAAACGCACTATGTCGGGGAAAACCCGGAACACTTTGGAGGTATAAAAAACATGGAAGGTTTGACTTCTAGCATTATTATGATCGTGATCATGATTGCGATCTTCTACTTTATGCTCATTCGCCCGGAGAACAAGCGGAAGAAGGAAGCCACGGAGATGCGCAACAGCCTGACCGTGGGTGATGAGATCACCACCATCGGCGGCATTGTGGGCACCGTCTGCGCTGTCAAGACCAACAGTGTGGTGCTGGAGACCGGCGCCGACCGGGTCCGCATCGAGCTGATGAAGTGGGCCATCTCCAGCAAGGGCGTTCAGGTGGCTGAGGATGAGAAGGCCTCCGAGAGCCAGAAGAACGCTGACGCGAAAAAGAAGAAGTAATCTTTCCTTGCATAAACCACCCCTCCCGTCATATCCTTGCAAAAAGGAGACGGGAGGGTGTTTTTTATGCAGCAGGAAAAGAAAAGGGAGGGAGAGCTTCTCTCTGTCGTCACATCGCTGGCCGCCGGAGGGGCGGTGGCTCTGGGACTGGGGCTTCTGATTCTGGCGGTGACTGCCTGGTTGATCTCCCGGGGCAGCCTGGGAGAGGACTGGGCTGCCCGGGCCGGGGTCCTAGGCTCCTTCCTGGGCTGTCTGGTCGGAGGTTGCTATGCCATTTCCGGCATCCGTAGCCGGGCGCTGCTGGTAGGGCTT
>JBJDXT010000084.1:0-7133 GCA_051866795.1 Candidatus Onthomonas sp. | reverse complement strand
TGGATAATGAGGGCAGAGCGAACCACCGCCTGGTTGCCGGAGCTGTCCGAGACAGAATAGGTAACCGGATAAATGCCAGCTTTGGTCTCATCCACCTGGCTGAGGTCTACCTGAATCTGACTGGTCAGATTGCCGTCCATCTCGTCCTCCGCGGTGATGCCGGTGTGGTAGTCCACCGGGTCACCCAGAGAGATTTCCATGTCCTTCACCCGAAGCATGGGCGGCTTTGTATCGGTGATTTTGACCGCTGCTGTCTTGACTGTGGTATGTCCCAGCTCATCTACCGCAGTGATCTCCACCTGGGCGTCCCCCGCCCGGTCAAAGACAGTGGAGCGGCCGTCGGCAGCCACGTTGCCGCCGGCAGTAATGGAAATGGTATATTCACTCTCGTCAGAAACCGCCGTCACCAGGTCAAACAGGCCGATCCGCTCTCCGTAACCGATCTCAAAATCGGCGGCCAACGTGACGCTGGGGCCGCTGTGATCTCCTTTGGCATAGAAATTGACGCCTACCAGGACCAAAACAACAGCCGCAAGAACGCCTGCGATAATTCCAATTTTCTTCTTGCTCATAGGATCGCTCCCGTTATCAGTGTTCAAACACAAGTATCATATCACATTCCGTTGCAAATATCTACACATTCTCTCTCCTTCCTGAAAATTTCGTCATTCCCGGCAGAATTCTCGTGGAAAAGGGAGAATTTTTATTCTTTTCCGGGAAAAGCACCCGGCCTTTTCTTGCCATTTCCTTTTTTTGTGATATGATAGGGGACAGATGCGCCTGTCCGCCGCGACGTTTTCCCGTTTGTTGGGAGCGCCCATGCTCAAACTGCGGGCGGCAGCAGTGATTCATTGGAGGTATTGCTATGAGCCGTATTTGGAACTTCTCTGCCGGCCCCGCAGTTTTGCCGGTAGAGGTGCTGGAAGAAGCCAGCCGGGAGATGCTGGATTATCAGGGCAGCGGAATGTCTGTCATGGAGATGAGTCACCGCTCCAAGGTCTTTCAGCAGATCATTGACCAGGCGGAGCAGGACCTGAGAGACCTGCTTCAGATTCCCGATAACTACAAGGTGCTCTTTCTCCAGGGCGGTGCCAGCCAGCAGTTTGCCATGATCCCCATGAACCTGATGAAAAACGGGGTGGCGGACTATATTGTCACCGGCCAGTGGGCCAAGAAGGCCTGGCAGGAGGCCAAGAAGTACGGCACCGCCAATAAGATCGCCACCTCTGAAGACAAGACCTTCTCCTACATCCCCGACTGCTCCGACCTGCTCATCTCGGACAATGCCGACTATGTCTACATCTGCGAGAACAACACCATCTATGGCACCAAGTTCAAGCAGCTGCCCAACACCAAGGGCAAGACGCTGGTGGCGGACGTCTCCTCCTGCTTCCTGTCCGAGCCCATGGACGTGAGCAAGTACGGCATCGTCTACGGCGGTGCTCAGAAGAATGTGGGTCCTGCCGGCGTGGTCATCTCCATCATCCGGGAGGATCTGATCACCGACGACGTGCTCCCCGGCACCCCCACCATGCTGCAGTTCAAGACCCACGCCAACAACGGTTCCATGTACAACACCCCTCCCTGTTACGGCATCTACATCTGCGGCAAGGTGTTCCAGTGGCTCAAGCGCCAGGGCGGCCTGGAGGCCATGAAGGCCCGGAACGAGGCCAAGGCCAAGCTGCTCTACGACTATCTGGACGAGTCCAGGCTGTTCCACGGCACCGTGGTGCCCCAGGACCGCTCTCTGATGAACGTGCCCTTTGTCACCGGCGATCCCGACAAGGACGCCGCCTTTGTCAAAGCTGCCACCGCCGCCGGCTTTGCCAACCTGAAGGGCCACCGCACCGTGGGCGGCATGCGGGCCAGCATCTACAACGCCATGCCCATGGAGGGCGTTCAGGCCCTGGTGGACTTCATGAAGGAGTTTGAGGCCAAAAACGGCTGATTTGCACGCTGATTTCCCGACGGGGGCAAGCCCCCGCCCTACAGCCACAGGTAAATCACATCATTCTGTACCCCGCACCCGGCTGGTGCGGGGTATTTTCTATTCTGCCCCGCTGCTCCGCGGTTCAGACAGTCCTTTCCATCCCGAACTGATGCCGGTTTGATGCCGCTTTGCGGCTTTGGGGATGCCTGCCTCCGTTACAATTGCCCTGTCAGCAAGGAGGAGGCTTTTGTTATGGAGCAGGAATGGAGCCAGAGCTATCTGGAGATCTCCCGTGGGGATCTCCAGTACAACGCCAGAACAGTGGCGGAATATGTGGGCTGTCCGGTAATCGGCGTGGTCAAGTGCGACGGCTACGGAGTCTCCACCGCCGAGGCGGCCGCCGCCTGGCGCTCTGCCGGAGTCACCACCTTCGCCGTCTCCGAGCCAGAGGAGGCCCTGGCCCTGCGGGAGGCAGGCTTTGTCCGGGAGGACATTCTGCTCCTCACCCCGGTGGTCAGCCCTCCTCTGCTCTCCGCCCTGCTGGAGGCGGGGATCATTCTCACCGTCACCGACCCGGAGTGCGCCCGGCGCTATGCCCGGGCGGGAAACGGCCGGACCGTCCGGGTCCATGTGGCGGCGGACACCGGCATGGGCCGGTTCGGCCTGCGCTGGACCGAGCTGGAGGGCTTCCGGCAGATCTACCGGACGGAGGGCCTGCGGTTTGAGGGGATCTTCTCCCACTTTTCCGCCGCCTTTCAGAAAAGCGGCCGGGAGGTCCGCCGGCAGCTGGAGCGGTTTCGCTCCCTCACCGACGCCCTGGCCCAATCGGGCTTCCCCGTAGGCATCCGGCACATGGCCAACTCCTGCGCCGCCCTTCGCTTTCCGGAGACACGGCTGGACGCGGTGCGCATCGGCTCCGCTCTGGTGGGGCGGCTGCCCCTTCCTGTGCCGGTCTCCCTGCGCCCGGTGGGGCTGTGCCGGGCCATGGTGGTGGACTGCAAAACCCTCCATCGGGGGGATACCACCGGCTACGCCGCCCTCTGCCGCCTGCGTCAGGACACCCGGGTGGCCATCGTCTCTCTGGGGCATCAGTCCGGCTTCGGCCTGGTCAAGCAGCCCCAATCCTTCCGTCTGCGGGATCTGATCCGCCAGCAGTGGCATCTGCTGCGCACCTTCCGGCGGCAGCCGGTGGTCTGGTATCGGGGCAAGGCCCTGCCGGTGGTGGGCCGGATCGGCACCCAGTTCACTGTGGTGGAAATTGGGGACAGCGGCCTCTCCTGTGGGGAGTACGTCTCCGCCAATGTGGATATGATGCTGCCGCCGCCTCATCGGAAATATGTCTGAAACTGTTAGCTGCTTGTAAAACAGTTATCGTAGGGCGGGGGCTTTCCCCCGCCGACTCTGATAAAGGAAGCAAGAGAAATCATGTACGAATTGATCACAGAAAGCCAGCCCGGCAAAATGGATGAACTGGAGTGCTTTGTCCGCACCCACCCCAAGGGCCATTTTCTCCAGTCCCCTGTCTGGCGCAAGGTCAAAACCCAGTGGGGTTGGCGGGGTGTTCTCGTCCGGCGGGAGGGGCAGATCACCGGCGCCCTCTCCCTGCTTATCCGGAGGCTGCCGGTTGGAATCTCTCTGCTCTACGCGCCCCGGGGGCCGGTGTGCGATCCCAGGGACCGGGACACCCTGGAGCAGCTCTTCCAGGGTGCCCGGGAGGCTGCCAAAGCAGTCGGAGGCTGCGCCCTGCTGCTGGATGCGGACATTCTGGAATCTGACCACGCCTTCTGGACGAATATGGACGCTCTGGGCTTTCAGCTCCGGCAGGTCTCCGGCTTCGACGGAACCCAGCCCCGGTTTGTCTTTCGGCTGGACATCGCCGGGAAGTCGGAGGAGGAGATCTTTTCCGGCTTTGCCTCCAAGACCCGATATCAAATACGGTTGGCCCGCCGCCGTGGAGTAGAGATCTCCTGCTGGGCGGGAGACGAGGACGTTCCGGAAGAGGCCCTGAGCCAGTTCGCCGCCCTCATGGAGGAGACGGGCAGGCGGGATCATTTTCTCGTCCGGAGTGAGTCCTATTTCTGCATGCTGCTGGAGGCTCTGGGGCCCTGCGCCCGGCTCTATCTGGCTCGTCTCGACAGCGAGTCGATCGCAGGTACCATTGCCGTTCAGTACGGGGACAAGACCTGGTATCTCTATGGAGCCTCCTCTAACCAGCATCGGGATGCCATGCCCAACTATTTGCTCCAGTGGGAGATGATTCGCTGGGCAATTTCCGGCGGTTGCCGGATCTATGACTTCCGTGGCGTCTCCGGGGACACCAGTCCGGAGAATCCCCTCTACGGCCTGTACCGGTTCAAAAAGGGCTTCGGCGGGGACTTCACCGCCTTCTGCGGCGAGTACATCCAGGTCTACCGGCCTCTTGGCTATCAGATGCTCCGGCTGGGGCTGTGGGCCAACCAGCAATGGAGAAAAGCGCTGCGGGGCAGGAGGTAAGATTTATTCTGCGCTGTTTTATCGTCACAGGCCAAACGGAAATTTGCTGTAATCTGGCGGGCGCACAATGTGCGCCCCTACGAATCGCCTGTAACTATTTCCGCACATCGGAAAACCGTAAAAATGTCCCGGACCGCGAATGCAGTCCGGGACAATGCTTTACCTCTTCTGTTTTGATCTTACGCCAGGTCCTTGATGGAGGGAGCGTAAGCGGCGTACTTCTCCACCTTGGCGGCGCAGGCGGCCTCGTCGGGGTCGTTGCAGAGGATATAGACCTTGATCTTGGGCTCGGTGCCGGAGGGGCGGATAATAAAGGTGGTGCCATCGTTCAGATCATACTCCACCACGTTGGAGTTCTTCAGCTCCATCTCGGAGACGGCGCCGGTGGCCAACTCGGTGGCGGTGCCGGTCTGATAGTCCTTGGCCACCAGCACGGGAGTGCCGGCCACCTCGGTCTTGGGCTCAGCGTGGAGCTTCTTCATGATCTCCGCCATCTTGGTCATTCCGTCCAGACCGGGCATCACCAGGTTGAGGGTCTTTTCACGGTAGAAACCGTACTTCTGATAGCACTCCTGGAGGGCGTTGAACAGGGTCTTGCCCTGGGAGGCATAGTAGGCGGCCATCTCCACGATGGAGACCACGGCAGTGACGGCGTCCTTATCCCGGACATAGTTACCCAGCATGTAGCCGTAGGACTCCTCGAAGGAGAAGATCACGTTGCCCTCGCCGGACTTCTCCAGCTTGTCCTTCTTCTCCGCCAGGAACTTGAAGCCGGTGAAGGTCTTGGCAAAGCCCAGGCCGTTGACCTCGGCCACCTTGCCGGCCATGGGGGTGGAGACGATGGTAGTCAGGGCGTAGGGGTTCTCGGGCATCAGACCGGTGCGCTTACGGGCGCCGATCAGGTAGTCCAGCAGGATAACGCCGGTCTGGTTGCCGGTGAACACCTCATACTCGCCCTGGGCGTTGCGGACCATAATGCCCACGCGGTCGGCATCGGGGTCGGAGCCCACGATCAGGTCGCAGTTGTTGGCCTTGGCCAGGTCGACTGCCAGATAGAAGCCCTCGGGATTCTCCGGGTTGGGGGACTTGACGGTGGGGAAGTTGCCGTCAATGACCATCTGCTCGGGAACGCAGATGACGTTCTTCATGCCCATCCGCTTCAGGGCCTCGGGGATCAGCTTGTAGCCGGTGCCGTGGAAGGGGGTGTAGACGATGGAGAAGCTGTCGGCCACCTTGGCGACTGCATCCCGGTCGATGACCTGCTCCAGCACATTGCCCAGGAACAGCTCGTCGGTCTCGCTGCCCAGAATGGTGACCAGGCCCTTGGCCTTGGCCTCTTCCAGATCCATGGTCTTGACATCGTCGAAGATGTCCAGCTCCTTCATCTTGGCAGCCACGGTGTCGGCGTGGACGGGAGGCAGCTGGGCGCCGTCAGACCAGTAGACCTTGTAGCCGTTGTACTCCTTGGGGTTGTGGGAGGCGGTGACGTTGATGCCGGCGATGCAGTTGTACTGACGGACGGCAAAGGACAGCTCGGGGGTGGGGCGGAGAGACTCGTACAGCTTGACCTTGATGCCGTTGGCGGCCATGACGCTGGCGGCCTGCTCGGCGAACTCCTGAGAGTGGTTACGGCAGTCGCAGGCGACGGCCACACCCCGCTCCATAGCCTCAGGGCCCTCGGCCTTGATGACCTCGGCAAAGGCCTGGGTGGCGTGACCCACCACATGGCGGTTCATGTGATGCAGGCCCACGCACATGGTGCCCCGGAGTCCGGCGGTGCCGAATTCCAGCGGACCGAAGAAGCGGCTTTCGATTTCCTTCTCGTCGCCGCTGATCGCCTGCAGCTCCGCCTTCTCCTCCGCGGACAGAGCGGGGCTGTTGAGCCATTTTTCATAGGTTTCTTTATAAGACATTGTGAAATGCACCTCCACAGGATTTGGATGATAATGCTATTATACCAGTGTCTACCTTCATTTGTCTAGTACAGATTGCCAAAAGTCTTGTTTCGTTTTGAAAAAGAATGAAAAACCGCCGGACAGGGCGTGACCCTCCGGCGGCAGCAAATTTTATTTGTGGTATCTGGTCCCCGCGTTGATCTGAAATCCCCGGTAAATCTGCTCCAGCACCATAATCCGGGCCAGATGATGGGGAAAGGTCATGGGAGACATGGACAGGCGGAACACCCCCTGCTCCTTCACCCTGGGGTGCAGGCCAAAGGAGCCGCCGATGACAAAGGTCAGGGCGCTCTGGCCCTGAACCGCCCAGCGCTCCATCCGGGCAGCCAGCTGGGGGCTGGTCAGCTGCTCTCCCTCCACGCACAGGGGAATCAGAGCGGAGCCCTTGGGCACCTTATCCAGGATCATCCCCGCCTCCCGCTCCAGGGCCTGGTCGATCTGGGTCTGGGAGGGCCGCTCCGGCAACCGGGTTTCGGGAAGCTCGATCAGGTTCAACTTACAGAAGGCGGATAGCCGCTTCTCATACTCCGCCGACGCCGCCAGATAGAACTTCTCCTTCAGCTTTCCCACACAGATCAGGGTGACAGTCAGCATGGCGCTCCCCTCCCGGCCGAAAAATTTTATCGAACAAACGATTGACGAACAAGCGTTTCATGTGCTATCATAGTCCCAGCAAATGGAACGTGTGTTTTATACGCAGCAGACTGTCAAAAAAGTCCAAAACCAGCTTTTAGGATGCAAGAGCCTCGCAGAGT
>JBJDXT010000083.1:0-7154 GCA_051866795.1 Candidatus Onthomonas sp. | reverse complement strand
CCAGCACCTTGTCGTCCCGCTCAAAGATCTTGATGGCGTACCAGCGCTGCTGCTCCTCTGGCAGGGTGTGGACGGCCGCCTCCTCGATGTGGGCGATGGCGTGCTCCACCGCGCCGGAGAAGGTGTGCATGGGAACCGTCTTTCCGTTCTGAGCGGCGTCAATGGCCGCCTCAGCCGCCACCAGAACACCGTCCCCCTTCAGGGCGGAGATCTCGATGACCTTGCAGCCCAGAGCCCTGGCCAGCTCCTGGGTGTCAATCTTGTCGCCGTTCTTGCGGACCACGTCCATCATGTTGATGGCCACCACTACAGGGATGCCCAGCTCGGTCAGTTGGGTGGTTAAGTACAGGTTGCGCTCCAGGTTGGTGCCGTCCACGATGTTCAGAATCGCGTCAGGGCGCTCGCCGATCAGGTAGTTCCGGGCCACAACCTCTTCCAGGGTGTAGGGGGACAGGGAGTAGATGCCGGGCAGGTCGGTGATGGTGACGTCGCTGTGCTTTTTCAGCTTGCCCTCCTTCTTCTCCACCGTCACGCCGGGCCAGTTGCCCACATACTGGTTGGCGCCGGTCAGGGCGTTGAACAGCGTCGTCTTGCCGCAGTTGGGGTTGCCCGCCAGGGCAATTCTAAATTCCATAATGATCTCCTCTCTCGCTGCTAGCGTACGCTAACAACTGACGAAATAAATATGGGCTTCCGCCCAGTCTGACAGTCCGCTTATTCGACCTCGATCATGTCAGCGTCCGCCTTGCGGATGGACAGCTCATAGCCCCGTACGGTGATCTCTACCGGATCCCCCAGCGGAGCCACTTTGCGGATATAGACCTCCACGCCCCTGGTGATGCCCATGTCCATAATGCGCCGCCTCACAGCGCCCTCGCCGTGGAGCTTCACTACCTTGACGGTATCGCCAATTTTTGCCTGCCGAAGTGTCTTCATCGCTCTCTCCTCCTTAAGATAATTCAAAATCGGTCTGGCAGAAAATCAGATCATGATTTTCTGAGCCATTTCTTTGCTGATCGCTACCCGTGCCTCTTTCACCTTGACAATGACATTGCCTCCGATTGTGTTGATGACAGACACATCCGCGCCTACCACAAAGCCCAGATTCTCCAAATGTTTCCGGACCTCCGGCTTCCCGCCGATCTTCCTGATCACGTTTTCAGCACCCACGTCTGCAAATGTAAGCGGCATCATCTCAGCACCCTCTCTGTCTTGTCATTTTATTAGCTCCCGCTAACAACTGGGAACAAAAAATGTTAGCCTCAGCTAATCCTTTTGCATCATATCTCTCCCGGGCTGATTTGTCAAGTCCCATTTTCCATTTTTTTGCCGCAGCGCAAAAGAGGCGGACAAAACTGCCGCGCACCATACATGATGTGCCTTGCAGGGCCATCTCTTTTGTGCTATTCTACTTATTATCAACTTTTACACACCTGATCTCAGATAATTTACACACCTGATCTCAGATAAGAGGGGATAAACATGCACCTGCAGGAATCCGGCGAAATGTATCTGGAAACCATCTATATCCTGTCAACGAACAGCAGCCATGTCCGTTCTGTTGACGTGGGAGAGTACATGGGCTATTCCAGGCCCAGTGTCAGCCGGGCAGTGGGCCTGCTGAAAAGCGGCGGCTATGTGGTGATGGACGAAGACAGTTGTCTGACGTTGACCGACGCCGGACGGGAAATTGCCCAAAAAATATACGAGCGCCACACCGTGTTGACTGATCTGCTCATGCGGCTGGGGGTGGATGAGGAGACCGCCGCCGAGGACGCCTGCCGCATTGAGCATGTCATCAGCGACAAGTCCTTTCAGGCGATTAAACACCATGTCTCAAAATAGCATTGCCAAACCGGGTCACAGCAGCCTGTTGTTTTCTGATTCGGTTCTGCTTTTGTTGCATTCTTAATGTCAGAATCCTCTGTATAAGAGCGGGGACATCAGGTTCAGGTACAATTCTGTCGTCTTTCGCCAGTTTTTCTTCTAAAGCAGAAAAAACTTCTTAAGGATTTGAGCAATAATTTAAGAAACCTTTAGCTTTTGTTCATAGATTTCTCCGCTTGGCTGTACTATAATGCACTTGCTTCCCGGGAGAGAGATATATCTCACCTCCTGAAAAACACAAGCACCAACAAAACAGGTGGCCACCTGTTTTGTTCTTGCCCCGGGGCAAGCCGTTTAGTCAGTCCAGAAACAGAAGCTGAGGTGTTTATCTATGAAACGACTGATCTCCAAATATCCCCAGTGCTGGGTACTGCTCTATTTTTTTCTGTATCTCCCCTGGTTCTATCTGCTGGAGCAGCGGGATTCCTCACAGTGCACCATCGTTCAACTGAAGATTGACCATATGATCCCCTTCTGTGAGTACTTTATCATCCCCTATTTGCTGTGGTTTTTCTATGTCGCGGCTGGCATCTGCTATATGCTCTTCACCCAGCCCAAGGAGCGCTTTTACCGTTTCGTCGGCGTCCTGTTCGGCGGCATGACGGTGTGTCTGATTCTTTACACCTTTTTCTATACCGGGCTCAATCTCCGGCCCCGCATCGATGTGGACAAAAACATCTTTACCTGGCTGGTGGCAAAGCTCTGGTCCATCGATACCAGTACCAACGTCTGCCCCAGCATTCACGTCTTTGCCACCATGGCAGTTCAGTCCGCTCTGACCCAGTGCCAGCTTGATCTGCGCCATCCGGTGCTCTACCGAGGCAGCACAGTACTGTCAGTGCTTATCGTCCTGTCCACCATGTTTCTCAAGCAGCATTCGGTGCTGGATGTGGTCTGCGCCTTCCTGCTGTTGTGGACGATGCACCGGGCCATCTACGGCGCTTCCCCGGCCTACACGCCCAGCCGCCGGCTGAGCTATCAGCGATCCTGACATTTTATAGCAATCAGCAGCCGAAAAGCAAGAGGTTTTCTTCGCTTTCCGGCTGTTTTATTCTTTTTCAGCGAGAGTTGATTTAAGGAAAAATTAACCTGCCGTTTCCCCTTTCTTCATTCCTGTCCGCTATGATATACTTTGTAATTAGGGGGGATCTCTGTGAAGCCAAAAACGAAAAAGCTGCTGCTCCTGCTGCCGGTGCTGGCGGCGATTACGGCGCTGCTCCTGTATCTGCGCTCCAATGATATTCTCACCAACTATTCCGCAGAGGCCATCCGGGACTGGGTGAACCAGTTCACCCCCTGGGGAGAGCTGGTGTTTTTCGGCCTGCAGCTCATGTCGGTCATTATCGCCCCCATCCCCAGCAACGTGACAGCCGCTGCCGGCGGACTGCTCTTCGGCTTCCCCCAGGGCTTTCTGCTCACGGTGGCCGCCGTTGTGCTGGGCAGCTGCACCACCTTTTCCCTGGCCCGGCTGCTGGGACAGAATTTTGCTCAGAATTTCGTCTCCCGCAAGCTCTCCGCCCGGTATCTGCAGATCATCCAGCGCAAGCGGGACCCGTTTCTCGTACTGGTCTTTCTCTTTCCCTTTTTCCCGGACGACATTATCTGCATCCTGGCAGGACTGACCGACATCCCCTTTCGCCGCTTCGTGGCGATTGTTCTGCTCACCCGGCCCTGGGGACTGCTGGCAGCCTCCGCATTGGGCGGCACCGCCTTTTCCATGCCCACCTGGGCAATTCCCATTGCCGCTCTGGCACTGGCCCTGCTGTTCTATCTGGGGCTGAAATACGGAGATCGGATCGAGGCCGCAATGATTCATCGCTTTCGCAAATAAACAGGCTGCTTCGACAGAAAAAGCGGGACAGTTTGCCTTGACTTCCTCCTGCATGCCATGTTATAGTATCCGAAACCAATTCACCACCCAGTGGGACTGGCGAACTGATCAGGCGTTAGGCCGGGCCGAAAGGCAGCGGAAATGTGAGAAAATCCGTGGGACAGCAAGTGTTCCACGGATCTTTTTATTCTTTTGGGAGGTTTTCTCTATGACGCAAAATCAACCCGGCTCCGAATACACCCTGGCCATGCGGGTCTCCCGGCAGAGCATCGCAGTCAATCTGCTGCTCTCGGTAGGCAAGCTGATTGCCGGCATCTTCGGCCATTCCGCAGCCATGGTCTCCGACGCCGTCCACTCGGCTTCGGACGTATTCTCCACCCTCATTGTCATGATCGGTCTCAAGCTCTCCGGCAGGGCCGCCGACGACAACCACGAATACGGCCATGAGCGGCTGGAGTGCGTGGCCGCTATTCTGCTGGCGGTGGTGCTGGCCGCCACCGGCGCGGGTATCGGCGTCTCCGGTATTGAGAGCATCCGCTCCGCCCAGGAGCTGGCCATGCCGGGGGTGATCGCCCTGTGGGCCGCCATTATCTCTATCATCGTCAAGGAGGGCATGTACTGGTACACCCGCTGGGCGGCCAACAAGTGCGGCTCCTCCGCCCTGATGGCTGACGCCTGGCATCACCGCTCGGACGCCCTGTCCTCCATCGGCAGCCTGGTGGGCATTGCCGGCGCCCGGCTGGGTTTCCCGGTTCTGGACCCCATTGCCAGCCTGGTCATCTGCGTCTTTATCCTCAAGGCCGCTCTGGATATCTTCCGTCAGGCCATTGAGCAGCTCACCGACCAGGCTGCCTCTCCCAAGCTGGAGCGGGAGATGGCCGCGTTGATTCTCAAACAGAACGGCGTCCGCGCCCTGGACCTGCTCAAAACCCGGCAGTTCGGCTCCAAAATCTATGTAGACGTGGAGTTCTCCGCTGACGGCAGCCTTACCCTGGTGGAGGCCCACGACATCGCCCAGCGGGTCCACGACCAGATTGAGAGCGCTTTCCCCACCGTCAAGCACTGCATGGTGCACGTCAATCCCCTGGAGGAGCACAGCGCCCAGGCCTGACGCCTGGCCTGCTCTCTACGCTTCATTCTCCGCAAGGGACTTTCCCCCGCTTTGCCGCTTCCCGGCAAAATTTCGGTGGGAAGGCCCCTTTTCTCTTTCCATCTGCCCGCCCGGATGATATAATCATTTTACACCGATTTTTGATGAAGTGTTTTTCCGGCGGCGGTCTGCCGGCAGTGCAGCCGCCGGTACACCCTACAGAAGTGAGGTATGACAATGGACACTTGGATCAAAGGAATGGATATCTCCTCCCTGCTGGAAGTGGAAGAATGCGGCGGGCGGTTCACCGATAACGGCTGTCCCG
Source organism: Candidatus Onthomonas sp. (assembly GCA_051866795.1). Taxonomy (GTDB): domain Bacteria; phylum Bacillota; class Clostridia; order Oscillospirales; family Oscillospiraceae; genus Onthomonas. Next base: position 2,021 of record JBJDXT010000083.1, on the reverse strand, counting down.
GAGACGCCATCCGGATTCTGAAGAATTATGGGACCAATCTGATCCGGCTGCGGCTGTGGAACGACCCCTACACCCCGAACGGCACGCCCTATGGGGCCGGCACCTGCGATCTGCCCCGCATGATGATTCTGGCCCGCCGGGCAAAGAATCTGGGCATCGGCTGGATGCTGGATCTGCAGTACAGCGATTTCTGGACCGACCCGGGCAAGCAGCTCCTGCCTAAGTCCTGGGTAGGCATGGACGCGGACGGCCTGGAGCAGGCGGTCTGCGACTATACCCGCTCTGTCCTGATCGTCCTGAAAGAGTCCAACCTCCTCCCTGAAATCGTCTCTGTGGGCAACGAGCTGTCCTCCGGACTGCTGTGGCCGCTGGGACAGTATCCCAACTTTGACAACATCGCCCGTTTTCTCAGCGCCGGCATCCGGGCCGTCCGGGAGATCACGCCCGGCATTCCCGTGATGATCCACCTGGACAACGGCTGCCGCAACGGTCTGTTCCGGGACTGGTTTGACCACTACTTTGCCGCCGGAGGCGCAGACTTTGAGTACATCGGCATGAGCTATTACCCCTTCTGGCATGGGCAGATGCACGAGCTGCGGGAGAATATGAATGATCTGGCCGTCCGCTACAGAAAGGACATGATCGTCACCGAGACCGCCGCCGGCTTCACCCTGGAGGACTATCAGCAGTACGAGCAGCTCCCGGCGGACAAACGGGTGGGCATGGCCGCCAACGCCAGCTCGGTGGAAAACATCCTCTATCCCATGACCCCCGAGGGACAGTGCCAGTTCATGACCGAGCTGATGGAGACCATCCGTCAGGTACCCGGAGGACACGGAAAGGGCTTTGTCTATTGGGAGCCGGCCTGGATTCCCGTCCCCGGCAGCCAGTGGGCCAATGACAGCGCCATCGCCTATATGCACGAGACAAAGCCCGGCGGAAATGAGTGGGCCAACCAGGCGCTCTTTGACTATGACGGGCGCACCCTTCCCGCTTTGAAGGTGATCCGGGATTTCTGATCTGCTTCTGATCCGGATTGCATGACAGAAGAGGCCTACCGCAGAATGATGCTCTGCGGCAGGCCTCTTTGTCTGTCTCTGCGGGAATGATTATTTACTGTTTTCTCTGTTTTTTCTGCCTCTGCTCTGCCCTGCGCTGGGCGGCCCGCTCCCGGATACGGCTCAGCGTGTCCTGATAGCGGCTGGCGCTCATGAACTGATAGCTGCGGCGGAACCGCCTGGACTGACGGGCAGCCTGATCCACCAACTCACTGTGGCGCAGCTCCATGGCAGCCAGAGCGGCCTTGAGCCGGGCAGTCTCAGCCAGCTGACGGCTGGCCTGCTGCAGCTCCTGCTGCTTGGCGGCCAGTTCCTCCCGCACCTGGCCGGTGAGGGATGCGGCCCGCTCAGAGGCCTGCTGGCGCAGTTCAGACTGCCGGTCCAGCAACTCCTGCCAGGCCTGCTCGGTAAATTGGGTTTTGAGCCGTGCGTTCTCGGCCAGCTGGCGGCGCAGCTCCTGCTGCTTGGCAGCCAGCTCCTCCTTGGCCTGCTCCGCCCTTTCCAGCAGCCGGGTGGTGATAGCCAGCTTGCGGATGGTCGTCACCGTGTCCGCCAGAAGCCCCAGGGCCAGCACGCCCGCAATCCACCAGCGCAGCGGCGGCACCAGTCCCCCGAAGAGCTTCTCTGTAGCAGGATGCAGCACCCTCAGGGCGAAAAAGGCCAGCACACCCCACCACATGCTGACGGTCAGACAGATCCGTCCGTGAAGGTTCCAGGGCAGATGGGAGTAGTCCCAGTACTTCACATGGGTGGTCGTCTCCAGAAGCCATGCAACCAGATACTCCCAGGCAGACATGACTACGCAGGCCGTCAGGTAGAGCAGCACCGGATGGCTCTCCAGCGGACTTAAAAACAGCACCATAATCAGCGCGCCCGCCCCGTAGATAGGACAAATCGGCCCTGCCAGAAAGCCCCGGTAGGTAAAATGTCCCCGCCGCAGGGAGCAGTAGGTGGTCTCAATCG
>JBJDXT010000082.1:0-7266 GCA_051866795.1 Candidatus Onthomonas sp. | reverse complement strand
TCAAAGCCAGATCCAGCCGGTTTTCGTTGAGCCGCTGAATGAGATCTGCCGAGCGGCTGACATAGACCTGGATCTCTGCTCCGGGACACCGGCGCTCCAGTTGGGCCAGATAGTCGTGGAGCAAGGCGCTTCCCACAGTGAGATTGGCTCCAATGCGCAGCAGCTGCCGCTGTCCTTCCTGGGATTGTGCCCGTTCCAACTCTTCAAACTGTTCCACCAGAGCACGGGCACGGGGATAGAGCCGCTCTCCGGCGGGCGTCACCGCAAGCCGCCGGCCCATCCGTTCAAAAAGAACACAGCTGTAGTGCTGCTCCAGTTCCCGGATGGCCTGACTCACCGAGGGCTGGGTCATAAACAGGCTCTGGGCTGCGGCAGACATGCTGCCCTGCTCCAGAACTGCGCAGAAGATGCGCAGATGCCGCAAGGTCATAATAATCACCTCTATTGGTTTTTCCTATGGATTTTATAAGTTTACAGATATATTACAATTAGACAGGAGAGTTGTCAAATGATAAAATACCAAATTAAGAATATGCTCTTGGCCGAATGGCCGGCATAGTCTCAGATTACATCAATGGAGGAACAAAACATGAAAAAGCTGTTAGCCATGTTGCTGGCACTGATGATGGTGCTGTCCCTGGCCGCCTGCGGCGGAAGCACCCAGAGCGAGCAGCCCGCCGAGACCCCGGCAGAGACGGAGTCCCAGGACGCTGAAACTACAGAGCCTGAGGCCGAGCACGAAGCTGAGGCGGAAGTGCCCGAGGAGAGCCAGGAAGAGGCTCCTGCCGCCGAGGAGACGGAGATTCAGGTGTTCATTGCCGCCTCTCTGAGCAACGCATTTGAAGAGCTGGTGCAAATGTATGGGGAGCGTTATCCTAACGTAAAGATCACGCTCAACGCTGATAGCTCCGGCACCCTGCTCAGCCAGATTGAGGAGGGCTATGAGTGCGACATCTTCTTCTCCGCCGCTGCCAAGCAGATCAACCAGCTGGAGGAGGACGACCTGGAAGTGGAGGGCACCCGGGTGGACCTGCTGCGCAACGAAGTGGTGCTGATCACCTGGAAGGGCTCCGGCACCGCGGTTACCGGCCTGGAGAACCTGGCTGAGGCCGCCTCCATGGCCCTGGCAGACGGCTCTGTCCCTGCCGGCAACTATACCCGCAAGGCCCTGCAGGCCATGGGCGTGCTGGATAGCGAGACCACCTCTTCCGACATTACCACCGAGGCTGTCTCTGAGGCCCTGGGCGGTTTGGAGATCAATGAGTGCTCCAACGTATCCAAGGTGCTCCAGGCGGTGGCCGAGGGCTCCAACGAGGTGGGCACCGTCTACTACTCTGACGCCTACTCCGACATCGACCGGGTGGACATTCTGGAGCACATCTCCTCTGAGCTCACCGGCGATATCATCTATCCCGTGGCCCAGGTGGTGAATCCGGAGGCGGACGAGGTCCAGACTGCCGCCGCCGCCGATTTCCTGGCCTTCCTGCAGACCGACGAGGCCATGGAGGTCTTTGAGACCTATATGTTCCTGGACAACCGCTGAGATGGAGGCGGTAATCGACTGCCTGGCCCGGCTGGACTGGTCCCCACTGTGGATTACCCTGAAAACCGCCCTGGCCGCCACAGCGCTCAGCTTTTTCCTGGGCCTGTGGGCGGCCCGGCGGGTCATGTCTGCAGGGCCGAAGTGGAAGGCGGTGCTGGACGGGCTGCTCACGCTGCCCATGGTGCTGCCGCCCACGGTGGCGGGCTTCTTTCTGCTGCTGATCTTCTCGCTCCGGCGGCCCTTCGGCAGCTTCCTGTATCAGGAATTGGGTATCAAGGTGGTGCAGACCTGGCTGGGCTGCGTCATTGCCGCCACAGTCATCGCTTTTCCCCTCATGTACCGCAACGCCCGGGCTGCCTTTGAACAGGTGGACATCAATCTGATTTACGCCGCCCGGACCCTGGGTATGGGGGAGATCCAGCTTTTCTGGCGGGTGGTGCTGCCCACCGCCGGTCCCGGCGTGGCCTCCGGCACCATCCTGACCTTTGCACGTGCCCTGGGCGAGTACGGAGCCACCTCCATGCTGGCGGGCAATATCGCCGGTAAGACGGGCACCATCTCCCAGAAGATTGCCATGGTGCTCCAGAACGGAGACTATCTCACTGCCGGCATCTGGGTGGCGGTGGTGTTCCTCATCGCCTTTGTGCTCATCGCGGCCATGAATCTGATCTCCGGCAAGGTGATCGGGGAAGGGGAGCGGTGGTAATATGGCGCTGGAACTGACGGTAAAAAAACAGCTGGCCGGTTTCCCGCTGGATCTGTCCCTGACCAGCGACAGCCGCCGGATCGGCATTCTGGGCCCCTCCGGCTGCGGCAAAAGCATGACGCTGAAAATGCTGGCCGGCGTGGTAGCACCCGACGGGGGGCGTATCCAGGTGGACGGGTGGCTGCTCTATGACAGTGAAAAGCGGATCTCCCTGCCTCCCAGGGCGCGAAAGGTGGGCTATCTCTTTCAGAATTACGCCCTCTTTCCCGCCATGACGGTGGCACAGAATATCGCCGCCGGTCTCCGCTGTCCCAAGCGGGAGCGTCAGGCCCGGGTGGATGGGCTGATCCGCCGTTTTCGCCTGGAAGGGCTGGAAAACCGGCGCCCCGGGCAGATCTCCGGCGGACAGCAGCAGCGCACCGCTCTGGCCCGGATGATGGCCGCGGAGCCGGAGACGATTTTGCTGGATGAGCCCTTCTCCGCTCTGGATCTGGCCCTCCGGGAGACGGTGCAGGCGGAGCTGCTGGAATTCCTCTCCGACTACCCGGGCCAGGTGATTATGGTCTCCCACAGCCTGGAGGAGCTGTACCGCTTCTGCGACTTTCTGGCGGTTATGGAGCGGGGCAGACTGCTCACGGCGGGGGATCGGGACCGGGTATTCCAGAGTCCCGGCTCTGTCCCGGTGGCCCGGCTGGTGGGCTGTGAGAATATCCTGCCCGCCAAACGGGTGGATGAGCATCATCTGCTGCTCACCGACTGGGGGGTGACCCTGACTACCGCTTGGCAGGTGCCGGAGAACGCTACTGCCCTGGGCGTCCGCGCTCAGGCTCCGGGCCCGGCCTCCGAGCCGGGAGAAAACCGGATTCCGGTCCTGCTGCGCAGCCGGACGGAGACGCCCTTCCGCTGCCGCCTTCAGGTGATTCCGCCCCGGAATCCGGAGGCTGTTCCCCTCTGGTGGGAGCAGGGCAAGGGGTCGGCGGACTGCCCCGGATGGCTGTGGGTGCCGCCGGAGGAGGTTCTGCCCCTGACTCCGTGATGGACACAGAATACTGCCTGTACGGCCTTGAGACAGGGCTGTATGGGCAGTTTTTTGTCCAATAAGGAGATCGTCGGGACAGTTTCTGCAAACTGCCTGACAGATAGCGCTTGACAGGTGCGGCCGCGGGGGAGTATCTTTGAAGATAGAAAAAAGACTGTGTCCGGAGCTTCCTGCACAGCAATATGAGGTGAAAGCATATGAAACAGATCGGCAATGAGGCGCTTGCCCGCAAGCTGCGGCTCATCGAGGTGGCCGCAGGCCGCCGCCCGGCGGAGCTGGTGCTGAAAAACGCCGCCTATGTCAACGTGTTCAGCAATGCGGTCTGCCATGGCGACATCGCGGTGACAGAGGGCGTGATCGCAGGCGTGGGCAGCTACAGCGGCGTGAAAGAGGTGGATCTCTCCGGAAAGACGGTCATTCCCGGCCTGATTGACGCCCATATCCATCTGGAGAGCGCCCTGGTGGCCCCGGTGGAGCTTGCCAGAGCGGTCCTTCCCCACGGCACCACCACGGTAGTCACCGACCCTCATGAGATCGCCAACGTCATGGGGACAGACGGTATTGAGTACATGCTCCAAGCCACTGAGGGCCTGCCGGTGGATGTACGTTTTATGCTGCCTTCCTGCGTTCCGGCCACGCCCATGGACGAGAGCGGTGCGGTTCTGGGCTATGAGGATATTGACCCCTTCTATGCCCATCCCCGGGTCCAGGGCCTGGCGGAGATGATGAACTATCCCGGCGTGCTGGCAGGGGATGCAGCCACGGTATCCAAGCTGGCGGCGGCTCAGGCCCACGGCAAGCAGATTGACGGCCACGCCCCCGGCCTTCCGGAGCAGGAGCTGAATGCCTACGCCGCCTCCGGCGTCCGCTCCGACCATGAGTGCTACGCTCTGGAGGACGCGCTGGCCAAGCTGGAGCGGGGCCAGTTCATTATGATCCGGGAGGGCACTGCGGCCAGAAATCTGGACGCCCTGCTGCCCCTGCTGACAGCCCAGTACGCGGACCGCTGCATGTTCTGCACCGACGACAAGCACCCCAGCGACCTGCTGGAGAAGGGTGATATCGACTATATCCTGCGCAGGGCGGTCTCCGCCGGCGTGGATCCCATTCTGGCGGTCAAGGCGGCCAGTCTCAACGCTGCCCGGTACTTCGGCCTGGAGGACCGGGGGGCCATCGCCCCCGGCTATCTGGCTGACCTCGTGGTGGTGGACGGTCTGGAGCGCTTTGAGATTGCGCAGGTCTATCGGAAGGGCGCGCTGATGTTTGATCAGGGCAATCTGGCCCCCTTTGAGACGCCTGTGGTGGAGCCCCGGCTGGCAGAGCGGGTCCATGACACCTTCCATGTCCAGCCCCTGACCGCCGCAGATTTCGCCTCTGACCGCCCCCTGGGCCTGATCGGCATGATTCCCGGGGAGATCGTCTCGGAGAACAGGGGCTATGCCGACCACATTGACCTGGAGCAGGATATTTTGAAAATCGCGGTGGTGGAACGGCATAAGAACACCGGCCACATCGGCCTGGGCTACATTCAGGGCTACGGCCTGAAGTCCGGCGCTGTGGCCACCAGTGTAGCCCACGACTCCCACAATATTATCGTGGTGGGCACCGATGAAGGGGAGATAGCCGAGGCGGTGAACCAGATTGTCCGTAATCACGGCGGTATTGTGGTGGTCAATGGCGGTGAGACGGTGGGCAAGCTGGAGCTCTCCATCGGCGGCATTATGAGCGAGGACACCCTGGAGAAGGTGAACGACGATCTGGAAGCGGCCAAGGCGGCGGCCTTCTCCCTGGGGGTCAACCGGGGCATCGACCCATTTATGACCCTGAGCTTTATGTCCCTGCCGGTAATCCCCGCCCTGCGGCTGACCACCCGGGGCATGGTGGATGTGATTACCCAGCAGTATGTCTGAATAACTGTCAGAAAAATGAAAAAACGGCCTCCCTGATACGCAGTTATCATATCAGGGAGGCCAATTTGTTTGCATCAGCGGGCCCGTTTACGGCTCGCGCAGATCCAGCGCCGCCACATTGCCCACCAGAATGATGGCGGGCGCAGTCACATCTGCCGCACTGGCCGCCGCCGCCAGCTCACACAGAGGGGCCCGCACCTGAGTGGGGTGGGGCGCATTACCGCCGGAGAGCACTGCCGCCGGAGTGTCGCCGGGCTTCCCAGCAGCGATCAGCCGGGAGACAATGCGGGGCAGCTGCTGCAGGCCCATGAGAAAGACCAGCGTTCCGGAGAGCGTTGCCAGCCGGTCAAAATCCGTAGGCAGGCCGTCCGGGGTACCGGCAGTGTGGCCGGTGACGATGTGCAGTCCCTGGCTCATACCCCGGTGGGTCACGGGGATCCCGTACTCCGCCGGAATGCCGATGGCCGAGGGAACGCCCGGCACCTCCCGACAGGGGATGCCCGCCGCTTTCAGGGCAAGCATCTCCTCTCCGCCCCGGCCGAAGAGATAGGGGTCGCCCCCCTTGAGCCGCACCACCTGCAGGCCTTCCCGGGCCAGCGCAATCAGCGTCCGGTTGATCTCCTCCTGGGGGGCAGAGTGGGCGCCGGAGCGCTTTCCCATGTAAATTTTCCGGGCGGATTCCGGTACGGCGTCCAGCAGCGCCGGGTCGATCAGATCGTCATACACCACCGCCTGACATTGCTGGAGCAGCCGCAGCCCCCGGAGGGTGATCAGATCTGCCTTGCCGCAGCCTGCCCCCACCAGGGCCACGCTGCCCACCGGCGCGCCATCCCCGGCAACACAGCGGGAAGTCTCCGCCTCTGTCAAAGGCGCGCCCTTTTCCAGACAGGCATGACACAGCCGCCGAAACGCGGCGGAGCGTTCGGACTGTTCGCTGATAGCTGCCTTGACTGCCGGGCGCTGGGCCTCCAGCCAGTCCAGAAGCTCGTCCAGCCGCTCCGGCAGGAGGGACTGGAGCTGTGCCTTGAAGTGAGCCGCCGCCGTAGGGCTGGCCCCGCCGGTGGAGATGCCGGCAGAAAAGCGGCCCTGTTGGACAAGCGCGGGAAAGAGGAAGGTGCAGTGCCCCGGGTCGTCCGCCACGTTTACCGGGATATGCCGCTTCTGGCAAAGGGCGGAGATCCTGTGATTGACCGCCGGATCATCCGTGGCGGCGATGACCAGAGCGGGGCGGGGATGCAGATCCCAGACCCGGAAGGCCCGGCGGCGCAGGGTAACCCCGGGGAGAACGGCGATCTCCGGCGAAATCTCCGGCGCGACCACGGTAGGTTTGGCTCCGTAAGGGGCCAGCTTCTGTAGCTTGCGCAGGGCGACTGCGCCGCCGCCCACCACCAGAACGGGCTGTCCGTTCAGGTCGATGAACAGGGGGAAATGGGGCATGGCCTAGGTCGCCTCCTTCGCCGTACAGTAATATTGGGGACCGTGGGGGGTGTCCATCCGGTGAACCGCCACGCCGAACACCTGATCCAAAATGCCGCTTTCGTAGATCACGCCCGGCGTGTCACAGCAGCGCAGGTGTCCGGCTTCCAGAACAGCCACCCGGTCCGCCCCCCGCAGGGCGAGAGACAGGTCATGGAGCACCAGCACCACCGCCTTGCCCTGGCGGGCCAGAGAGCGGGCGGTCTCAATTGTCTGGAGCTGGCGGCCGATGTCCAGATAAGTGGTGGGTTCGTCCATAAAGACGGTCTCCGTATTCTGGGCCAGGGCCATGGCCAGATAGACCCCCTGGCGCTGGCCGCCGCTGAGCTGGCTGACGTTTGTATTTTCGTAGGCAAGGCTTCCGGTGGCCTCCATGGCTCTGCGGGCGATGGCGTAGTCCTGTTTCCCGTAGCGGCGGGGATAGGAGAGATAGGGGAAACGCCCGTGCAGTACCATCCGCAGGGCCAGAATGGAGGGAGTATTCCGGCTCTGGGTGAGAAAGGCCGCCTTCTGGGCGATCTCCCTGCGGCTGAGCGTTTTGATATCCGCCCCGTCATAAAAGACCTGTCCGCCCAGAGCGGGAAGAAGGCCC
>JBJDXT010000081.1:0-7288 GCA_051866795.1 Candidatus Onthomonas sp. | reverse complement strand
CCTGCAACCCTGATCTGCTGCTGGCCGACGAGCCCACCACAGCGCTGGACGTGACCATTCAGGCCCAGGTGATGGAGCTGATTGCAGACCTGAAGGCCAAGTACAATACAGCAATGATTCTGATTTCCCACGATCTCGGCGTCGTAGCCGAAACGGCAGACAATGTGGCTGTCGTCTATGCCGGAGAGATCATTGAATACGGCAGCAAGGAGGACATCTTTGTCCACACGGATCATCCCTACACCCACGGCCTGTTTGACTCCCTGCCCAGCATGAATGAGGACTGCAAGCGCCTGAAGGTGATTAAAGGCAGCATGCCTGACCCCACCGACCTGCCGGACGGCTGCAAGTTCTGCCCCCGCTGTCCCTACGCTACAGAGGCCTGCAAGTCCGGTTCTGTTCCGCTGCGGGAGATTGCGCCCGGTCACTTCAGCCGCTGCATTCTGAAGAGTGAGGAGAGATAATCATGGCTGACACTCTGATTGAAGTCAAGCATCTGAAAAAATATTTTAAAATTCCGTCTGGTGTGAACCATGCAGTGGATGATGTCTCCTTTACCATCAATAAAGGCGAAACGTTGGGTGTAGTCGGCGAATCCGGCTGCGGCAAGTCCACGCTGGGGCGGACGATTATCCACCTGCAGGAGGCGACAGACGGCACTGTCCTGCTGCACGGGGAGGATATCACCCACGCAAAAGGGCTCCGGCTGCGCAAGGCCCGAGAGAAAATGCAGATCGTGTTTCAGGATCCTTACTCCTCGCTGAACCCGCGCCTGCGGGTGGAGAGCACCATTATGGAGCCGCTGCAGCATTCAAAACGCTTTAAAAGCAAAAAGGAGCTCCAGGAGGAGGCAGACCGCCTGATGAATCTGGTGGGCATCGACAACCGCCTGCGTCAGGCCTATCCCCATGAGCTGGACGGCGGCCGCCGTCAGCGCGTGGGCATCGCCCGGGCGCTGGCGCTGAATCCGGAGTTCATCATGTGCGATGAGCCGGTCTCGGCCCTGGACGTCTCCATTCAGGCCCAGGTGCTCAATCTGCTGATGGATTTGCAGGACAATATGGGTTTGTCATATATGTTCGTCACCCATGACCTGTCTGTTGTGCGGCACATCTCCGATCACATCTGCGTCATGTACCTGGGACAGCTGGTGGAGAAGTGTGAGACCAAGGAGCTGTTTCACACGCCGCTGCATCCCTATACCAAGGCGCTGTTGTCCGCCATTCCCTCTACCGACATCTATAAGCCCCATCAGCGCATTCAGCTCAAGGGCGAGATCACCTCTGCCATCAATCCCAAGCCCGGCTGCCGGTTTGCTGCCCGCTGCCCCTACGCCACCGAGGCCTGCTCGCAGCCCCAGACCTTTGAAGAGGTCTCTCCCGGACATTTTGTCTCCTGCTGCCGGGTCAGGGAGATCAACGGCTGAGCATTCGCAGACAGAGCTGCTGCGTGGGACTGCAGCGGCAAAGCAAAGGGGAGAGATACATGGAACGCAATCGCGGCGATTTACATGAGAGCCTGGAAAAGCACGGCGGCCGGAAAAAGAAGCAAAAGAGAATCTCTTCTGCCTACGGCAATTTCTTTGAAGGCTATACCGAGTTCAACGTACTGGGCAAAAACGGAAAAGAGCACATTGAGCGGGTATACACGGCTCCGTATTATCGGCAGGCGTTGCAGAAAAAGCAGCGGCTCGCCGTGCGGTGCGGTTACCTGGCGGCGCTTTTGCTCGCGGCGGTCTGTCTGATCAGCGCGGGCGTCCAGAACCTTGCCAGCAACCGGGCGGTCTATGTCACTCTGCCCCAGGCGGGATGTATTTTCTGCCTGGGCTGGATGGTCATTGCCCTGATGGAATATATCCCCATGCATGAGCGGCTGACGATCTACGAGTATAAGTCCTCTTCCCGGGCGTTCAAGCGGGCCTCTCTGGGGCTGTCCATTAGCGCCGGCTGCCTGAGCCTGGGCTCGCTGCTGTATCTGCTGCTGCATCTTGCTGACTGCACGCTGCCGGATATTACCGGTCTGCTGCGCTATCTGCTGGCCACAGCCGCCGCGATTGCGGTGTGTGTGACAGAGCACCATATTCCCTATGTGACGGAAGCAAATGCGAATGCAGGGCTGGAAGGTTTCCACGTCTCTCCGGATCCCAAAGAAATGCTTCCGGAGGAGGACGGGGAGACAGGCGCCCTACCGGGAAGAGAGAACAGCGGTTCTGTAAAAAACGGAGCCTGAGAAAGGAGTGTATCATGGCAAAGACCTATCTTTATGCAAGCCTTTGGAAGGAGCACGGCGGCGCGCCCGGTTTGGGTGTGGTGGAATTTGATCCGGAGACCGGCGCGCTGAGCAATCCCAGGCTGCTGAACCAGAGCGTTTCATTCAACTGCTCCAAGGTGGATTCCAAACGGAATCTGATGTATGTGAGCAACGAGATTGGACGGCAGGAGGACACCACCCACCGCACAGGCCGTATTTACGGCTTCCGGCTGGACGGAGCGACCGGCGGGGCGGAAGAGCTGTTTCACCGGGATACCTGGAGCCCGAACCCGTCTTATCTGAATCTGGACCCCACAGGCAGATACATGGTCGTGACGCATCACTGCACGCCGGAGCATGTCACGCAGATTGTCCAGGATGAGGACGGAACCTACCGGCCGGTGGATTTCTGGAATGACTCTGCGGTAGAGCTGTTCCGGGTCAATGAGGACGGCACGCTGGGAGCGCTGGTGGACGTGGTCAAGCATGTCCCCGACCGCCCGGTGAAAGACCGCTTTGGCCGCCCTGGAAATTGCCATCCCCACTGCGCCGTGTTTTCCCCCAGCGGCAAGTGGATCGCTGTCTGTGACAAAGGAGACAGCTATGTCTACCTCTACTCCATCGACTACGAGCGGGAAAAGCTGATCCTGGGCGGAAAATATCTGACGGAATCGGACGGCAGCGCGCCCCGCTACTGCGCGTTCCACCCCACGCTGCCCTACCTGTATATCAATCATGAGCATGCCCAGGAGGGTCAGCTCAACGTCAGCGTATTCCGCTACTGGGAGGACGGGCGGATGGAGCGGGTCCAGCTCTGCAGCGCGATCCCGGAGGACTATGTGCTGCAGGACGGGCACTATGAGCAGCAGGGCTTCTGCATCCATCCCAACGGAAAATATCTCTATACCATTCTGCATGGATTCAACTCGGTCGGTGTGTTCAGCATTGACCAGGAGACCGGAAAGATTCAGCGCATTCAGAATGCGGAAATTCAGGGCGAGTGGCCCCGGGGCGGCGCGCTTTCTCCGGACGGACGCTTCTTCCTGACCAGCTGCCTGGCCAGCGGCGACATCGCCTCCTACGCGGTGGGCGGGGACGGCAGACTGACGCCCACCGGTTCCAGCGTCAGGCTGCATGGCTGTTCCTACATGAGCTTTTATCTTCCGAAAGACTGAAAGGGGACAAGGAAAATGGGAAAAGGAAACTATCATTTTATCGCAACCGGCCCGGAAAATGCCTGGGCTACTGGGAAGTTTGATCCCCGGAAATACTACAATTCTGAGATTGGCCGGGCGACGGCGGAGATGCGGCGGATCTATGACGAGCATAAGTTTGAGCAGCTCCATCCGGATGTTCTGCGCTACTGGGAAGAGCGCGGGGTAAAAAAAGAGGTTTTCGACATCGATAAGGAAGCCGAGCAGATGATGTACTCTGTCCTGACCCCGCTGGAGCCGGAGCCCGGCAAGCAGTATCCCCTGGTCTACTGCCTCCACGGCGGCGGTGAGAACATCTTCAGCGCGGAGGTCTATGGCTACGGCCTGCTGACCGGCTATGACCAGTGCATCACCGTCTGCCCCACCGCCTCCACCCACGGCAATCCCATGGTGGAGAGCGAGTTCCTGCGCATTCTGAAATTCCTGGAGGACAACGCGTATCCGGTGGATTTCAGCCGCGTTTATGTGGTCGGCTTCTCCGGCGGCGAGGGTGCGGCCCAGCGCCTGGCCATGCTGTTCCCGAACCGGATTGCGGGCATCGGGCCGACGCCCGGCCCCAACAGCTTCCGCGGCGTCTCTCTGCCTGTCCTGCAGGAAGAGTATGCGGAAAAGTTCGGACTGGATATGCCCATTATCTGCATCGGCGGCGATCTGGACGGCGGCGATATGTGGCCTCTGAATACGGACCAGTGTGTTTCCTCGTATAACTTCTACATGGAGAAAGTGGCCAAGCTCAAGGACTTTGAGCCCCTGACCCTGCAAAAGACCTACGAGATTGCCGCAGACGACGAGGATACCGTGCAGCGCCTGTTTGGCATGAAGTTTGACGCCACATGGATTCAGCCGGTCTATGACACCTTTTTGTATATGGCCGAGTCCTACAACGGGGCAGGGGTGCCTATGGCGCGCTTTGGCTGCTTCCTGGGCATGCCCCACACCCAGTGCCCGATGCAGGCCGAGCTGATCTGGAGCTACCTGAGCCAGTTCAGCCGCAATCTGGAGACCGGAGAGCTGATCTTTACAAAGACTGCGGTCGGCGGTGCAAACAAATAACAGATGACAGATTCCTGCCCGGGCAGACGGAAGTTTTCCGGCTGCCTGAGCAGGGAATCTGTCTGCTTTTACTGCCTTTGGGCGAAAAATCACATAAGGGGTAATTTCGGATGATTGACATTGAAAAGCTGGATGTGAGAAAGCTTGCAAAGCTGATTGACCATACGCTGCTGAAGGCCTGTGCCCAGGAGGGGGAGCTGAAAAAGCTCTGTGAGGAGAGCATGACCTATGGCTTTGGTATGGTTGCCGTCAACTCAGTTCAGACTGCCTACTGTAAAAAGTTTCTGAAAAACTCACCGGTTCATGTCGGAGCGGCCATCAGCTTTCCTCTGGGCCAGACGACGCTGGAGACGAAGATCTTTGAGACAAAGCAGGCGATTGCGGATGGTGCAGACGAAATTGATTATGTGCTGAATATCGGGAAACTCAAGCAGGGTGATTATGCTTATATACAGGATGAGATGGCCAGTATTGTGGGCATCTGCCGTGAAAATCATGTTATATCCAAAGTGATCTTTGAAAACTGCTATTTGACCAGAGATGAGATCGTCGCAGCTGCCGCCATTGCCAACAAGGTGCGCCCTGATTTTATCAAGACATCCACAGGATTTGGCACCGGAGGCGCCAGGACAGAGGATGTCGCACTGATGAAAGAGGTCGTGGGCGATCGGGTCAGGATCAAGGCCGCAGGCGGCATTCGCAGCTGGGATACCTGCCGGGCAATGTTACACGCAGGTGCGGAGCGCATCGGAACCAGTGCCAGTATTGCGATTTTGGAGCAGTATCTGAGCACTGGCGGTAAGCGATGAGCTGGATGACTGCATTGACCTTGACGGTACAAATTGGAGCATTGAACCGAAGGACACCTGAGTCACTGCAGAAGTAAACCGGGCGGGAGGGCATCATATCTCCCCGCCTGCCCAAATCCCAGATGAGGCGCCAACGCAGGCAAACAGGGCAAATGAGAAACCTCCGCAGCCGTTTGACTGCGGAGGTTTTAACAGACAGGCGAGGCTCAGGACAGATAGCCCTTGGAGACCAGCAGCTTGGTAAAGGCGGAATAGAAGGACTCTGTAGCGCTGTCGCTTTCAAAGTTGATGACAAAGACGGCGCCGCTTTCCGTGTTCAGGGCGATGGCGGCGGAGCAGTCCGTCCGGACACAGAGCGTGTATTCCCCCCAAGTGCCGTTTGACCAGAGGCCATAGGCACAGGAGCCGGTCTCTGCGCCGTCCGAAGGGCTGCCGTAGTCTACATCCGAGAGCAGCTCCAGCGAGGTGATCTCTGAAAAGGGGAGATCAAAAGTGTAGCTGTCCGGACCGGTCACCGTCAGCGAGGCGTCGTTGACAGCCAGCGCAACGGTGTCGGAGCTGTTGAAGACGTAGTAAATTGTAAAGCCGATGAGAACAAGGATGAGAAAAATCAGGTTGCGCTGCCGCTGCCTGCGCAGAGTGTCTGCGTTTTCCCCGGAAGCTGTGTAACGCTGCATGGTCAGACCTCGGATTTCAATGATTGAAGTTCAAAAATAGTTTTGAATTTTTAAATATATTCTACATCTGAAGGATGATTCTGTCAAGAAAAATTACAAAATGGTGAGGAGGAAGAGAGATGTATCATTTTGATGAACTGATAGACCGGCATGGCACCGGGTCTGTCAAATGGGACATCCAGAAGTTTCGCTTTCGCGCGGACAATCTGACGGCGTTCTGGATTGCCGATATGGATTTCGCCGCGGCGCCCTGCGTTACGCAGGCGTTGGAGCAGCGGGTGTCCCATCCCGTGTACGGCTATACGGCGCAGCCCAGGCAATATGCTCCGGCACTGTGCAGCTGGTATGAGAAACGGCATGGACTGCAGCTCAAGCCGGAGTGGGTTGTGCCTGCCCAGCACGCCGTGACAGCGCTGGCGATTGTCCTGCGGGCTGTGACGCAGCCGGGAGACCCGTGTCTCGTGCTGACGCCGGCCTATGACGCCTTTTTCTCCACGGTGATAGGGGCGGATCGCCGGCTGGTTACCATGCCGCTGACGGAGAAGCAGGGGCACTATGAGGTGAACCTGGAGGAGCTGGAGCGGCGCTTCGCGGCGGGGATCCGCTGCCTCATTTTCTGCAATCCCCACAATCCGGGCGGCAAGGCGTGGAAACGGGAGGAGCTGACCGCGATTGCAGCGCTGTGCCGGGCCTATGACGTCGTCATTCTCTCGGACGATGTGCACAGCGACTGGGTGTTTGCGGATTGGGGATACACCTCCTTCCTGGACATTCCCGAGGCGGCTGAGCGCACCGTGATGATCACCTCTCCGAGCAAGACATTCAATTTGGCGGGTCTGTGTGCTTCCAATCTGATCATCGCGGATGAAACGCTGCGCGGGAAGGTGCAGCGTGAGATGGCGGCCATGTTTGTCAAAGGGCCCAATCTGCTGGGCTGTGTCGGCACAGAGGCGGCCTATCTCGGCGCGGGAGACTGGGTGGATGAGGTCAGAGCATATGTCTATGCCAATGGCTGCTATATGAAAGAGCAGCTGGCGGCATATGCCCCGGAGCTGAAGCTTTTTGACTGGGAGAGCACATTCCTGCTCTGGCTGGACTGCCGCGCCATCCAGCCGGACAGCACGGCGCTGTGCAAGACTCTGGCGCAGCAGTACGGAATCTCTGTCAGCGACGGCGCGGCCTACGGTGAGGGAGGCCGGGGCTTTTTGCGCATCAACGTGGCCACGCAGCGGAAAAACATCGAGACCGGCACTGCCGCGCTGCTGCGCTGGTACCGGGATGCCAG
>JBJDXT010000080.1:0-7290 GCA_051866795.1 Candidatus Onthomonas sp. | reverse complement strand
CGGATCCGCCTCAATCATCACATGCAGGCTCAGCCGCCGGTTTTCCACCTGCCAGCCCTGCTCCTGGAGCAGCACCTGATGTTCGCCGATGAGCTGGTCCAGCAGCACCCGGGCGTCGGTGATCTCCAGATTGAGGCCGCAGTCCCGGTGGCCAAAGACCAGAAAATACTGAAACAGCTTGTCTGCCAGCTCCTTGAGCTGAAAGGCGTTCTTTTTGCAGATGCCCAGATAGCTCTGGTAGGTCTCCTCCTGGCTGAACGACCCCTCGTCCAGCAGCTCCAGAAAGCCGAGAAGGACGGTGAGAGGAGTGCGGATATCGTGGCTCATCCGGGTGATCAGGTCGCTGTTGGCGTTCCAGGCCTCCTGCTCCGCCCGCATCTCCCGCATAATGGAATCCCGCATGGAGTCCACATGCTGGGCCAGCACGCCGATCTCATCCCGGTCGCGTACCGTGATCGGACCCTCCAGATTTCCGTTTGCAATCTGCTCCACCTCCCGGGAGAGCTTGATGATCTGCTGGATGGTGCGCTGGTGATACCAGAGCATGACAAAGACGAAGATGGCGATGGACACCGCATAGGTGGCGATGGTGACAATCTCGTAGAGGGGCTCCTCGGAGAAATCGTAGACTGAGACCAGATAGGTGCCGTCGGCAAATCTGACCGGGGCGCTGCCCACGCCGTAGCCATAGGTCTCCTCCATGCTGTCGTCCTGCTCCAAAGCCTCCGGACTGTCTGCCGGCTCTTCCAGAGAGGCGGCGGGGATGGCGGAACGCTGGCTGTCCTCTGCGGTACCGGTCTCATCTCCGGCGTCACTGTCCTCCCCGGCAAAGACGGAGTAGTAGGTCGTCTCATCCCACCAGCCGGAATCCACCAGCACCTGGCCGTTGTTGTCCTCCACCATGAGGTAGAGATGATTCTGACTTTTGGCCCAGCGGACAATTTCACGGGCGTCATCCACTTCCAGCTGCTCTTCCTGAACATATTCGGAGAAGCTGGATAATGCCTCGCGGCAGCGCTGGTTGGCAGCCTCCTCCTCCAGATAGATGTTGTCAATGCTGTAGTCGCCGATCACCTTGACCAGAGCGCCGCAGGCCAGGCCCACAGCCAGAGCCAGCAACAGGACAATGACAAATTTGATCTGGAGAGAGTGGAATTTGCCCCGCTTAGTCAATTTGGTACCCCCTCCCGTAGACGGTGCGGATGAGAACGGGGTTGGCGGGGTCGTCTTCCAGCTTTTTGCGCAGTCGCTGGATATAGACCATGATGTTGTTGTCCGAGGAGGGCATATACTTGCTCTGCCACACCGCCTCGTAGAGGGTCTTTACGTCCAGAATCTCTCCCCGATGGCTGAGCAGAAAGAGAAGAAGATCCATCTCCTTGTCGGTGAGCTTGATCTCCTGCCCGTGCTTTTTCACTTTGCGCAGCCGGGTGTCTACGGACAGGGCATCGGCGGCGCTGCCCCACAGGGTGGAGACGCTCTTCATCCCGCCGTAGACCCGGTACCGGCGGATGAGGGAGCTGACCTTCATCAGCAGTTCGCTTTGGGAAAAGGGCTTGGCCAGATAGTCATCGCCCCCGTTTTCATAGGCCATGGCCTTGTCCTGCTCGGTATTCCGGGCGGTGAGAAAGAGCAGGGGCGCTTTGGTAAAGATCCGGATCTGACGGCAGGCGTCCAGGCCGGATAGACCAGGCATCATAATGTCCATCAAAATCAGATCCAGCTCCGGGTAGCGCTCTGCCATTTTCACCGCCTCCTGGCCGTTGGCGGCCTCCAGAACCTGATAGTCCTTGTTTTGCAGCAAAATACGCAGCAGCTGCCGGATTTCCGGCTCGTCATCTGCCACCAGAATGGTGCCATTGTTTGGTTGCTTTTCCGCGCTCATATCACTCGTTCCTTCCGAAGAGCCGGACCGGCGGAGAACCGGCTCTGCAGCATTTTGTGTTGTTTTATTATACCAGATTCTGCCGGAATGGGCAGGGGGAAACAGCAATATTAAGAACCAATCAGAATCGTTCATCCTTTGTTTTCAAATGATTCGCATTTTTTTCATCTCTTTGGGACGATATTATGTTATCCTGCTGCTGTCAGGAACGGGGAACTTCTGACGCCTTCTTCTTTCTTTTCTCTCTTTTTTGGGATACCCCGGGCAGCGTTGCTGCCCGGGGTATCCCCATGTCACAAAGCCTTTGTGACATGGGGAGTACGGCTGTACAAGACCAAAAGCACTGAAATCGTTTTCGACTGCGGGAAAAGAGAAGCCTGCGCTGGACAAGGGGCAATAAATCCGATATAATGAAAAAATCAACCCTATTTCAACAGGTTTTTCGGGATAATCCCGGTTAGGAGCGCCTATGCTGTACGCAATTCTGTCTCTCTCTCCCATTCTGCTGGCTCTGGCTGTCATGGTCATCCGGCGCATCCGTCTGTCCGCCCCCAAGGCGCTGCTGCTGTCCCTGCTTCTGGCGGTGGTTTTGGCCGCCGGCGTCTGGAAGATGCAGCCCCAGGCCCTGGCGGCCTACGGCGTGCTGGGCGTATGCAAGGCCATGGAGGTCTTTTTCATCATTTTCGGGGCGATCCTGTTTCTGAATATGCTGCGCCGTTGCGGCTATATGGACGCCATCCAGAGGAGCTTTTCCAAGGTGAGCCCGGACCGGCGGGTGCAGGCCATTCTGATCGCCTGGCTGTTCGGCGCCTTTATTGAGGGCACTGCCGGCTATGGCACCCCCGCCGCCCTGGCGGCCCCCCTGCTGGTGGCCCTGGGCTTCCCGCCGGTGGCTGCCTGCATCGTCTGCCTGATCGCCAACTCCACCCCGGTGCCCTTTGCCGCCGCCGGCGCGCCGATTACGGCGATGGTCTCCTCCATCTCCAGCGATATCGCCAGCAATGCCCAGTATGCAGCCCAATACGGGCTGAGCTATGATGAGTTTTTCCAGGCCTGCACCCGGCTGACCACCCTGTTTCTGGGGGTGGGCGGCATTACAGTCCCTCTGCTGCTGATTGGGGTCTTTCTCTTCCTGTACGGGGAGAAGGGACGTCGGTTCCGGGACTTTGTGGAGATTCTGCCCTTCGGACTCTTTACCGGCCTGTCCTTCTGCCTGCCCTACTATCTGGTCTCCCTGGCGGGCCACGCATTCCCCTCTATTCTGGGAGCGATGATCGGCCTGCTGGTCTCGGTGACGGCGGCCTCCAAGGGCTTTCTCGTCCCAAAGCATGTCTGGCGGTTTCCCAACGATCTGCCGGTGGGCAGAGAGGCGGTTTTTGACGTGGACCAGCGCCGGGCTATGCCGGTCTGGAAAGGCTGGCTGCCCTATGTCTGCGTGGGCCTGTTTCTGCTGGTGAGCCGGGTGGCCGCCTTCGGCCTCAAGCCCCTGCTCCAGTCGGTGGAGGTGGGCTGGTCCGGCCTCTTCGGCGTGGAGAGCTGCAGCTATACCTTCCAGCCCCTGTGGAATCCCGGCATTCTGCCCTTCGCTCTCTTTGCGGTGGTAATCGGTCTGGCCAGCGGCATTGGCGTCAAGGACGTGGGGAGAGTCTGTCTGGGCTCCTTCTTCCAACTGCTCAAGGTGTTCTCTGCCCTGGTGTTCGGCGTCGCCATGGTGCAGATTATGATGAACTCCGGCATCAACACCAGCGGCATGGACAGTATGCTGATGGTGGCCGCCCAGGCTATGGCGGACCTCACCGGCAAATTCTTCCCCATTATCTCCCCAGTGATCGGTGTTCTGGGGGCCTTTATCTCCGGCTCCTGCACCGTCTCCTGCGTTATGTTTACCCCTCTGCAGTTCAACACCGCCCTGCTGATCGGGGTGGACCCGGTCTACACCTGCTCCCTCCAGTGTGCCGGTGGAGCCCTGGGCAATATGATTTGCATCAACAATGTGGTCTCGGTCTCCGCCACCACTGGCGCCGCCGGGGAGGAGGGGAAAATCATCTCCACCAATCTGGCGCCGCTGGCCATCTATCTGGTGCTGGTGCTGATTGTGGCGCTTATCGTCATGGTTTGACAATGCTTCTGCGCTGCGGCATGGATCAGGCAATTTATGTAGTATTGGGCTGTGAGAAGGGGGCTTCTTGCGGCCCAATTTCTCTGTACAAGAGGGAATCTGATGTCGCTTATTTAGTCCAGAAATCTGCCCTTAGCTTGATTATGTCAACCTCCTTCCTGGGTGCTGAAGCTGTAGCTTGCCGAAAGGGGAAAAAGGCGGTATACTGGGGAAAACAGAAGGAGGCGGGACTATGAAGCTGCTGCGCAAGATCCAATACAACTCGCCGGTGATTCTCACCTTTGCCCTGGTGTCCCTGGGGGTGCTGCTGCTGGGAGAGTGGACCGGCGGAGCTTCTACCGCTCTGTGCTTTTCCGTCTACCGGGCGCCGCTGACTGATCCCTTCACCTACCTCCGCTTTTTTGGGCATGTGCTGGGCCACGCGGATTACAGCCACTATATCGGCAATATGACCCTACTACTGGTCATCGGCCCGCCGCTGGAGGAGCGGTATGGCAGTAAGAATCTGCTGGAGATCATCGCCGCCACCGCCCTCATCTCCGGTCTGGTGCAATTTATCTGCTTCCCGGGTACCGCGCTGCTGGGAGCCAGTGGCATTGTGTTTATGCTGATCATCCTCTCCTCTCTCTCCGGGGGAGAGAAGGGGCGGATTCCCCTGACCCTCATTCTGGTCTATATTATTTACATCGGTGGGGAGATTGCCGATGGCATTTTACAGACGGATAACATCTCCCAACTCACCCACATCATCGGCGGCACCTGCGGGGCGGTTTTCGGACTCTCCCTGCGGGGCTGGAAACGATAAGCTGAAAAAGGAGTATCATTATGCTGTTTCTCTGCTATCCCAAGTGCACCACCTGCAAAAAGGCCCAGGCCTGGCTGGACAGCCGGGGGTTGACCTATGATCTGCGGGACATCAAGACGGACAATCCCACGGTAGAAGAGCTGACCGGTTGGTATCACAGGAGCGGCCTGCCCCTTAAACGGTTTTTCAACACCAGTGGGCTCCAGTATAAGGCGCTGAATCTGAAGGACAGGCTCCCCGGCATGACCGAGGAGGAGCAGCTGGCCCTGCTGGCCTCGGACGGGATGCTGGTCAAGCGGCCGATTCTGGTGAAGGGCGACACCGTACTGGTGGGCTTCCGGGAGGCTCAGTGGGCGGACGCACTGAAATGAGCAGGAAAATCCGAAGGCCGGTGACGCCCCGGCGGGTACTGGGCTGGCTGCTCCGGGGCGTTGGGGCACTATTGCTTTGCTTTTTCCTGGCCATTACGGTGCCCTATGCCTGGAATCATCCGGAGGTCAGCCAGGAATATATTGACCAGGTGTCTGCCATCGACTTCCGGGATCAGGCTCCCGGCCTCGAGCGGGTCAAGCTGCTGACTGATAATCAGGAGGCGCTGGAGGAGCGGATCCGGCTGATTAGCGGGGCCACAGAGCGTGTGATCTACGCCTCCTTCGACCTGCGGCTGGATAACAGCGGACAGGACGTGCTGGCTTTACTGCTGGATGCGTCCCGGCGGGGGGTGCAGGTGCAACTGTTGCTGGATGGACTGATGCCGTATACTCAGATCGGAAACTGGGATTTCTTCCGGGCTCTGGCGGCCCAGCCCAATGTGGAGTTGTGCCGGTATAATCCGCCCAGTCTGCTGCGGCCCCTGGAATTTCATGGCCGGATGCACGACAAGTATGTCATCGTGGACGAGACCGCCTATCTGCTGGGGGGCCGGAACACCTACGATTATTTTCTGGGGGACTACCCCACCAGCCACCCCAGCCACGATCTGGAGCTGCTGGTCTATAATACCCAGGGAGACGACACCCAGGGGAGCATGGCCCAGGTGCTGGACTATTTCCGGAGCGTCTGGAATCTGGAGAGCACTGTCTCCTGGTTTGAGGACGAGTCGCTGCTGGAGGATGCCGGCGTGCAGGAGGCGGTCTCCCAGCTGGAGGACCGGTTCCAGTGGCTGAAAAACACCTATCCGGAGGCCTTTCAACCGGTGGACTACGAGGCGGAGACTCAGGAGGCGGGGGCGATTCATCTGGTCTCCAACCCGGTCAACCCCCAGGTCAAGGAGCCGCACGTGCTCTATACCATGACCCAATTGCTCAGCAGCGCGGAGGAGGAGGTGCTCTTCCAGTCCCCCTATGTGGTCTGCAACGACGTCATGTACGACGACCTGGAGCGGATTGTCAGCGCGGTGCCGTCGGTGACTCTGCTGGTCAACAATGTGGTGACCGGGGAGAATATCATGGCCTCCTCCGACTATCTCCGTAGCAAGGGGGCGATTCTGGAGACAGGGGTCACCCTGTACGAGTATGCCGTCATCAACAACCACAGCAAATGCGCTGTCATTGACGATGATCTGGCTGTTGTGGGCAGCTTCAATTGGGATATGCGCTCCGCCTATCTGGACACCGAGCTGATGCTGGTGGTGGCCAGCCCCGAGCTGAACCAGTCCCTGCGGGACTATACCCAATCCCTGCTGGCGGAGAGCCGGTTGTGTGTGGACGAGAACACCTACGAGACGCCGCCGGGGATTACGGCCCCGAAAATGCCCGCTGCCAAGGGTGTGATTCTGGGCCTGCTCCAGATTGTGACGATTCCCTTGCGCAGCCTGCTGTGACGACAGAAAGGAAGCATTCAGAATGTACGACCAATTGACGGAAAATGACCTTCAGCAGATGCGGGAGGAGCTGGACTACCGGCGCATCACCCTGCGCCCCCAGCTGCTGGAGGAGGTGAAAACCGCCCGGGCCTTCGGCGACCTGAGCGAGAATTTTGAGTATAAGGCGGCCAAACGGGAGAAAAACCAGAATGAGAGCCGCATCCGCTATCTGGAGAATATGATCCGCACCGCCAAAATTGTCAGGGACGACTCCGCCGCTGACCAGGTAGGCATGTTCGACCGGGTGACTGTGTGGTTTGAGGAGGATGAGGAGGAGGATGTGTTCCAAATCGTCACCACTGTCAAGGAGGACGCCCTGCAAAACCGGATCAGCAACGTCTCCCCGGCGGGCAAGGCGCTGCTGGGCCACCGGGTGGGAGACACGGTGACGGTACAGGTCAACGAGCACTACGGCTACCCCCTGACCATCCGCGCCATTGAAAAGGGGAAGGACGACGGCTCCATTCCGATCAGTTCCTATTGACTGTAAAAGCGTGAGGCCCCGGACGGTTTCCGTCCGGGGCCTCAGACTGTCAAAAAAGTCCAAAACCAGCTTTTAGGAATGCAAGAGCCTCGCAGAGTTCCGTCATCGCAGATGACGGAATGCGTTCAATCAA
>JBJDXT010000079.1:0-7326 GCA_051866795.1 Candidatus Onthomonas sp. | reverse complement strand
TATACTAGACTCCCATGAAAAGTAGACTTTGTCTACTTTTCATGTCGCGTCTGCGCGTCGGAGTCTGCATGAGATGTCTTCTGCGCTTTTTTGCGCAGAAGGGCGACGCTTTAAGCGGCGTCTTTCCGATAAAAAGTGTCTTCTTTTTATCGGAAAAAGTATTAATTTTCAATAGAATCGGTACGGATGATGAAGCGTACAGAACCAGGAAGCGCGCCGCCGGGACCGGAGAAGGAGGTATACTCCTCACTCAAATCCTGCAGTGCGCGGATCCTGTCAAGCAGCACCTGTCCGTTGTCCTCCAGAACAGCGGAGAGCTTTCGGATGCCGTCGCTGTCAAACTGCGCCATGCCGTCCTTTAACTCCTGGGCCCCGGAGAGAAGCTGCGTGATGCCGTCGATGAGCGCCGCACTGCCATCTTTCAGCTGCACAGTGCCCTCTTTCAACGCAGATGCGCCGCCCGCCAGGCGGGACGCTCCGGCAGCGGCAGCAGATGCGCCTGCGGCCAGAGTGACAGAGCCGTTCTGCAAAACGGCGGTACCATCGGCAAGAGAGGAAGCACCGGACATCAGCACGGCAGAGCCGTCGCTCAGATCCGCAGCGCCGCTGGCCACATCAGACGCTCCGGCGGCAAGGGCTGCCGCACCGTCCGCCGCATCAGAGGCGCCGTTTGCCAGCTGCTGTGTTCCGGCGGTCAGTTGCTTTGCCCCAGCAGCGGCATTCCCTGCGCCTGCGCTCAGATCCTGCGCACCTGCGGCAAGCTGGTCAACACCGCCCACAAGGGTACGGGAGCTCTCGGACATGGCAGACAGTCCGCCTACAATGGTTCCCAGGCTGTTTGCCGCGGCGCCGATGCCGTCTTTTAGACTGCCCGCACCTGACGCGAGATTATCCGCTCCTGCTTTCAGTTCAGTCGAACCGGAGGAAATGCCGCCTGCGCCTTCACTAATGCCGCCTGCGTAAGCGGAGATGCTGCCCGCATCGTACTTGATTGCATTCAGATAATTATTGATGGCGGCAATGGTGTCCGCGTTTTCCTCTGTCTGGAGCGAGCCAAGCAGTCCGTAGATGGCGTCTGCATTAGCGGAGATATTGCCTGCGCTTGTGCTTATGCTCCCTGCTCCGGCTTGGATGCTGCCTGCCGCGGAGCCAATGCTTTCAAGCCCTGCCGACAGTGACCCTGCGCCGTTTTCTATCGTCTGCGCGCCCTCATAAAGGCTGCCGGACAGCGCCGATTTAATCTGCACCGTACCGCCATAGAGAGCATCCACGCTGTCCGGCAAGGAGGCCACCTGAGCCTGCATCTGCTCCAGACCGGCGTTCAAACTCTGTGTGCCGTCGTTTAAGGAATCCAGGCCGGTGGAAAGAGCGCTCATATTATCAGATACAGCCGCCGCGCCTTCCTTAAGGGAGGCTGTGCCGCCCTTCAATGCCGCCGCGCCGTCGGAGACCTGAGCCGCGCCGTCAGACAGGGCAGCTGCACCGCTGTTCAGGGCCGTTGCCCCATCAGAGACCTGTTTTGCGCCGTCAGACAGAGCCGAAACCCCATCGTTCAGCGCTGACGCGCCGTCAGAGACCTGCTTTGTGCCGCCTGCCAGTTCCGCCGCGCCGGATTTCAGATCGCCCGCCCCGCTGTCCAGACTATCGATTCCCTCGGAAAGCGTGCCGCTGCCGCTCTTGAGCTTGCTTACGCCGTCATACAGCTCGCTTGTTCCGTCTACCAGCTGGGAGGAGGCGTCTGTCAGCTGGTTTATGGCGTCCTGGAGATCGTCCAGAGTCTCCACATCGTCCAGATTCAGCTCATTGAACAGAGAATTTTCTATGATGGTTACCGTGGTAAGCAGAGAGAAATCCTCCACATCCGCTTCAATGACGACGGTCTCGGGAAGTTCCAGTTTTGCCGCCTTCCCGTTCCCGTCCTTTAGGGTGTCTAGCCCAAGGCTCTCTGACAGGCCCGGCATAGCAAGACCGACAGCAACTGTCTGGTCGCCGGTATTGATGACCTTGCCTCTGGTCACTGTGACGCCGGTGGCTTTTGCATTATCCAGCACCAGACCGGAGATGACTATAAAGGGCTGATAGAGGGTGACCGTCTTTCCGTTCACCACACGCTGGGCGGTGATATTGTTTTTATACGAAAAGGTGATGGTTAGATGCCCTTTTGCTCCGGCGAGTTCCCCGGCGGAGACGGCTTTTCCGTCAAGGGTATAGCTTATCTTCGTGGTCACCGGCAGCTCCTGATCCGAGCTTCCCTGGTAGTAGATGTCGCTGCCGTTGGCCTGCCATACGATATCGCCGCTGCTGTTTACTGTATAGGTCTCATTTCCCTTGACGTTCTCAATGTCAGAAAGCTCTGCCCGGTCCGTGATCGTCTCCTCGCCGTCCGGGTTTTTCAGCCACGCACTTACAATGGTCTCCTCCGGGCTGCCGTCCGGGTTGGCGATAACATAGACCGTCTCTTCCTTCCCCGGCTCACTGCTCTGGGAGCGGAAAAGTGCGGAAGCAACCTCGGTGATCTGCTCGACCTCGGAAGGGGCCTCTGTCCCGGAGGCCCGGGCAGTAACGCCCCAATTGGCGCAGGAGATCAACATCAGGCCTGCCATGCCGGCAGCGATATTTTTCAGTATTCTTTGTTTCATCAAGCGATACCTCCATTAGATGATTTGTTCCTTTTTCTTCATGCCCAGGCTGGTATGTGTCACAAGGCCGTCCAGCAGCATCAGCAGGGAGGGCAGAACCAGCAGCACGGAGAGCATGCTGACCAGCGCGCCGCGGGCCAGCAGGTTGCACATGGAGCTGATCAGGTCGATATCCGAATAGACGCCCACGCCGAAGGTGGCGGCGAAAAAGCTCAGGGCGCTGACCAGCACCGAGGGCATGGCATAGGCCAGGGCCTGGGTAATGCTGGTTTTCTTGTCGTTATAGGGGCTCAGCTCCTTGTAGCGGGTGGTCATCAGTATGGCGTAGTCCACCGTGGAGCCCAGCTGAATGGTGCTGATGCAGATGGGCGCGATGAAGGGCATGGTAAAGCCGGTGTAATAGGGGATGCCCAGGTTGATAAACACCGCAAACTCGATGACCGCCACCAGAATGACCGGCAGGGAGAGGGAGCGCAGCGTCAGCAGAATGATGGCAAAGACAAAGCCGATGGACACCCAGGACACAACGGCAAAGTCCTTGTCGGTGATCTCGATCAGGTCCTTGGTGCAGGGCGCCTCGCCGATGAGCATACCCTGCGGGTCGTATTCCTTCAGGATGGTGTTGATGCAGTCGATCTGTCCGTTGCACTCGTCGGTGGAGACCTTGTATGCGGAGTTGATCAGGATAAGCTGATAATCCTCACTTTTCAGAATACCGGTAATGTCCTTCGGGAGCATATCCTCGGGGATCATGCAGCCCAGCAGGGAATTGAGCCCCAGGGTATTGGTAACGCCGTCCACCTCTTCGATACGCCCGATCATGGCCGAAGCCTCCGCCGCAGGCATATCCGCCTTGCAGAGGATCATGTGGGTAGTGGCGATGTTGAAGTTATCCTTCATTTTATTGTTGGCAATGAGAAACTGCATGTCGTCCTCGGAGATGCTGTCCAGATCGTCGCCGGAGAGGATCTGGGTAAAATCGTAGTAGACCGGCGTGTTGCTGTAGCCGATGGTCGCAGGCACCAGGATCACCACGAACAGCAGCAGAAAGACCCAGGAATGTCCGGTGATCCAGGCCGCCGCCCTGCTCATATCCGGGATCAGGGAGCGGTGCATGGTCTTCGTCAGAGGCTTGTCGAACAGCAGGATCAGCGCCGGCAGGATCGTCACGCTGCCGATGACCCCCAGCAGACAGCCCTTGGCCATGACCAGGCCGATGTCCATGCCCATGGTATAGCTCATAAAGCACAGGGCCAGAAAGCCTGCCATGGTGGTCAGGGAACTGCCGGACACGGACAGCACCGTGTCCCGTATGGCCAGGGCCATGGCGTCCTTGTTGTCGGGACAATCCTTCTTCCGGGCGCAGTAGGCATGCCAGAGGAAGATGGAATAATCCATAGTGACCGCCAGCTGCAAAACCGCCGCCAGGGCCTTGGTGATATAGGAGATCTCGCCGAAAAAGACGTTGGTGCCCATGTTGTACAAAATGGTGATGCCTATCCCCAGCAGAAATACCGGCGGCACCAGCCAGGAATCGGTCAGCAGCTCCATGGCGGCCAGGGCGCACAGCACGGCGATGCCCACATAGACCGGCTCTTCCCGCTCACACAGAGCCTTCAGGTCAGTCACCAGGGCCGACAGGCCGGACACGAAGCACTGCTTTCCCGCAACGCTGCGTAAGGTCTCGATGGCTTCTATTGTCTCGTCGGCGGAGGACGAGGTATCAAAGAATACCGCGATGATGGTAGCGTCCCCGTTGATGAATATCTTTTGCAGCTTATCCGGCAGCATCTCTTTGGGAACACTCAGGTCCACCAGGCTGTCATACCAGATGGCACTGTCCACATGGGGGATCGTTTCGATCTGCCGGCGCAGGGCGGAGATGTCCTTGTCGGCCATCCCTTCCACGACGACAAAACTGAAAGCACCTTTGCCAAACTCATCCATCAGGATGTTCTGGCCCTCCACCGTGTCGATCTCCGCGGGGAGGTAGGTCAGCATATCGTAGTTGATACGCGTGGCCTGCATCCCTAAATAAGCCGGGATCATCAAAATGAGGGCCAGAATCAAGATGGGTATCCGCAGTTTAACCACTGCTTTTCCAAACTTCTCCATCGTTTGCCTCCTTTTTCAAATCACTGTTTGGAGAGTTTTCCGTCTGAATTTACCTTGAGGAATCACTCGAGAAAAATCTCCTCTTCCTCGATGGTTCTGTCGGGATATTGGTGATGAATGATTTTGACTGTTGATAGTACTGTAGTCAGATTCATAATTCCGTCTGCCAGTAGGGAGATCCCCAGCAGCACCATCAGCGCACGAACACTTCCCGACGTGCGAAACACCAGAAGAACACCAATAACGACGGTCAAAAGTGCCACAGATAGAATCAGCCACCATTGCCGGATTCCAAAGGTCTTCGCATCAATCGAAATCTGTATTTTCAGCAGACCATCCATTAAAAACGTGATGCCAACAGCGATACAGATTGTTTCAATCACATCATTTGGCTCCAGAATCACCATGATGCCAAGGGCGATCACCAAGATGCCGCAGGCCAGATCATATTGAAAAGCAAGCCGGTACAGATCCCGCGACAGATAGCCGACAATTTTGATGATACCGAAAATGATCAGCACAATTCCGGTAAAGAGGCCGAAGGCGGCCAAAGAGATTTCCGGCTTTACGATCAGCAGGACGCCAAAAAAGCACAGGGCAGCAGACACCGCTATATATCCGATTTTAGCCACTCGCATAGGAGCAACCGAACGCATGGTATTGCCTCCTTTCATAGAAAATTACATGAACACCATAGAACAAATTGAGAATTGCAGCAATGGACAAGCGGGGTGACCTGGGAAAAAACCAAACACTTTACCCCACTTGCTCAATTTTTCAGCATATCCGGGCTTTTGCAAGACATATCTGCCCGTCAGGCATAGCATAGAAGCATAGAAAAAGGCAACCGCCATGCAATATGGCGGCTGCCTTTTCTGTAAACGTATTATGATTCTCCGTTTCTGTCCAGTTCCTGACTTCTGCGGATCAGCTCTTCCGTCTGGCCTTTTTTCAGCAGGCACATCCGGTGTATTCCCTGCAAATACTCCTCCTTCATTCCTGTGCTGATCCAGTCGAGGATGATTCCAAAGCTCTCGCACTTGTAATAGCGCATGATGAGGTTCTTGTCCCTCTCAGAGATCTGGGCGTCAGCAAGCACTGTATCTGCATAGGTTATTACCGCCTGCTCGCAGATCCGCCACAAGCTATTGACATAAATATTCCTGTTATCGGAATTATAGATGTGCATGACTGCCCGGCGGTTCTCCAAAGCAAATTTCATTGCGGCCTTTAGGCAGTCATCAATGGAATTGATGGTGGGATACTCTTTTACGATTCTGTCCACCTGATTGGCACAGATCTCCTCCAGCAAAGCCGGAATGTCCTGATAGTGATAATAGAATGTGTTGCGGTTGATGCCGCAGCGATCCGTAATATCCTTCACGGTGATCTTGTTCATGGTACGCTCATTGAGCAGCTCAATAAAGGCCGCTTGAATCGCCCGTTTGGTCAGCGTCATGTTCGCCACGGAAATTCGCCCTTTCTTTCATATATTTTGGTCCAGAACAGAATATTTATGTTGAAATATTTTATACTTTTAAGACACGGAAAGTCAAGCAGGAGATTGCCGAGAAGTGCAGAAGGCCATGTTCCCGTTTTCCTCCGGTTGCGGCACGCCGGTAAAGTCGGTCAAAAAGCATGTTTTGTTCAAAAAACAGACGCAAACCGGAAAATCTGCATTTTTTGAGCATTTACCTCGGGTAGTCTATTGTACCCTTATCCATTCCGGGATAAAGTAAAGCTACCCTTCCCAAGGGTTTTACTCGGTACCGCAGTTTTGCGGCGGCAGGGCGGCTGTTTAACTATACAGCCGCCCTGTTGGGTTACAGTGCTTCCTGTTCTATATCTCTGTACTGGTCCGCCAGCTTTTGTATACGCTCCATCCGGTCTTCCAGCTGTGCGCTCAGTTCAGCGCACTCCAGCAGCTCTCGGTCTATCTCGTCAATTACAGGGAGGTCCTTCTTGTAGCGTATCTTATGCTCAAGACTTGCCCAAAAGTCCATGGAGATCGTCCGAAACTGGACTTCTACCTTCATCATTCGTTTTTCGTCATGCAGGAAAATCGGAATCTCCACAATCAGATGAAGACTGCGGTAACCGTTGGGCTTCGGGTTCTGAATATAGTCCTTGCGCTGGATAAGCGTGATATCATCCTGCCGGATAAAGGCATCGCTGAGCATATAGATATCGGAGGTATAGGAGCAGATCACCCGTACGCCCGCCACGTCATTCAGATTCTCCTCGATACTCTCAACGGTTATGGGGAGACCCTTGCGATTGAGCTTCTCCACAATGCTCTCCGGAGATTTCAGCCGTGTCTTGATTGTCTCAATGGGATTGCGGTCATATTGTAATGACAGCTCCTCGTTAAGCACATTGAACTTGGCGGAGACCTCCATCATGGCACAGCGGTAATAGGCCATCAGTTCTTTATACGGCTTGGCGTGTTTTTGCACAATGTCTGCTACTCCCCGTTTTGCCAGCCGGGAAAGCAAAAACTGCTTCATCTGCTCGGACCCATTGATATTGAGCAAGGCCATGTCTATTCCCCTTTTCCACAGTATTTGTGTTC
>JBJDXT010000078.1:0-7594 GCA_051866795.1 Candidatus Onthomonas sp. | reverse complement strand
GCCGGCGATCATCCTGCTGATCGCCCTGAAGAGCCCGACCATCATCATCTGCGGCTTCGTTCCTGTCTTCTTCGACAACGCCACCATCGGCCTGGTTGCCAACGAAAAGGGCGGCCTGAAGGCCTGCCTGGTCCTGCCCTTCTGCTCCGGCCTGATTCAGGTCTTTGGCTCCGCCCTCATCGCCGGCTGGGTCGGCCTGGCTGCTCACGGCGGCTACCTGGGTATGTTCGACTGGGCGACCGTGTGGCCTGTGTTCACCGTCATCATTAAGTACCTGAATATCGTGGGCGTCGTCCTCGTGGCCGTCATCCTGCTGGCTCTGCCTCAGATCGAGTATCGCCGGGATCCCAAGGGCTACTTCCTCATCACTGAGGATTACGAGGCCTACAAGGAGTACAAGGGCATTAAGTAATCCCTGCTCCGCTATTCTGTAACTCATTCCGTATTCCCTGGGTCAGCCCGGATTCCCCGGGCTGACCCAAAACCGCAGCTACTTGACAGATGTGGTAAAATAAAAGTAAAAATGAAAAGGGGTTTTCACTATGGCAAAACTGGATAAGGCTAACTTCATGGTCTGCTGCGCCAACGGCGCCGGTTCCTCCCTCATGATGAAGATGACCATGCAGAAGGTGCTCAAGAAGCTGAACATCACTCCGGGTAAGGTGCATCACTGCTCCCTGTCCGAGGGCAAGAGCGCCGCTTCTCAGTACGACGTGGTCTTCTGTGCCCGGAACTTCGCCAGCATGTTCAAGGACGCCGAGGCAAAGGGCACCCATGTGCTTGGCCTGAAGAACATCATGTCCGTTCAGGAGATGGAGCAGGCTCTGCGGGACGCCGGTCTGGTGGACTAAGCGGAACGATTGACAACGCGAGAGAATCCGGGAACAAGCGCCGGCCGGGAGTCATCCCGGCGGCCGTGCCCGGATTCTCTTGTTTACTTCAGAGTCGGGAGAGGATATAATGAACCTGAAAGCAGTTCTGTTCGATATCGACAATACCCTTTACAGCTACGACCGCGCCCATGCTGTAGCCTACGCCCGGCTGCTGGATTACGGTGCAAGCCGTCTGGGGCTGGATCAGGACGCCTTTCAGCGGCTGCACAAAGAGGCGATGGCTCAGGTAAATGCCGTACTCGGCATTCCCTGCGCCTCCATGCACAACCGTCTGCTCCGCTACCAGCGGATGCTGGAGCTGGCAGGCCTTCCCCTGCACCCCCACGCCCTGGAGATGGAGTCCCTCTACTGGGACACGCTCATCGATGCGGCCCAGCCCAGCCCCGGGGCGCTGCCCTGTCTGGAGGCGCTGAAGGCGGCGGGGTACACAATAGGGGTCGGTACCGATATGACGCTGGACTATCAGCTGAAAAAGCTGACCCGCATGGAGATGCTGCCCTATATCGACTTTGTGGTCACCAGCGAAGAGGTGCTGGCGGAAAAACCGGAGGCCAAGCTCTTTCTCCGCTGCGCCGAAAAGGCAGGCGCCGCGCCGGAGCAGTGTCTCTTTATCGGCGACAGTCTGAAAAAGGATGTGGCCGGCGCCCGGGCCGTGGGGATGGACGCCCTGTGGTATCAGCCTGACCCAGAGCTGGCTGCCCGGAATCCGGAGGTCCCCTCCATTCAGAACTTTTATCAACTCCGGCAGCGGCTTTGTCCCGCGCCTTGAACAGGCAGCCGAGAAAACCGAGAGAGGAAGTGAAGCGCATGAAGCGTGATCGTTCTTCCGTAGAAAAAAGAAGAGCGCAGATTCTGAAAATGATCCGGGATCAGGAAGAGGTAAAGGTGGAGCAGCTGGCCAAGGAGTTCGGCCTTTCCTGCATGACCGTCCGGCGGGATCTGCAATATCTGGAGGACCGGCAGCTCATCAGCCGGTTCTACGGCGGCGCCACCGCAAACCTGGCCCCCCGCCCCATGACCGAGGCGGAGGAGATCCAGATGTACCGGCAGCTCATCGGCCGGTTTGCCGCCACCAAGGTGTCCAGCGGCGACACCCTGTTTATCAACGGCAGCCGGACGGCGCTGGGCATGCTGGACTATCTCCAGTACCAGAATGTCCACGTCATCACCAACAACGGCTGGGCAGTGGGGCGCGAGTTTCCCAAGGGCGTGTCTGTCACCCTGACCGGCGGCGAGCTGCGGGACAACATCATGGTTGGCGACTATGTCATGCGCAATCTGCTCAATATCACAGCGGACAAGACCTTTATCGGCTGCGCCGGCGTGTATGACAACGGCGAGTTTCGCTATGATATCCCCACCGAGATCGGCATCAACGAGTCCATGATCAGCCGCACCACCAAGGAGCTGTATATTCTGGCCGATCACACCAAGATTCAGGGCGGCGTCGCCCATGAAAACCGCTACGGAAGCTGCACCTACGAGCGCCCCTGGACCCTGATCACCGATGAGCGGGCCAACCCCACCGTGGTGGAGCGGCTGCGCAAGCTGGGTATGAAGGTCTTTCAGGTGGGCGCCGAAGACCTGATCGACTGAGGAGGAGCAGATGGAAGGAAAAATGCTCTTTCTCGATCTGGACGGCACCCTGCTCAATGACCGCAAGGAGATCACTCCGGGCAACCGGCTGGCCATCAACGAAGCTTTAGCTCGGGGCCACCGGGTGGTCATCACAACCGGCCGGCCGCTGAAAAGCGCCATTTTGCAGGCGGAGAAGCTGGGAATGACCGGCAAGGGCTGCTATCTTATCGCCTTTAACGGTGGCATTCTTTACGACTGCTTCCGCCGGGAGCAGCTCTGTCATCAGGCTCTCTCCATCGAGACCGCCTGCCGTGTGGTGGCCGAGGCCAATCGCAGAGGGCTGCACGTCCAGACCTACGACGACCGGGACGTGCTGGTGGAGCCCCGCTGCGACAATGAGAGCGTCCGTCGCTACTGCTCCCTGATCAATATGGACTTCCGGGTAATCCGGGATGTCCGTCAGGATCTGGTGCAGGATCCCGCCAAATGCCTCATTATCGACTATCAGAACCAGAAGCCTCTGCTGGAAATACAGGAGTGGCTGCAGACCAACATGGCAGGTCAGGCGGACTGCTTTTTCTCCTGCGACCAGTATCTGGAGGTAGTGCCTGTCGGCACCGGCAAGGGCGCCGCAGTGGTCGATCTGTGCCAGCTTCTAAATGTGCCCATTCGGAATGCTGTCGCCGTGGGAGACGCCGCCAACGACCTCACTATGATTCAGGCAGCAGGCACCGGCGTGGCCATGGCCAACGGGACGGACGAGGTCAAGGCGGTTGCGGATTATGTCACTCAAAGAGACAACAACCACGACGGCATCGCGGAAGTGATTGCTCGCTGTCTGGGCTGACTGCGCAAACCATTTCACACATATTTTGTGCTCTACAAAAATCGGTCACGCAGGGTGCGGATACAAACCGAATGCACAGCGCAGGACAGCACACTCGTTGGGCTGAGCGGAGTTATTTTGCCGGTCCCATGGTGAATTGCCCTGCAGAGGCAAGAGATGGTCCCCTGGGGACCCGTCTCAAACGGCGTAACTGATCCCGTCATTTGCCATGACGGGATTCTGCCAGACTTTTCCCCAAAAGAGCCAACAAAAATATATGGACAGACCGAACTCCCTCTCTGGCGATAATGTCAGAGAGGGAGTTCAGTCTGTCTGCCAGAACAGTATCCGATTTCATCGCCTTCCCCGGTAGGTCTTGCCCCAGAAGCTGGACTTTGGTTTTCTGACGGGCCGGCTGCGGCGGCTTCCCGTATAGCCGGTTACCTGCTTCTGAAACTGACTGGGGCCATAACGCCGGTTGGATACCCGGAACCGGCGTCTTGAGGCGCTCTCCGGCTGGGCCAGAGAGATCTGTCCCCCTTTGGGCCGGATGCCCCCGGTATATGGCTTTCCGCCGCCCCGCTGGCGTAGGTCAGGCCGCCTGCGTCGCCGAATCCAACGGCTCAGCCGGCGGATGCCCAGAATCAGCAGCAGGATCAGCGCCAAGATCAGGCAGAGGATGCCGAAAGTCAGGGAGCTACAGTTGCGGAAGAGGGCTACCGGATTGAGAGATGCATGCTCCACCTTCCGGCCCTCCGAACCTGCGTACTGGACGGGCACCGAGCCGTCAAAGCTCTGGAGATAGGAGGCAATGGCCGCCCACTCTTTCACCTCCGCACCAGTCTCATCGTGGACAATATAATCCTCCAGCCGGTCTATGTCGATGGGGGTTCCGTCGGCATTTCGAGGCGTGATGGAGAGAATGCCGAAGGACTGCTCTTCCACCGCTCCCAGCATCTGACCGCAGTAGAGGCCGGTGACCACCCGGTAGAGCTTGTCATCCTCAATCTCGACCACAGAGCCGTCGTCCAGCAGCTGGCCACAGCTTTCCACCTTGTTGAAGATCATCCGGTAAGGGTTCCAGGTGAAGGTCATGCCGCTGAAGTAGAGCTGGGCGGCAGGCATCAGGTCGGTGATGGAGGCGTCCACCTCAAAGGCGTTTTTCACGTCCTTGCCGGTGAGGTAAACCGAGACCAGCGGGTACCCTGCCACACCGTCAGCGCCAATGCCCAGAGAGGAGACGTTAAAGGCGTCTGAAACGGTGACCTCCCCCAGCGGCACCGTGTCCCGCACCACGCCGCAGGCAGTAAGGGCGAAATCCACCCGGTCCCCTGTTCCTCCCTCCGCCTGCTCCACGGCGTAGCGGTAGGCGTCGGCGATCAGATTGCCCAGCCCTGACTCCCGGTGGTTGGCATAGAGGTCGTCTATCGTGTCAAAGACGATGTCATTTTCCGACAGCACCTGGTCATAACCGGTATAGCCGAACTGGGTGAGGTACTCCTCCTCCACCAAGGCCTGATAATCCTGGATCTCCCAGGCAATGGCCAGGTCCTCTTCCACGGCGTCACCCAGGGGCAGAAGCCGGTACTCGTAGCCGGTCTTTTCTCCATCCGCATTCCAGAAAACGAGAATCTCACCCAGGTACTGGGTGTAACAGCCGCCGGAGACAATGAGGGTCTCCCCCACCTGAATGGGCTGCTCCAGCACCACATGGCTGTGGCCGGAGATAAGCAGATCAATGCCGTCCACCGCCTTGGCCAGTTTCTCGTCCTCCGAACCACCGCCGGTGGCGGTGCCACAGTGGGAGAGGCAGATGATAAACAGGGGCTCTTCTGTCTGCACCTCCGCCTTGATTTTGTCCACCGTGGCCTGGGCAGTCTCAATGGGGTCCTTCAGCACCATGCCGGACATGGGGGCGTCCGCGTCCGCCTCCTCTCCGAAAATACCGAAAATTGCGTAGGTCACGCCGCCCCTGGAAAGGGTGACATAATCTCGCACTCCATAGGCATCCATCGCCTCCCAGACCATGGCATCGGTGTCGGAATAGCCCTCCTCCTCCGGGGTGCGGGGGAGATAGTTGGCGTCCACCAGGGCGGGGAGAGGATCGCCGCTGTCCACTGCCGCCCAAAGCATGGAGGCCAGGCCCTCGGGCCGGTAGTCAAACTCGTGGTTGCCCAGGGTGGTGGCGTCAAAGCCCAGCCTGCCCATCAGCCGCAGCTCCGGAGCCTCTGCGGCGTAGATGGACTGGAAGAGGCTGCCCATGGAGAAGTCGCCCGCGTCCACCGTCAGGGCATCCGGATATTTGGCCCGCTCCTGCTTCAGAAGGGTGGAGAGCCGGGCCAGGCCCCCGTAGGTACCTCCCGCCCCGTCAGAGACCGGGAGAAAGTGCTCGTGCATATCCTGTGTAAAGAGGACAGCGGACTGGTATTGACCCTCCATACCGCTGATCACTGAGACCTCCTGATCCGCCGCCCGGGCAGTGGGGAGCAGAGGCAGGAGCAGCAGCAGGGCGAGGACAGAGGACAGAAAACGGAGTCTGCGTTTCATAAGCGCGCTTCCTTTCTGGGGAAAGATTGGTAGGGGTTTGGCTTTTTCAAGCTCTTTTCTCTATTATGCCATCCTTTTTCCTCCGGCGCAATGCCTATTCCAGCCACACGACGATATTGCGATTTTCCAACCCGTTCCTTTTTCTTGTATTTCCGGTCCGCTTATGCTACTATGAAAGAAAAAGCCGGGAGGCGGAGGCAATGGGGCAAAGTGAGTACGAACTGATCCGATACGAGACAATCCGACATATGCAGATTTTTATTGTCTTTATCCACTCCCGCAGCGCCCACGTCCACCGGGCCTGGGAGCTGGCCCTGGTGCTGGAGGGCAGAGCAAGCATTCGCCTCAAGGACAAGACGCTGCTGGCAGAGCCGGGGGATCTTTTTCTCTTTAATCCCAACCAATCCCACGAAATTGTCAGTCTGGAAAAGACGCCGGTGCGCATCCTCATCGTCCAGACTTCAGTAAACTTCTGCGGCGAGTATGTTCCCGCCCTGGGCCGGGTGGAGTTTGACCGGATCAAGCTGGAGGGAGACACTGCCCCCCTGGCCCGCCGGATGCTCGACACTGCTCTGGCTTTCTGGGAGGGCGCTCCCTACAGCCAGCTCACCTGTGTGGCCCAGCTCTGCCTCCTCTTCCGGGACCTGCTTACCCAGGTGCCCCACCGGACGATCAGCGACGCTGAGCTGTCCTCCCGGAAAAAGAAAGGCGACCGTCTGGCCCGAATTACCGGTTACATCGAGGAGCACTACTACGAGCCGCTGCGGCTGTCTGACCTGGCAAAATCTGAAGGCGTCACCACCGCCTATCTGTCCCATTTTCTTCGGGACAATCTGAACATCACCTTCCAGGACTACCTCAACATCACCCGGTTCGAAAAGGCCCTTCAGCTCATCGGTGATCCCGGCCTCAGTCTGCTGGAGATCTGCATGGAGTGCGGCTTTTCCGACAGCCGGTATCTGAACAAGCTGTTTCTCCAGCGCTTTGGCTGCTCCGCCAAGGAGTATCGGGCCAGGCTCAGCCAGCAGGGTTCCCCCGCTCAGACTGACCCCATCCCCACTGTGATCGCCGGGGAACAGATTCTCACCTCCGCCCAGTCTCTGGCCTGGCTGCAGGCCCGGGAAGCCGTCTCAATAAAGGAGCATACATGAAGATTTTGGTCGTAGACGACGAAAAGGTTCTGGTCAAGGGCCTGAAGTTTAATCTGGAAAACGAGGGTTATCAGGTCATTACCGGCTTTGACGGTGCCCAAGCGGTAGAGCTGGCCCGTCAGGAGCGGCCCGACCTCATCCTGCTGGATGTGATGATGCCCCGATTGGACGGGCTTCAGGCCTGCATGCAGATCCGCGCCTTCTCCGACGTTCCAGTTATTATGTTAACAGCAAAGAGTGAAGATATCGATAAAATCATGGGTTTTGAGTGCGGTGTAGATGATTATGTCACTAAGCCTTTTAATATCGTGGAACTCAAGGCCCGGATCAAGGCGCTGCTGCGCCGCTCCGGCGGCCAGAGCCGGGGGGCAGACTACCGCAATCCGGAGGACACTATGGAAAAGGGCCACATCCTGCTGGACCGGGTGGCCCGGGACGTCAAGCGGGAGGGCATCTCGGTAGAGCTCACCGCCAAGGAGTTTGACCTGCTGGAGCTGCTCATGGCCCATCCTGGCCGGGTATACAGCCGGGAGCAGCTGCTGGACAAGGTCTGGGGCTATGAGTATCAGGGAGACTACCGCACAGTGGACGTGCACATT
>JBJDXT010000077.1:0-7695 GCA_051866795.1 Candidatus Onthomonas sp. | reverse complement strand
CTCCGCCATGCCCTACAAGCGCAACCCCATGCGCTGCGAGCGGATCTGCTCCCTGAGCCGCTATGTCATCAGCGATATGATGAATCCGGCCATCACTTCTTCCACCCAGTGGTTTGAGCGCACTTTGGACGACTCTGCCAATAAGCGGCTGTCTGTGCCTGAGGCTTTTCTGGCGGTGGACGCCGTGCTGCGCATCTGCCAAAATGTGACTTCCGGCCTCATTGTCCATGAAAAGGTCATTGAGAAGCACATTCAGGAGGAGCTTCCCTTTATGGCCAGTGAAAATATTATGATGGACGCGGTACTCCGGGGCGGTAACCGGCAGGAGCTGCACGAGCGCATTCGTGTTCATTCTCTGGAGGCCGGCCGCAACGTGAAGGAACGGGGCCTCTCTAACAATCTGATTGACCTGATTGCGGAGGATCCGCTCTTCGGCATGACCCGGGAGGAACTTACCGCCCATCTGGAACCCAGCCGTTACATCGGCCGCAGCCCTGACCAGGTCACTGAGTTTTTGAAAAACGATGTCCAGCCCGTTTTGGAGCAGTATTCCGATGCGCTGGACGGCCGTCAGGTGGAGCTGTCTGTCTGACCGTTTGGTCTCCCTGCTGAAAGGAGAGAACCGCAATGCGCAAAAGGCATTTAGGGGACTATGTTGGTATCGGACTGACTGCCCTGGCGGTAATCGCGGCCAGCATCCTCATTTTCTTCTTTATCTATAAATTCAACGTCATCAAGCAGCTGGTGCTCCGTCTGGTAGATATTCTGATGCCCTTTATTGTGGGCGGTGTGATTGCTTACCTGCTGGCACCGGTGTACAATGTCCTTTGCCGCAACCTGGACTACTATCTCAGCCGCAAGCTGAAGCCGCGGAGAGCCAGACAGCTGGCCAATGGCCTATCGGTGCTGCTGTCCCTGCTGCTGGCCCTGGGGCTGGTGGTGGGCCTGGTGGCGTTGGTGGTACCTCAGCTCATTTCCAGTGTCATGGGGCTGATTAACGCCTTGCCGGGGTATCTGGATCAGACCAGCGCCTGGCTGGATCAGCTGTTTGAGGACTACAATCTGGGCCTCAGCGTGCAGCAGGCTTTTGACAAGTTTACGCTGGACTTTGAGTCCTGGCTGACCAACGACCTGCTGCCCAGTCTGGACGGTCTCTCCAAGCAACTGGGAGACGGTGTCAACTCTTTCCTGGGCGGCGTGTTTAACGGCGTGCTTGCTGTGTTCCAGGTGCTGAAAAACTTTGTCCTGGGACTGATTGTGGCTGTCTATCTGCTGGCGGATAAGGAGCGCCTGTCCGCACTGGCCAAAAAGCTGCTCTACGCCCTTCTGGGTGTTCAGCGGGGAAATGGGGCCATGATCCGCATCCGGTATATTCATAAGGTTTTTGGTGGGTTTCTGCTGGGTAAGCTGCTGGATTCGCTGATTATCGGCATTCTCTGCTTTATCGGGGCCAGCCTGCTGCGACTGCCATACACGCTGCTGGTCAGCGTGGTCATCGGCGTCACCAATGTGATCCCGTTCTTCGGTCCTTTCCTGGGGGCGGTGCCCTGCGGACTGCTGATTCTTCTGACCGATCCCATTAAATGCGTTTATTTTATTATTTTTATCCTGGCTCTGCAGCAGTTTGACGGAAACATTCTGGGCCCCAAGATCCTGGGCAATACCACCGGCCTGAGTGCCTTCAGTGTGCTGTTTGCCATTATCCTCTTTGGCGGCCTCTTCGGCTTTGTGGGCATGATCATTGGCGTGCCGCTCTTTGCCATCATCGCCTCCATTGTCACCGAGCTGGTCAACGGTCGGCTGCGGGAGAAGGAGATGAGCCTGGACACCCAGGATTACGTCCATCTGGACTATGTGGATCAGCAGGATCGGCGCTATATCAAGCGCAAGGCTCCCACAGAGAAGTGAACAGGAGAATCGCCTGTGATTCCGGCAGGGAGGGAGCTGCGTAAGCCCCTCTCTGCCGCTTTTTTACAGAAGGGAAGTGAAGCAATGCGGCCTGTCTATGTGATCGGGCATAAAAATCCGGATA
This sequence comes from Candidatus Onthomonas sp., assembly GCA_051866795.1. Classification (GTDB taxonomy): domain Bacteria; phylum Bacillota; class Clostridia; order Oscillospirales; family Oscillospiraceae; genus Onthomonas. The sequence goes on along the minus strand of JBJDXT010000077.1, from coordinate 5,663 downwards.
CTGACTCCATCTGCTCCGCCATCGCTTATGCCCGGCTCAAGAGCCAGGTGACCGGTGAGGACTTTCAGCCCAGAAGGGCGGGGCGAATCAATGAGGAGACGGCTTATGTGCTCCGCCGCTTTGGCGTTGAGCCGCCACTCTATTTGGACACGCTTGAGCCCAGGGCGGCAGACGTTCAGTTCAGCCGTGCGCCGGGTATCCCGGCGGAGACCAGTCTGCTTCGGGCATGGGAACAGATGCAGGAGGAGAATCTCCACACCCTGGCTATTTTGAAAAACCGGCATATCCAAGGCATTATCACAGTGGGCGATATTGCCCGCTCTTATATGCGGGAATTGGATCCTGGCGCGCTGGCCAAGGCGAAGCCGCTGTTTCAAAGCATTGCCGAAACTCTCTCTGGAACGCTGGAAGAGGGGGAGGGAAGCGGACGATTTTCCCGGGGAAAGGTGGTGGTCTCGGCGGCAAACCCGGATCTTATGGAGCAGTACATTGAGCCGGGGGACCTGGTGATTCTGGGCAACCGCTATGAGGCCCAGCTCTCCGCCATTCAGGTGGGGGCAGGGTGTATCGTGGTCTGTCTGGACGCACCTGTGAGCAGGTCAATTCGCCAGCTTGCCCGGGAGCGGGGCTGCGTGATCATCGTCACTCCTTACGATACCTATACCGTCTCCCGGCTGATCAGCCAGGCGGCCCCTGTCCGCTCGGTTATGCGCACGGAGGGGATTGTCACCTTTGATGAGGACGACCCCGTTTCTGAACTGAAAACGGTTATGGCCCGCCGCAGGTTCCGCTATTTCCCGGTACTGGATGGGGATGGCAACTATCTGGGTCTGGTCACCCAGCGGGATCTGCTGGACATGCCCCGGCAGCAGGTGATTCTGGTGGATCACAACGAGCGCAGCCAGGCGGTAGACGGGGTGAGTTCAGCTGAAATCCTGGAGATCATTGACCACCACCGGTTGGGCAGTATGGAGACGATCCAGCCTGTTTTCTTCCGCAACCAACCTCTGGGCTGCACTGCTACTATTTTGGCCCTGATGTACCGGGAACAGGGGATTACCCCTGACCGGCAGACGGCGGCGCTGCTGCTGTCTGCGATCCTGTCCGACACCCTCATGTTCCGCTCTCCCACCTGCACCAGAGTGGATGAGCAGGCGGCGAAGGAGCTGGCCGGACTGGCACAGGTGGACCTGGAAGAACTGGCGCTGGCTATGTTCCGGGCAGGCAGCGATCTCTCCGGCAAGTCGGAGGAGGAGATTTTCTATGCCGATTTCAAAACCTTTACCTATGACGAGATGGAGATCGGTATCGGACAGGTCAGCTCGGTGAGTCCTGAGGAGCTGGAGGAGCTGCGGGAGCCCATCTCCGCCTGCCTCAGGAAGGCCCGTGAGAGCCGCAAGCTGGATCTGGTGCTTTTTATGCTGACGAATATTCTGGACGAGTCCACAACGTTGCTCTTTGATGGTACAGCCGGACGGGAGATTGTGAGCCAGGCCTTTGGACAGCGGATTTCCGGAAACGCCATCCGGTTGCCTGGCATGCTCAGCCGAAAAAAGCAGATGATTCCTGCGGTGATGCAGGCGATTCAGCGGCTGGGTGAATGAGCAGGAAAGGGGAGACGATCTCATGAAACCATATACACTGGAGGTCTGTGTGGACTCAGTGGAATCTGCCCTTGCGGCCGCTCAGGGAGGCGGTACGCGTCTTGAGCTGTGCGCCAATCTGGTAATCGGCGGGACCACGCCAAGTCTGGAGCTGTTCCGGGAGGTGCAGAGCTGTACGGATATCGATGTTAACGTGCTCATCCGTCCCCGGTTTGGGGATTTCCATTATACGGATCACGAACTGGCCATTATGTGCCGGGAGGTGGAGGCGTTTAGCCGAGCTGGCGCCCACGGCGTGGTCATTGGCTGCCTTCATCGGGATGGCAGTCTGGATCTGCCCAAGATGCGGTCGCTGATCCAAGCGGCAGGGGAGTCCCATGTCACGCTGCACCGGGCCTTTGATGTCTGTAACAATCCTTTTACCGTTTTGGAGCAGGCTGCGGAGTTAGGAGTAGATACGATTCTAACCTCCGGTCAAGAAGCGGACTGCTGGACGGGGCGTGCGTTGCTGGCCCAACTGCTGGAACGTGCTCCCCAGGGCATGAGTATTTTGATCGGGGCCGGCGTCACCCCGAAGGTGATTGACCAGATGTTGCCGCTGATGCCTGCACGGCAGTTCCATATGTCCGGCAAGCAGGTGCTGGAGAGCGAGATGATCTACCGAAATCCCCGGGTCAGTATGGGCCTGCCTGGAATCAGTGAGTTCCAGATCTACCGCACCGACGCTGTAGAAATCCGGAAAGCGGCGCAGCTGCTGGAGCAGCGTTGGGGAAACAACTGATATCAGAAAACGAGGCCGCCCGATTGGGCGGCCTTTGGCGCATTCTGGATTATTTATATTCCACGGTCACATAATCTTTGATCTGCTCATAGATCTCTGGCCCGATTCCCGGCACGTTCATCACCTCATCGGTGGTGACGAAGATGCCGTACTCCTCCCGATATTCAATGATGGCATTTGCACGCTCCGGGCCGATGCCGGGGAGCTGCTGAAGGGTGTCAGCGTCGGCGTGGTTCAGGTCAATTTTTGTGTCAGGGGAGAGAGAAGCTGCATCATCGGAAGGAGTGCTTTCAGGGCCAGCATTCTCTCCGCTCTGATACAGCTCTGTCTCAGAGACAGTGTATTCGGTGCGGAGGGTGAAGTCCTGGCGGTTGACGCTGGCCTGATACCAACCGACCAGATAGCAGAGATAACCCACAAAGGCGGCGGCCAGCAGCAGAGTCACCCAGGACGGCCCCCGCCGCTTGGTATCCTCCTGGCTATTGGAATGCTTTTGCGCCATATAGCTGCCTCCAGACAGTGGTCAGCGGGAGACTTCCTTGCCGGTGCGTCCCTCCAGCGCCCCGCCGGGACGGCCCAGCCAGTCGAGAAATCCCTCACACCCGGCGACCACGTCCGCATAGGTGGCGTCAAAATTGCCTGTGTACCAGGGATCAGCTACATCTCTGGGGTGGTCGGTGTAATCCAGCAGCAGGCTGACCTTGTGATCCGGATCCCCGTTGATGACCCAGCGGAGGTTGCGCAGGTTGTAGCAGTCCATGGCGATGATATAGTCGTAGTACCGGTAATCAGCCCGGGTGATCTGGACAGCGGAACGGTCGGGACAGGGGATGCCCATCTCCCGCAGCTTGCGCTGGGTGCCGTAGTGGACGCCGTTGCCGATTTCCTCCCGGCTGGTGGCAGCGGAAGAAATCTCAAATTGGCGGTCGATGCCCCGGCGGCGCACCATGTTCTGAAAGACATATTCCGCCATGGGGGAGCGGCAGATGTTGCCGTGGCAGACAAATAGTACCTTTATCATCTATCTAAACCTCTTGAAAACCTGTTTTTTCTTGTTTTGGGCATTTTGTCACATGACTAGGATATTGTAGCAGAGATTCGTCTGTCTTTTCAAGCGAAAGCAGTACATTGAATGGTAAATTGGACTAAAACCGGGCTTTACTGCTGGTTTTTGCTGCGTCCAATTTCTCCTGGTCTGCGAATCGAATATCAACCAATGAAGCATATTCAAATGGACAAAGACACATTATCACATACTACCCGGAATTGCAAGCATCACGTCCTTGTTACGCTGAAGTATCAGAGACGGATTATGACGGGCAGATTTGTTATTTTAGTTTTACAGAGGATACTACATAGATACGCAGGGGAAAGCGAACAGCGGATTAGATTGTAATATGTATGGAACCAACCACAGGAAGACACACTGAGCGATCAAATCGGTCCGTGAGGCTATTTTGACTCGTTTACAGGTGGGCGGACAGAAAAGGCAAAAATGAGCCGCTTTAAAAATGCAGTCTGCCAAAAAGGATATATTACGCATTCAAATCTGGATGAAAAGTTTAGAAGCCCTTCGCAGAAGTTTTGATGCCTGAGCAATCTTCGGGCTGACATGCTTCGACTGAAACTCGAAGAGAAACCAGAAAGGTGCAGGCAAAGCGAGTGCATGCATATCCGAACAAGATCATAATATTTGTTCAAGTGTGCCGGGTTATATCAATGTGCTGTGCTCTGGTAGGATGGAATTGCTCTATTCTACCAGAGCGTGCCTGACAAAGCCAGAATAATCTTTACCCCGGAAGGTCCGGCGCAGGGATGTCATTTTCCAGGTTATCCCTGGCCAGATCATTGTCAATCTCCGGATAAGCGCCGGAAATGGGTTTTTCCTGCCGGTCGTTCCAGCTGCCCCGTTTGGGGATAGATCTGCGCTGGGGCACGTGCTTTTTGCGGTCTTGCTTGAACATCACAGTCACCTCGATGACAGTATGCTCCGGAAATAATGTGTTATGACCGATCAGACTGCCCGAATGATCCCACAGGCAATTTTGGCTCCGGAGTTTCCGGATGGCTGTGTTTTAAAGTCGTCGGGGCCGCTGTGAATGACGACCGTCCGTCCAATGACGTCGGATACCCGAAACCGCCCGGTGAGTACTGCAAGAAAAGCTCTTCCGCGAAAGGAGAAGAGAGGCGGGAGATCTCCTGCATGGTTTGGGTGGAGCTGCCCTGTGGGATTGAAGTGGCCGCCTGTGTCGGAAAAGCCAGGTCCCGAGCAATCAGTGCCCTCATGGATGTGCAGTGCAAAAATACCGGTTTCGCTGTCCGGGGGCAATCCGGAAATATCCGCTACCACCAGGGTGCCGCCGTCTGACCGGTAGAATTTCATTGTACCGGTGAGCTGCGGGGCCTGGTCACCACCTGAGATTTGGGCTGTCGCTGCCAGCAGCCCGGAAGAGAGTTGCATCGGATTCACCTCGTCCCAGTCTATGCGGGGGAGAAAACAGAGGTGAGTGAAAAGGAGTATGTAACCGCCCGGAGGCGGCAATGCTCACATAATGTGTTCCTCTGCGCAGCTGTCGATCACACGGAAGCCCATCTCTCTGGACGTGGCCAGGCGGAATCTGGCGATACTCCTGCTGTCAAATTTCGCGCAAAGACGGCGCTCTGGAGAAAGACGCAGATTTTCTATACGGGCAGTTTTGGAAACATTGTTCGACATAGAATCTACCTTTTCTGTGGAATTGTAGGGGACAGGGGCGGGTCAAACCTGCCCGTTGAGACTTGCCACAAGTTGCTGCATTTCCGCCTTGGAACGGACGTTGTGGGTTCGCTGAAGAAATGCCTGCTTCTCTGCTTCATTCATGGCTTCGAATCTCTGCATGGCAGCTTCGTTTTGGGCTAAAGCCATGCCAAAGCCCAGGGGTAACTCTATTTTGGACATTTGGTATCACCTCAATCAAACTGATCTGCTGGGAGTACTGAATAATTCAAGCCTCATCCACAATCTGCTGTAAAATGCTGATCAGATCGTTTAGGCTGTTAATTGTGACATTGCGAGACAGGATTTCGTTTTTCAACTCAATGGACAGGGATTCGAACTGAGAGCGCAGCGCAGGATTGATATGGGACATAAAATCACCTCACAGCCAGTATGCACCGCATACGGAAAAATATCTGTTCGCCGATGACAGTGCAGAAGCCGGTAATAGATGGGCAAAGTCTGTCCATACTAGTATAAAAGAAAATAAATAAGAAGCTATTTATCCAAAAGTGTGCTATAC
>JBJDXT010000076.1:0-7760 GCA_051866795.1 Candidatus Onthomonas sp. | reverse complement strand
GACGTGGACAACACCAAGTTTGAGGAGAACACCAACCTGAAGATGACCCGTCCCGCCTTCGGCGGCCATCTGATGGCCACCATCATCTGCCCCCGCTTCCGTCCCCAGATGTCCACCGTCCGCCCCGGCGTCATGCAGACCCAGGAGTTTGACGAGGCCGGCGCTGCCAAGACCATCGTGGAGAATGTGGCTGTTGACCTGAAGCCCGAGGATATCGGCGTGGAGATCCTGGAGATCAAGAAGACCGCCAGCAAGATGGTGGATCTGATCGGCGCCGACGTGATCGTCTCCGTGGGCCGCGGCATCAGCGCTGACCCCGACAAGGGCATCGCTCTGGCCGAGGAGCTGGCCGGTGTTCTGGGCGGCGTCGTGGGCGCCTCCCGCGCCGTGGTGGACGCTGGCTGGATCTCCGCCGACCATCAGGTGGGCCAGACCGGCAAGACCGTCCATCCCCGCATCTATGTGGCTCTTGGCATCTCCGGCGCCATTCAGCACACTGCCGGCATGCAGGACTCCGAGACCATCATCGCCGTCAACAAGAACGACTCCGCCCCCATCTTCGGCGTTGCCACCTATGGCATCGTGGGCGACCTGTTCAAGGTCGTGCCTCAGCTGATCGCCGAGATCAAGGCCGCCAAGGCCGGGAAGTAATTCTCCGTCCCCTGTTGATACATTGCCGCCCGATCGAGTTCTCGATCGGGCGGCTGTCTTTTTGCCTGTCCGGGGATTTGTGCTTTGTCGCGGATCGATGATACTGATGCTGTTTTATCAGAGATCAGCATAACGGAAACGGATGCCAGACCGAAACGCGGGAGCAGCCCATTTCTGCGGCTTTGACTGCGGATGGCGGAGAGCGGAGGGTTCCCGCGCGTCAGTGCGGGACACCGCTTCCGCCATCTCCCGGAGGAGTCCAGGGGCGGGCCCCTGGTTTTCTTTCCCCCATTTCTGAAACCAGAAATAGGGCCGCCGGAGGCAGGCCACCGCACTCGCAAATATGTACAATCCTCCAGCGAAAAACAGCAAGCGCACTCCCTCGCGCCCGTTTCCAAATCATCAAAGCCCCCATTCACAAATCGTCTACAAAATCTTCACACAATTCCCACCACTCCCCGATTCGACTGTGCTAAATTATTTTCACGGGTAATATTCGAAACCGAACAATTGCCCTCCCATCCGCACATCCCCAACGAAGAGGGAGGAACTGCTATGAAAGAAGTCAAAACCCCCAAGAAACCATTGGCCTTTTACTACATCATCGTTCTGGTCTTGCTGCTGCTGTTCAACTTCCTGGCTATGCCCATGCTGGCTCAGGGCCGGGTGCAGCAGGTGGACTACGGCACCTTCATGTCCATGACCTATGACGACAATATCGGCCAGGTGGACGTTCAGGACAACCAGATTGTATTCACCGACCGGGACAACACCCAGATCTACAAGACCGGCCTGATGTACGACCCGGACCTGACCCAGCGGCTCTATGACCACGGGGCTGTCTTTGCCAGCGAGATCATCGAGGAGCAATCCCCCCTGCTCATGCTCCTGCTGACCTGGGTGCTGCCCATCGTCATCTTCATCGCCATCGGCCGCTATATGAGCAAAAAGCTCACCGACCGGGCTACCGGGCCCAACTCCATGCTCTTCGGCATGGGCGGCACCGGCGGCATGGGCAAGAGCGGCGCCAAGGTCTACGTCCAGTCCTCCGACGGCATCAAATTCAGCGACGTGGCCGGCGAGGATGAGGCCAAGGAAAACCTGGCTGAGATTGTGGACTACCTCCACAACCCGGAAAAATACAGGGAGATCGGCGCCTCCATGCCCAAGGGCGTGCTGCTGGTAGGCCCTCCGGGCACCGGCAAGACCATGCTGGCCAAGGCGGTGGCCGGCGAGGCCAACGTCCCCTTCTTCTCCATGTCCGGCTCGGAATTCGTGGAGATGTTCGTGGGCATGGGCGCCTCCAAGGTCCGGGACCTGTTCCAGCAGGCCAAGGAGAAGGCCCCCTGCATCGTCTTTATCGACGAGATCGACGCCATCGGTCAGAAGCGTGATGGCCGCATCGGCGGCAACGATGAGCGGGAGCAAACCCTGAACCAGCTGCTTACCGAGATGGACGGCTTTGAGGGCAACAACGGCGTCATCATTCTGGCTGCCACCAACCGGCCGGAGTCCCTGGACCCCGCACTGACCCGGCCCGGCCGGTTTGACCGCCGGGTGCCGGTGGAACTGCCCGACCTGAAGGGCCGGGAGGAGATCCTCAAAGTCCACGCCAGGAAGATCAAGGTGGCGGAGGATGTGGACTTCTCCAAGATCGCCCGGATGGCCTCCGGCGCCTCCGGCGCGGAGCTGGCCAACATCGTCAACGAGGCCGCCCTCCGGGCGGTCCGGGACGGCCGCCGGTTCGCCACCCAGGCGGATCTGGAGGAGTCCATCGAGGTGGTCATCGCCGGCTACCAGAAGAAGAACGCCATCCTCACCGACAAGGAGAAGGAGATCGTGGCCTACCACGAGATCGGCCACGCCCTGGTGGCCGCCAGGCAGACCAACTCTGCTCCGGTGCAGAAGATCACCATCGTCCCCCGTACCTCCGGCGCCCTGGGCTATACCATGCAGGTGGAGGAGGGCAACCACTACCTGATGAGCAAGGAGGAAATCGAAAACAAGATCGCCACCTACACCGGCGGGCGGGCCGCCGAGGAGCTGATCTTCGGCATGGTGACCACCGGCGCCTCCAACGACATCGAGCAGGCCACCAAGCTGGCCCGGGCCATGATCACCCGTTACGGCATGAGCGAGGACTTTGACATGGTGGCCATGGAGACGGTGACCAACCAGTACCTGGGCGGTGACACCTCCCTGGCCTGCTCTGCCGAGACCCAGGCCAGGATCGACAGCCAGGTGGTGGAGCTGGTCAAGCGCCAGCACGCCAAGGCCCTGCAGATTCTGTCCGACAACCGGGACAAGCTGGACGAGCTGGCCCAGTTCCTCTATCAGCGCGAGACCATCACCGGCGAGGAGTTCATGGAGATTCTCAACCGGTAAGCCCAAAAAGACACAAAAACGCCCCTGCGGATCAGCTTTTGACCCGCAGGGGCGTTGCTTTGCTTTACTTTTCGGTTCAGTTCAGATCCTGAATGTTCATCCGCTGCCGCTCGCTGTCCTGCCTGCGCTTTTTCCGGCATGTAAAGTAGATCAGCAGATAGAGGGCGGTAGGGAGATTTCCCATCAGCAGGGTGATAAAGATGCTCCAGGCGTTGCCCAGCGCCGAGCCGGTATCCGTCAGGTTCAGCAGCGGAATCAGACTGCCCAGAATCTGGATGCCGGGCAGAATCAGACCCGGATACCGGCTCTCCTGCCGGGCCAAAAACCGCTCCAGAAACAGAAAGCCCACAAAAACTGCCAGCAGCACCAACAAAAGCACAATCAAGCTCAAAGACATGACTGCCATATCACAATTCCCCCTTTTTCGTCTTTTTGTACTCGTTAATCAGCAGCTTAGCCGTCTCAAAATCCAGCCGGTCGTCCAGGGCCAGACGCTTGATGGTGGCGATATAGGGCTCCGCCTCCTGCCGGTCGTTCATCTGAATCTTCTGAATCAGCCGATCCAGCCGGAGCCGCACGGTGGGATAGCTCACCCCGTAGAGCCCGGCCACCTCCTTCAGCGACCCGGAGGCCAGGACAAACCGCTTGATAAAGGCCACGTCCTCCTCCTCCAGGCCCGCCATCCAGTCCGGCAGCAGCTCGATTGCCATGTGCAAGCCCTCCCTTCTTTCATTTTCTTTATTGTATACCTAAATAATATTAAAGTCAATATCAACAATATGTTTTCATAAAATTAAAATACAGACCGAACCTGCCGCCATAGGCGACCACGATACCTTTCCGCAGGGGAGCACCTTGTGCGCCCGTTGTTTCCTGTGTCAGGTGGCCGTCGCCCGGCAATTACCCCAAAAAGGCCCCGATCCTCGCAGCGAGGACCGGGGCGTCTGTCTGATTCATATTATGTAAACAAGCCTGCCAGCGGCACATAGATCAGCGGCAGAAAGATGGCGGGGAGCATATAGCCCACCGGGACACGCTTTTCCGGGAAGAGCATATTGAAGCTGATGCCGATAATGACGCAGCCTCCCACGCAGGACATCTGGGTCAGCACCTCCTCGGCGATCATGGGGCCGATCAGGGCAAAGAGCAGGGTGAGCCCGCCCTCATAGATCAGCAGCGGCACGGCGGAGAAGGCCACGCCGATTCCCATGGCGGCGGCAAAGGCGATGGAGGCCACCCCGTCGATGACGCCCTTGGAGACCAGAATGGAGTAGTCGTCATGGATACCCCCCTCCATCGCTCCCATCACCGCCATAGAGCCTACGCAGAAGAGCAGCGAGGCGGAGACAAAGCCCTGGGTAAAGGCGGAGCCCTCCCGGCCCTTCATCAGCTTCTCCTTCAGCACCTCTCCCAGCCGTTCCAGGCGCTCCTCAATTTTCAGGGCCACCCCCAGGGCGGTACCTGCGGCTAGGCAGAGAATGGCGCACAGGCTGTCCAGCCCGTTCAGGGCCATCTGGATGCCGATCACCATGGTGACCAGGGAGAGGGCGCACAGGATGGCGTTGGAGAGGCGCTCCTGAATCCGGCTGCGAAAGAGCAGTCCCAGGGCGCTGCCCAGCACCACCAGCAGGGCATTGACGGCAAAAGCAAACATATGGCAGAGCCTCCTATCGGTTTCAGCCCTCCCAGAATACGCCATCTGTCAGAAAATGTCAAAGACTTTTCCTCTTTTTTTCGCCTTCCGGGCATATGCTTTCTCAGATTCGCTGCCGGGAGGTGTCCCTTTGAAGGCTCAAACCCCGTCTCTCACCCGCTCCACCATGCTGCTCACCGCCGTGGGCCTGGTGGCGCAGTTGCTTTCCTTTGTCTACCGGGTCATCCTCTCCCGTCTGGTGGGGGCGGAGGTCATGGGCCTGTATCAGCTCATCCTGCCCGTCTACTCCATTCTGCTCTCCATCGCCGTCACCGGGCTGACGGTGGCCATCTCCTCCCTCTCCGCCGGGTACTACGCGAAAGGCAACCAGCGGGCGGTCAATCAGATCCTCTCCACCGGGCTGAAGGGGCTGGTGTTGCTCTGGCTGCCGCTGGCGCTGGTCATCTTGCTCTTCAGCCAGCCCATCGCCGCCCAGCTGTTGGGCGACAGCCGGACTCGGCTGGGGCTGGTGCTACTGCTTCCGGTGCTGCTGCTCACCGGGGTGGAAAATCTCACCAAGCACCACTTTTACGGCATGGGCCAGGTGGGCCTTCCCGCGGCAGTGGAGCTGGGGGAGCAGTTTGTCCGCACCGCCGCCGTGCTGGGGCTGGTCTGGCTGTTTCTGCCGGAGGACCCCACCCTGACGGTGGGACTGATCGTGCTGGGCATGCTGGCCAGCGAGATCTTCTCCTCCTCTACCCTCACCTGGCTCCGCCGCCGGCACAGCGGAGGCGCTCCCGGCGGCACGGGCGAGCAGACAGGGCTGCTCCGGCGGCGGATGGCCAGCGTGGCCATTCCGGTGGGCACCACCGCCCTGTTGGGCAATCTGATGGCCTCGGCCAACTCGGTGCTCATCCCCCGGAAGCTGATGGCGGCGGGGCTGTCCGAGGCGGAGGCCATGAGCTCCTTCGGCGTCGTCTTTGGCATGACCCTCCCCATGCTCAACCTGCCCTCCGCCTTTATCAGCGCCCTGTGCCTGGCCATCGTCCCCCGGCTCAGCCAGTGTCAGGCCATGCGCCAGGGCCGGGAGTGCCGGGAGAAGATCTCCAAGGCGCTGCTGGCCGCCTCGGTCATCGTCCTGCCCTCCACCGCCCTGCTGGTGACCCTGGGGCCGGATCTGGGCCAGTTCCTCTTTCAGAACGAGTCTGTGGGAGCATATATGCTCCCCCTGTCTCTGGGGGTGGTGCTGAGCAGCTACGAGTCCGTGCTGGCCTCGGTGCTCAACGGCATCGGACGCCAGACCTGGTCGGCGGGCATCAGCCTGCTCTGCGGGGCGCTGCAGCTGGCCTGCACCTGTCTGGGCAGGGGGCTGGAGGGCTATCTCTTCGGCCTGATCTTCACCTCCATGCTGGGGGTGCTACTCCGGCTGCTGCTGGTGCTGCGCTGGACCGGGCTGAAGCTGGACCTGTTCCAGTCCTTCTCCGGCCCCGGACTGGGGGCGCTGCTGGCCGGGCTGTGCGTCCGGCTGCTCTACCTGACCCTGGGCCGGCGAGGGTGCCCGCCGCTGGCGGTGCTGGTGAGCTGCATCACTGTGGGGCTGTTCCTCTACTTCACCACCCTCTGGGTGCTTGGAATTCACCCCCTCCGGCTGTTCCACCTCACCCGCCGGTCAGCCAGCGATTCAGCTCCCCCCACCACTCGGCGCACTGGAACCGGAGCACATACTCGGAATCCGCCTGAGTGATCAGGGACAGCTCCTCCTGGGTCAGACCCAGAGAGGCGGTCTCCGTCTCCACCACCCCCACGCTGCACAGGGGTGGATAGACCACGCACCACCAGTTGTGGCCCTCCGCCGCGCCGATCTCCACCCGGAGCGCCCGGTAATATCCGGCGGGCAGGGAGAAGTCGGTATACTCCCGGGTGGGAAAATAGCTGGTGGTCAGCTCCACCCGCACCGGGTAGTCATATCCGGCCCGGTACACCGTCTCCTGCCCTGCCTGGGCCAGCTCGGCCAGACTGCCGCTGAGGACGGTCTCCGCCTCCTGCTGGGAGCGGACCCCCTCCAGCAGGGGCTCCGCCTGCTCCAGCACCGCGTCCCGCACCTGGAGCTTGAGGGCCTGGTCCGCCGGGTCGTCGGAGTTGGCCAGCACGTGGAGCCGCACCATCTGCTCTGCCAGATTCTGCTGCTCCCTGCCGCCCAGGGCCAGGCCCAGCAGCAGCACCGCAAAGGCCGCCATCAATGCCGCTTCCCACCAGCGCAGCTGTTCTCTCCGCTTTTTCATAAAAACACCGCCTATCCGCAACTATTTTGGAAGTAGTTACAGGATAGACGGTTTTTTTACATGTCATACCGCGTTATGCGGAAAATGAGCGAAATACGGTGCGCTGTAGGGGCGGCCCTGTGTGGCCGCCCATCCGAAGGTCACCACACGGATGCTTTACACCGGCCGCACCACAAAGGTCTCGACATAGGTCTGGCCCAGCTCCCGGGCGGCAGACTGGGCCGCCTCCTCTGTCCGGAAGAGGCCGAATACGGTGGGGCCGCTGCCGGACATACAGGCCCCCAGGGCTCCGTGCTGGATGAGGGTGTTCTTGATCTCGTCAATCACCGCCCGGCGCTTTGGGGGCAGCGCCTGCTCAAAAACGTTGAACATCCGCTGAGCCACTCCCCGGAGGTCCTGCCGCTCCAACGCCCCCAGCAGTCCGGCGGTATCCGGGCGGCAGCGGAGCCGGATGCCGTCGATGGCGTGGTACAGCTCTGGTGTGGAGATGGGAAAGCCCGGCTTGCACATGACGATATGGCAGGAGGGCAGCGGGGTCAAGGGAGTCAGCACCTCGCCCCGGCCCTGGGCCAGAGCGGTGCCGCCCAGGACGCAGTAGGGCACGTCAGAGCCCACCTCTTCCCCGATTTTGGCCAGTTCTTCCAAGGACAGGCCGGTCTCATACAGCCGGTTCAGCCCCCGGAGGACGGCGGCGCCGTCGCTGCTGCCCCCGGCGGTGCCGGCGCAGACGGGAATTTTCTTGTCGATGTGGATGGAGAGGTTGTCCAGCGCCGCGCCGGTGTGCCGTGCAAAGGCCCGGGCGGCCATGA
>JBJDXT010000075.1:0-47165 GCA_051866795.1 Candidatus Onthomonas sp. | reverse complement strand
CCTTTGACCTGAAGGCGATCGTCATCGCCTGCGGCACCGTCAGCTCCACCGCGCTGGACGTGCTGCGGCAGGAGCAGGATATTCCCGTGTTTGGAGTGGTGGAGCCCACCGCCGTCCGGGCGGTGGAGCTGACCCGGAACAACCGGATCGGTCTCATCGCCACCCGGGCCACCATCTCCACCGGGGCCTATGAGCGGGTCATCTGGGCCAACGCCCCCCGGGCACAGATCTTTCCCGCCGCCTGTCCCCTCTTTGTCCCGCTGGTGGAAAACGGTCGGACCCGGCCGGGAGATGTGGTCATCGAGACGGTGGTCCGGGACTATCTCACCCCGCTGAAGGAGGCGGGAGTGGACGTGCTGGTGCTGGGCTGCACCCACTACCCCCTGTTGCGGGAGGTCATCGGCAATTTCATGGGCCCGGAGGTCCGGCTGGTAGACTCCGGCGCCGAGGTGGTCCACCAGGTGGGCAGCTGGCTGGAGCAGCACGACCAGCTGGCTCCGGCGGATCAGCAAGGGCTTCGACGCTGGTACGTCAGCGATGCCCAGGCAGATTTCCGGGAGCTGGCCACCCGCTTCCTGGGCCGGTCGGTCACCGAGCCGGTGGGTAAAGTGGATATTGAGCGATATTGACATCGTCCTCCTTTGAGGACAGGCAGATAAGAGGAACGAGCGATGGCGACAGAAAAAGATGTAATCATCTCAATCCGGGGCTTTCAGGCCTATGAGGGCACGGAAAACGACCAGATGAGCCTGCTCACCGAGGGCAAGCTGCTCCCGGTGGAGGATGGCTACCGGCTGAGCTATGAGGAAACCGAGCTCACCGGCATGGAGGGCACCACCACCGTCTTTCAGATTCAGGGTCCCCGGGTGACCTTGATGCGGACAGGCACCGTCTGCTCCCAGATGGTCTTTGAGCAGGGGCGGCGGCACCACTCCCTGTACAGCACCCCCTACGGCAATCTGGAGGTGGGCATCTCCACCAGCCGGCTGTACTCCACCCTCTCCCCCCAGGGGGGTAAGTTGGAGATCGACTACTCCATTGAGATTGACCACGCCCTGGCCGGGCGCAACAGCTTCCGCATCTCGGTGCGGGAGGCCCAGTCCCCGCTGAAGCAGTGATCTGGCCCATGGAGGACGCCCTTCGGAGCGCTCATCAGCAGCTGACTGCCGCTCTGGAGGCATTGGGCATCCCCTCGCCGGAGCGGATTCCCCTGCGTCTGCGGGAGAGAGACGGGCTTGTGCTCTCCGCCCTGGCCCGGCAGGTTTCTTCCGGATCGGGGGCAGACAGGCTGGCCCGGGCACTGGCGGAGGCCGTCCCGCTGGACGGCTCCCCTTTCGACCGGGTTGAGGCAAGAGAGGGCCTTTTGCTGCTGTATTTCTCCCAGAACTGGTACCGGCAGGTGCTGGCGTACTGGAACACGTTGCCCCTTCCTGCGGCAGCTCCCCTTCCAACCCCCGGGCGGCGGGACGGCAGAGACAGGCGCTTCCTGCTGGATTACACCCTGCGCCGGTGCAGCCGGCCCCTGCCGGAGACGGAGCAGCCCCTGCCCGGCGAGCTGGTCTGCCTGCTGGCCCGGGGGCCGGGCGCTCAGCCGGAGCGCTGGGCGGAGCAGATCGCCCGGCTGTACTGGCATCTCTCCCCCGCCCTGCGCCGGGACGGAGCCCTGGCAGGGGCGACAGCCCGGGCAATCGGGCATATTTTGGCCTGATTCACAAAAAATTCACCTAAGCAGCTCCCAATCAGGTATAATAACCGTAAATGATTGTTTTTCCCCACAGGGACAGACAACCGATAGAAATGAGGCGCAAGTTATGACCAAGGTACTCATCGTGGAGGACGACCCCAATATCGCCCAGCTGCTGCAGCTTTATCTGGAAAAAGAGGGCTTTGAGACTCAGATCGCCCCGGACGGCGGCAAGGGTGTGGAGCTGTATCGCAGCTTTCACCCGGATCTGGTGCTGCTGGATCTGATGCTGCCGGTGATCGACGGCTGGGGTGTGCTGAAAAAGATCCGGGAGACGGACAAGACCCCCGTTATTATGCTCACCGCCAAAGGCGAGACCACCGACAAGGTCTCCGGCCTGGAGATGGGCGCCGACGATTACATCGTAAAGCCTTTTGAGATGAAGGAAGTGCTGGCCCGGATTCACGCTGTGCTGCGCCGCTACGGCGGAACCGAGGAGCAGAACCCGAAAAAGCTGACCTTTGACAAGCTGGTCATCAATATGGAGTCCTACGAGCTGCTGGTGGACGGCAAGCGGGTGGACACGCCCCCCAAGGAGATGGAGCTGCTGTTCCATCTGGCCTCCTCCCCCAACCGGGTGTTCACCCGCAATCAGCTGCTGGACGAGGTCTGGGGCTTTGACTACTTCGGCGACAGCCGGACGGTGGACGTGCATATCAAGCGCCTGAGAGAAAAACTGGAGGGCGTGTCCGACCAGTGGAGCCTCAAGACGGTATGGGGCGTGGGCTACAAGTTCGAACTGGTGACGGCGTAACGTCTGGAGAAAGGGGGAGCTTTCCTTGAACAGCCTGTTCAAGCGTCATTTTGCCCTCACCGCCGGTATGATCCTGTTTTCCTTTGCCCTGCTGGGCTCTGCCTTTATGACGCTGAGCTATCAGTACACAGTACGGGACCAGAAGGCGAGCCTGGACGACAAGGCGAACTATATGGCGGCGCTGACCAGCCAGCTGCTCAGCCGGGACGTGGGCGTTAACGGCGAAGACTTTGAGGTCTATCTCACCGCAGCCGCCCGACTGATCGATTCCGACGTGCTCCTCTGCCAGCCGGACGGGGAGGTGCTCTTTGGCAGCGGGAACGGTGAGCCCACCGACGCCTGGGACGGCCAGTACATCCCCCAGCCGGCGGTGGAAAAGCTGCTTCAGGAGGGCCATTACTCCGCCATGACCAACCTGGGGATCTTCTCCGAACGCCGCTTTGTGGCCGGTGCGCCGGTGACCGTCAATCGCAACGGCACGCCGGAGATCCGCGGGCTGATCTTGGTGACCATCTCCACCGAGGAGCTGACCGAGATGTGGCGGGGCTTTTCCGTCATCTTTTTCTTCACCGCCGTGGTGGTGCTCTGCATCGCCTTTCTCTCCAGCTCTGTCTCTTCCCGTCAGCAGACCAAGCCCATTCAGGAGATGACCGACGTGGTGCGCCGGTTTGGCATGGGCGAGTATGATCTCCGGGCGGACGGCCACAACCGGAACGACGAGGTGGGCGAGCTGGCCCGGGCCTTCAACGCCATGGCGGACTCCATCTCCTGTGCCGAACAGAAGCGCAGCGAGTTCGTGGCCAATATCTCCCACGAGCTCAAGACGCCCATGACCACCATCGCCGGTTTTGCCGACGGCATTTTGGACGGCACCATCCCGCCGGAGAAGGAGCGGGAGTATCTCCAGACCATCTCGGATGAGACCCGGCGGCTGTCCCGGCTGGTGCGCCGGATGCTGGATATGTCCAAGCTCCAGTCGGGGGACATGGTGCTCAGCCAGACCGAGTTTGACGTCACCGAGATCATGGCCCAGGTACTCATCAGCCTGGAGGGCAAGATCAACGGCCGCAAGCTGGACGTGGACGCCCACTTCCCGGACACCCCCGTGCTGGTCTGGGGCGACCCGGACTCCATCACCCAGGTGTGCTACAACCTGATGGACAACGCCATCAAATTCTCCACCCCCGGGACGGTGATCGACGTGTCCATCACCACCAAGGGGGGCAAGGCCTATGTCTCAGTGCGGGACACCGGCGAGACCATCCCGGAGGAGGAGCTGCCCCTCATCTTTGACCGGCTGCACAAATCAGACCGTTCCCGAAGTCTGGATAAGGAGGGCGTCGGTCTGGGCCTCTATCTGGTGAAGACCATTTTGAACGAACTGAAAGAATCCATCACGGTGACCAGCAAGGACGGAGTCACCGAGTTTACCTTTACCCTGACGCTGGCCCGGTGACCGGAGCTGCCGGGATCAGGAAGAGAGAAGAGGAACCACTATGTACGATCCAGATGATGTCCGCAATTCCAAGCGCCAGGAGCGACCCCCCTGGGAGCTGAGCACAGGAAACCGGCTCCGGGACTGGTTCCCCGAACGGGCCTCAGCCCCCGCAGGCAGCCGTTCCCACTGGGAGCCGGAGCAGTCCGCCGGGGAGGAGCAGGAGGCTGGGACACAGCCTCCTACCCCGCCCCACGATCCCCGGGGCGACCGGTATATCTATGACCAGCCCGGCAGCCGGCAGCCCGCCCGGAAGCGGCACGGCGCTGCCGCCGGCGTCGTGGTCATTCTGGCGGTGGCTCTGGTGACCAGTCTGGTGGTCACCCTGGGCTTCTCCGGCTGGAGCGAGGAAGAGCCGGAGGCGGACTGGGAATATGACTGGTATGAGGAGGAAGCTCCCACCGACCCCAATTGGGAGGACGACTACAGTCGGGAGGAGCAGATCCCTGAGCCTCAGCCCTCCCAGAGCGCTGAGACAGAAACCCAACCCAGCGAGTTGGAGCGGGCGGAACTGGACCCTGATCTGACGGTGGAGATTCACTCCGCCCGGGGGCTGGAGCCGCTGAGCTATCAGGAGCTGTACGCCAAATGCCTGCCCTCCACCGTCTCCATCACTGTCATCAGCGATGAGGGGATCGGCACCGGCACCGGCATTGTCATGACCGGGGACGGCTATATTCTCACCTGCAATCACGTCATCGAGGGGGGCAGAACCTGCCGGGTCACCACCAGCGACGACGAGACCTATGAGGCCCTGCTGGTAGGCGGCGATGCCCAGACCGACCTGGCGGTGCTGAAAATCGAGGCAGAGGGGCTGACCCCCGCAGAGTTTGGAGATTCAGACGAGCTCACCGTGGGCGATGAGGCCCTGGCCATCGGCGATCCCCTGGGCACCGAGCTGCGGGGCACCCTGACCAACGGCATCATCTCTGCCATTAATCGGAATGTGACGGTCAACAGCTATTCCATGACTCTGCTTCAGACCACCGCCGCCCTGAACTCCGGCAACTCCGGCGGCCCGCTGATCAATATTTACGGCCAGGTGGTAGGTGTCAACAACATGAAGATGAACTCCACTGTAGTCACAGTGGAGGGTCTGGGTTTTGCCGTTCCCACCAGCGTGGTGCGGGAGATTGTCCCCACCCTGGCATCCCAGGGCAAGGTGAGCCGCCCGGTACTGGGCATCACCTGCTACGGCATCGACCAGGAGACGGCGGAGCGCAACGGAGAGCCAGTCACCGGGTTGCGGGTAGCTTCCGTTAACCAGGGCTCTGACGCCTACGCCCAGGGTCTGGAGACGGGAGATTATATTACCGCCGTCAACGGGATCAGCGTGGTCTCGGTGGACGAGGTGAAGGAGATCATCCAGGATCTCTCCATCGGGGATACGGTAGAGGTGGACGTCTACCGCATCAACGAGGAGACCGGCGAGGACGAAACCTTTACTCTCACCGTCGCTCTGGTGGATCAGAGCGAGCTGAACTGACACCTGCGCCTGCAAAAGCGGAATAAGACGCCGCCTGTCCGGGGGATACTGAGGGTATTCCAAGGACAGGCGGTGTTTTTATGCAGATACGGGAGCTTATGTCAAAATCGGTGGTGTCCATCACCCCGGAGGAGTCCGCCGCTCTGGCGGCCCGGCTGCTCACCCGGCACAATCTGGGTATGCTGCCGGTGTGCGGCCAGGATGGGCGGCTGGTGGGGGTGGTCACCGACCGGGACATTGTCACCCGCTGTCTCGCCGCCGGACAGGACCCCTCCCGGGTGCCGGTGGAGGACATTATGACCCGGGCGCTGGAAACCCTCTCCCCGCAGGAGGACTGCGAGGCGGCTCTTTCTCGGATGGCGGGCGGTCAGGTCCGCCGGCTGCCGGTGGTTGAGGAGGGCAAAGTGGTGGGCGTCCTCTCCCTGGCCGACCTGGCCCGGAGCCGCCGGTATGAGGCGGAGGCCGCCCAGGCCCTCAGCCAAATCTCGGAGAGTCTGGTGCGGCGCAGGCGGCGGTAAAGCTTCAACGGATATCCACTCTGTAGGGCGGGGGCTTGCCCCCGCCGCCTGATAACGGAAAAGACAGGTACAGGAATTACACCTGCGCCTGTCTTTTGCATCAAGGCTGCTGCGCTTATTCCGGGAAGATCTCCGCCAGCACCCGACGGCTGGCCCCGCCGTCGTCCATGGGGGTATAGGTCTGGTTGAACCGCTGATAGCCCTCGGTAAATTGGAAGCCCCCCTGGAACTGGTCCAGAATCGCCTCCTCCAGCTGCTCCTGGGTGCGGAGGATGGGGAAGGGCAGCTCCTTCAGATCGATATAGAAGTCCCGGAGCTGGCCCTGATACAGCTCCAGATCGTACATGAACAGGAGAATGGGCCGCTTGAGAATGGCGTAGTCAAAAAAGACGCTGGAGTAGTCGGTGATCAGCATGTCCGAGATGATATACACCTCATTCACGTCGTCCACCCCGGCCACGTTGAACACTCGGCCCTCGTATTTGGCAAAGTCAAACTGGCTGGCCACAAAGTAGTGGGGCCGGAAGAGGATGACATAGTCCTCCCCCAACGTCTCCAGCAGGTGATCAAAGTCCATCTCCAGGGTGAAGCCGTAGGAATAGGCCCTGTCCAGCTTCTGGTTATCCCGGAAGGTAGGGGCGTAGAGGATGACCTTCTTCCCCTCCGGCACCCCCAGACGGGCCTTGATGGCCGCCGCCTGCTCCGGAGTGTACCGGCTGAGAAAGTCGTTTCTGGGATAGCCCTGCTGGATGATCCGGACATGCTGGCCATAGTCCTTCAGGGCGAAGGCGGAGGACAGCTTCTCGGTGTAAAAATCGGAGGGAGAGAGGAGGGTGGTGATCTTCTGCACCCGCTCCTGATAGCGCTGGTGGATCTCCTGGGCGGTATTGACGCTGTTGCTGTCCACCTCAATGTCGCAGCCCAGCCGCTTGAGAGGGGTGCCATGCCAGGTCTCAATCAACTCCTGACCCTTGCGCAGACGGAAGAAGCCCAGGGGCATGGAGTTGGTGACGATATACTTCGCCCGGGCGCAGGCCAGCTTGTGGGCCCGGGAGTTATAGCGCACCACCTGGGTGCGGGGGCCGGCCAACTGGTTTTTCTCCTCCGTCTCCTGGGTGAGGGCCCAGATAAACCGGTAGTCCTTGTATTTCGGATCGGAGAGCATCTCCTGGTACAGGGCCTTGGGGCTGCAGGTGTACTGCCGGCCCTGAAAGGCATCGAACACCACCAGATGCTCGTCCAGCTTTGTCGTAGCACGGGTCAGGGCATAGAGGCCCCGGACTCCCAGCTTATAGCCCTTATAAATCGCCTGAAAGAGGGGGGACTCCCGCTTCAGGCCGCTGCGCACTGCGTCTTTGATTCCCATAGGTTATCTTCCCTTTCCAATTACCGTCTCTGTCACCCGGCGGGCGGCCTGCCCGTCGTCCAGGGGGGCAAATCGTTGCCGGAAGGCCTCCCACTCCGGCGTCCAGACAAAGTGCTCCGTCTCCAGAATGGCGGGGGCCAGCTGCTCCTCCCGGGTGAGAATGGAGCCGGGCAGCTCGTTCAGATCAAAATAGAAGCCCCGGAGATGATCCCGATACTGTTCCAGGTCGTACATGTAAAACAGGATGGGCCGCCGGAGGTTGGCGTAGTCGAACATGGTGCTGGAGTAGTCGGTAATCATCAGATCGGAGGCCAGATACAGGTCGTTGATCTCCTCCACCCCGGACACGTCCAGCACAAAGCCGGGACAGGCGGAGAAGTCAAAGGAAGAGGCCACCAGATAGTGGGCCCGGAAGAGGACCACATACCCCTCTCCCAGTTGCTCCCGCAGCCGTCCGAAGTCGATGGCTGGGCGGTAGTCATAGCCCTGGCCGGAGATGTGCTGGTCATCCCGGAAGGTGGGCGTGTAGAGGATGGCCCGCTTGCCCGCAGGGATGCCCAATCTGGCCCGGAGCGCCTGCCGCTCCGCCTCTGTGGCGTTGATCAGCCGGTCGTTCCGGGGATAGCCCGCCTCCAGAATGGCGTCTCCCTTGCCCCAGCGCTCCAGCTGCCAGGCGGAGCGGAAGCAGGCGGAGGCGAAGGGGGAGGGAGAGAGAAAATAATCCACCTTTTCCCCCTCCAGCCGGTACTTCCGGTGGATCTCCGCCAGAGAGTTCATGGCGTTGCCCTCCTCCCGGATGTCGTAGCCCAGCCGTTTCAGAGGGGTGCCGTGCCAGCACTGGAGGTAGGTCTGGCCCTTTTTCGGGGCGATGTGCTCCGGGAGGGTAGAGTTGAACACCCAGTACCCTGCCCCGGCCATGGCCGCCTCAAAGGCGCTGCCGCCGAAGGGGATGACGCTGGTGCGGGGAGCGGCGGTCAGATCGGAAAACCGCTCCGGCTCCTTCACCGCCCAGACAAAGCGGTAGTCCTGATAGGCGGGGGAGGACACCATATCGTCATAGATGGCTCGGGGACTGCAGGTGCAGTTTTTCCCGTGGTAGGAGCAGAAGAGGACACAGTGGGCGTCCGGAGCGATGCCCCGGGTGCGCAGCCGGTATTTCCCCGCCCGCAGCGTCCGCAGCGTCCGGCGCAACAGCAGCCGGAGCCGTGGGAACCGCTTGACCAGGTCATAGGCGGTCTTTTTCAGCCCTGTGCCGGCCATGGGCCTCCCTCCTTTCGTTCAGCGCTTTTTGCATGGGCATATTGTACCCTCTCAGAGCGGGGGTGTCAAGAAAGGGGGAGATGTTGGAGCGCTCACGCTCGGCAGAATCCACTTGCAGGGCTTATTTCCGACGCTTCCACCGCAGCCAGACAGCCAGATTCAGAACCAGGGTCACGATGACCAGAATCGTGTACAGGAGGTAATAGCCCCGGGCGGTATCAATCATTGCGGCAAAGTCCTCCCGCACATTGGCCTCGTAATTCAGCCACGGAAGGTGGATCCAGAGCGCGGCGGCACAGCACAGGTCGCTGAGACAGCACCGCCAGCCCGGATGCCACCCGCTGTCCCGTCCCGTCCGGAGCAGGGCGCTTGCCGCCAGCCCCCAGGATAACAGCCCCAGCGCCAGACGGATCAGGTTATCGTTGATCAGCCACAAAAACATGCTCCTCTCCTCCTTTACAGAAACCCGGCATACTGCCAGAAAACCAGAAGTCCCACAAAGACGGAGGCTGCATAGGCAAAGTACAGGGCGATGATCGGATAGATCACCCATTTCCACCTGGGCTTCAGCCGGACCAGCTGAAGGGCGATCAGGCCAAAGAGCAGTATGCTCAGGACCAGCACCAGCCAGAGCCCCAGCCCGTAGTACTCCGGCGCATAAAAGCCCTGGTCCCGGGCCCAGCCGCTGAGGCTGAGCAGCCAGCAGTCGGCCAGCCCGGTGATCACCGTCAGCAGCATCCCCCCGGTCAGGGCGATGCCGAACCGGTTCTGATCCGCGGTGCGCACCCGCTGGCCCTGCTTTTGCCAGAGCCGCTCCTGCTCCTCCATCTGAGCAAGGGACAGGGTATCAAAGCTGCAGGCGGGGTCCAGCCGTCCGCAGAGCTCCGCCAGACGCCTGCTCTCCGCCGACTGCTGCTCCAGAGCGGCCTGCCGCCCCTTCAGATGCTCTCCCAGGGGCTCCCCGGAGGTCTGAAGGGACCGGATCTCTGCCACAGAGAAGCCCAGCAGCCGGAGAAAGCGGATTTTCTCCAGCGCCGCCACATCCTCCTCCGAATAGCTCCGGTAGCGGTTTCCCGGCTCCCGGGCGGGGGCCAGCAGCCCCTCCCGCTCATAGAAGCGGATATTGGCCCGGTCCATTTTGGTCCGCTCCTCCACTTCCCGAATGGTCATTTCCATCACCTCCAGCACCACTTTATACTGTGAACCCGGTTCACAGTCAAGGGTCCTCCCGGTTTTTGACAAAAAATTTCCCCCTCCCGCAAGGGGAGAGGGAAATGGATTCAAATCCTTCAGGCTCAGCCAAAGACAGCCAGCAGGAAGCCGGCGGCCACAGCGGAACCGATGACGCCGGCCACGTTGGGGCCCATGGCGTGCATCAGCAGGAAGTTGGAGGGGTTGCACTTCTGGCCCACGGTCTGGGAGACACGGGCGGCCATGGGCACGGCGGACACACCGGCGGAGCCGATGAGGGGGTTGATCTTGCCGCCGGAGACAGCGTACATGATCTTGCCGATCAGCAGGCCGCCCACCGTGGCGAAGCAGAAGGCGATCAGGCCCAGGACCACGATCTTCAGGGTCTCCAGCTTCAGGAACTGGTCATAGGTGGCGGTGGCGCCCACAGAGATGCCCAGGAAGATGGTGACGATGTTCATCAGGGCATTCTGAGCGGTGTCAGACAGACGGTCGGTGACGCCGCACTCCTTGAACAGGTTGCCCAGCATCAGGCAGCCCAGCAGAGGAGCCACAGAGGGGAGCACCAGGCAGGTGACGATGGTCACCATGATGGGGAACACGATCTTCTCGGTCTGGGAGACGGGGCGCAGCTGCTCCATCTTGACCTCCCGCTCCTTCTTGGTGGTCAGAGCCATCATGATGGGGGGCTGGATCAGGGGGATCAGGGCCATATAGGAGTAGGCGGCAATGGCGATGGCGCCCAGCAGGTGGGGAGCCAGGGTCTTGGTCAGCCAGATGGCGGTGGGGCCGTCGGCGCCGCCGATGATGGCGATGGAGGCGGCCTCAGGGCCGTTGAAGCCCAGGGCGACAGCCATAATCAGGGCCACATAGACGCCGAACTGTGCGGCGGCGCCCAGCAGCATGCTCTTGGGGTTGGCCATCATGGGGCCGAAGTCGGTCATGGCGCCGACGCCCATGAAGATCAGAGAGGGGTAGATGCCCAGCTTGACGCCCAGATAGAGGATATCCAGGAAGCCGCCGTCGTGGAGGACGGCTCCCCAGTTGACATCCGCGCTGCCTGATGCGTACCACAGCTCGGGGTGATAGACGCCGGAGCCGGGCAGGTTGGTCAGCAGCATACCGAAGGCGATGCCCACCAGCAGCAGGGGCTCGAACTTTTTGACGATGCCCATGTACAGCAGGACGCAGGCCAGCAGGATCATAATGACCTGCCGGAAGTCCTCAAAATACGCAATACCGGACTGGGCAGCCAGGTTGCCAAAAATGGTTCCGATAAATTCCATCTCAGAACCTCCTTAGCCCAGAACGACCAGAGGATCACCAGTCTTGACGGCAGCGCCCTGAGCGGCGACCACCTGGGCCACGGTGCCGTCCTTGGGAGCCAGCACTTCGTTCTCCATCTTCATAGCCTCGATGACAGCCAGCACATCGCCGCTCTTGACGGCCTGGCCGGCAGTGACCTTGATGGCCACCACAGTGCCGGGCAGGGGAGCGGTGACAGGCTCGCCGGCGGCGATGGGGCCGGCAGCAGGAGCAGGGGCAGCGGCAGCAGGAGCAGCAGCGGGAGCGGCGGCAGGAGCAGCGGCAGCGGGAGCGGCAGGAGCCAGCGCCTCGTACTCGTCAGCCAGGATGGCCTGGCCCTTTTCGACCACGACCTCGTAGACGCGGCCATTGAGCGTTACTTTATACTTCATGTTACTTTACCTCCTGGATGGAAATGAAACGCAGCTCATTGAGCGGAGTCTTCAGTTCATCTGCCACGATGGCCATGACCATGGCGGCGGTGGCGTCGGGCACGTCATGCAGCATGACGCCGCCGCAGGAGCCCTTGGCCAACTTGGCAGGGGCAGCGGCAGGGGCGGGAGCGGCAGGAACGCCGGTCTCGGGAGCGGGAGCGGCCTTCTTGTCCCGGCCCTCCATCTTGGCAATCACCACGTTCTGGATCTGAATGGCACCCATCAGCACGATCAGAACCACGAACACCACGGCAATGCCCAGCACCGCGACGCCCAGAGCTTCAACTACAGAAATATTTTCCATTGATAAGCCTCCAATCAATCGATGGCTTCCATGGTGTAATTGCAGGTCCGCTCTTCCTTCTCCTTGCGGGCCTTCAGATAGTCCTCAGCCTGCTTGGGGAAGCAGATGTAGCTCATGACATCCTCTTCGCTCTTGGCCAGATCGCCCAGAGCGGCCTTGGCAGCCTCAAAGTCCTCGCCGGTGCGCTTGGAGTCCTCAATCCGGCAGTCCACAGGGGCGTCCAGGCCGGCGTCGGCGAGCACCCGCTTCTCCAGATCGGGGTTCACAGGGGCGGGAGCGATGCCGTACTCGCCCTTGAAGTAGTTCTGCACGTCCTTGGAGATGACCTTGTAGCGCTCGCCCATGAGGACGTTGGTGACCGCCTGGCTGCCCACCATCTGGGACAGGGGGGTGACCAGAGGAGGATAGCCCATGTCGGCGCGGACAGCGGGAATCTCGGCCAGAGCCTCGTCGAACTTGTCCATGGCGTCCATATCGGTCAGGTTGGCAATCATGTTGGACAGCATGCCGCCGGGCACCTTGTAGACCAGAGCCTGGGCGTCGGTAGCCATGCTCTTGGGATTCAGGGTGCCGTTGTCCACATACTTCTGCTTGACGGGCTTGAAGAAGTTGTTGACCTCGTTGATGGCCTTCTCGTTCAGACCGGTCTCGATGCCGTACTGGCTCAGGGCGTAGTACATGGTCTCGGTGGCAGGCTGGGAGGTGCCGTTGGAGAAGCAGGAGGTGGCGGTGTCGATGACGTCGATGCCGGACTCGATGGCCTTGGTCAGGGTCTGATAGGCCATGCCGGTGGTGCAGTGGGTGTGCAGGATCAGCGGCATATCGCCCACGGCGTCCTTGATGCCCTTGATCAGGTGCTCTGCCTCATAGGGGCTCATGGTGCCGGCCATATCCTTCAGGCAGATGGTGTCAAAGCCCATCCGCTGCAGCTCCTTGCACATCTCCACGTACTTCTCCACGGTGTGGACGGGAGACTGGGTGTAGGAGATGCAGCCGGAGGCCACGGTGTTGGCGGTAGCATATTTCTTGGTGGCGTCCAGAGCGGTGCCCAGGTTGCGGAAGTCGTTCAGAGCGTCGAAGATACGCAGAATGTCGATACCGTTCTTGATGGACAGCTCCACGAACTTCTCCACCACGTCGTCGTGATAGTGCTTGTAGCCCAGCAGGTTCTGGCCGCGCAGCAGCATCTGCAGCTTGGTGTTGGGCATGTTCTTGCGGATATTGCGCAGACGCTCCCAAGGATCCTCGCCCAGATAGCGCAGGCAGGAGTCGAAGGTGGCGCCGCCCCAGCACTCAACCGAATAGTAGCCGGCCTTGTCCATGGTGGGCAGAATGGCCTCGTAGTCGGCATAGGGCAGGCGGGTAGCCATCAGGGATTGGTTTGCATCACGCAATACGGTTTCAGTAAATTGAACGCGCATACGTACACCTCCATTGTTGATTGATGGTTTCAGCTTTTGGAAAAACCAAATTATGACGTATATAATTATAAGCAAATTGTGAACAGAAGTAAATAAAGAATCCCGGGCCGTCTATCATTTTCGGCAAATTGTCAAATCGCGCCAGTGGGAGTCTGCCTAATTTGTTTATTTTTTCACATTTTAAACCAAACTTTTGAAAAAATCGGGGATTTTCCTGTTATTTTCCTGAAAACAGTCAGAAAACAGCTGGATTAGGGCCGATCAAAACTATGGTCAATCCTTCAGATCTGTCCTGATTTTTCCGTATCTTTCCAGAAGGGCGGCAAAATCCACGTCCCGGGCCTCCAGAGTGGAGAAACTGACCGAGCCCCGTCTGGTCTTTGGGGCATCCTCGCCTCTGATTTGGGTGTATCCGCTGCTGCGCAGGGTGAGGCGCTGGCGGCGGGAGCTGAGAATGGCGGAGGTCACCGAGGCGTAGGGCACCTCGGTCTGCTGCCGGACGGAGCCCTCCCGCCACAGGCCGGGCAGGGACTCATAGGTCAGCACCAGCTTATCCTTGTAAAAGTCCAGTTGGAGCCGGACCGCCTTCTCCTCGATGCTCTTGAAGAGGCCGATCCCCGCCAGAATGACCAGGGCGGCCAGTATCAGCCGGGGAATCATGGGGGCATCGTTCAGGTTATAGCCGGTGATCTCCGCCCAGACCACCGCGCCCACGGCCGCCACGCCCACCAGGCAGAGCACCGCAGTGCACAGCTTGAGCAGCAGCACCCGCCCGGGCTTGGCGCAGACCACCCGCTCGGCAATGGCCTCGGTATGTTGAGAGAGCTTCATATTGTTTCGTCCTTTCTAAGGAAAAATGGCTGTTTTTGCCTTTCTCAGCGGTATTATAGGGGATTTTGAGGCGGATGTAAAGAGAAAAGGCGTCTCTCTCCAGAGACGCCTTTTGTTTGCTTCGGTTGGACAGCCGATGCTGTTTCCGGCGGGGGCAAGCCCCCGCCCGAGGCTGTCAAAAAAGTCCCGAACCAGATTTCAGGATGCAAGAGCCTCGCAGAGTTCCGTCATCACAGATGACGGAATGCGTTCAATTAAGTCATTTTAGCCGGGCATGTACCGGCAAAATGACTCTTCTCAGCCCGACGAGTGTGCGAGCGCAGCGAGTGCGCGTGGGAGGGCTGCATCCTCCAACAAAATGCTTGCATTTTGTTGGAAGGCTGTCGACTTTGTCGACAGCCTCCGGCGGGGGCAAGCCCCCGCCCTACGGATACAGGCCATTACAATTGAAACACAATCCCCGCCACGGCGGACAGTCCGATCCACACGATGGGATGCAGCTTTTTCAGGTGCTCCTCATGGGTGCAGAAGTAGACCGCAACCGCCAGGACCAGCAGCTTCCAGTTGAGGGAAAAGACCACCTGGGCCCCCTCCATCGACTGGACGGAGAGCATGCAGATGGAGATGACGCTCCAGCAGGCGGCGGCGATCAGGCCGGTAGAGGCGGGCCGGAGGCCGTAGAACACATACTCCACATACTTACTGCTGCGGAACTTCTGGAGAAAGGCAGCCACAATGAGGATGACGATGATGGAGGGAGTGATCAGGCCCAGGGTTGCCAGAACAGCCCCCGGAACGCCCCCCACCTCAAAGCCCACATAGGTGGCCATATTGACCCCCAGAGGGCCGGGAGTGGACTCGGAGACGGCGATCATATTGGCCAGCTCGGCGTTGGTGAACCAGCCGGTGCTGGCCCCCATGTCGGTCAGGAAGGGCACCGTGGCCAGGCCGCCGCCGATGGCGAAGAGGCCGGTCTTGAAAAACTCAAAAAACAGGCGCAGGTAGATCATGCCTTGTTCCCCTCCTTCTCCTTCATCAGCTTGAGGGCCAGACCGATGACGCCGGCCACCACCACAATCAGGGCAGGGGAGATGCCCCAGATGGCGGAGAGCAGAAAGACCACCAGGAAGATCGCCGTGGTGGGCTTGTCGATCACCGAGGACTTGCGCAGCTTGAGGACGGCGTTGAGAATCAGGACGCAGACGCAGGCCCGGACGCCGTTAAAGGCGTGAATCACATAGGGGTTGTCCGCGAAGTTCTGCAAAAAGGCGGCGATCATCGAGATAATCACCACGCTGGGGGCGACCACGCCCAGGGTGGTGAGAATACCGCCGATGGGGCCCTTCAGCTTGTGGCCGATGAAGGTGGCGGTATTGACGGCGATGATGCCGGGGGTGCACTGGCCGATGGCAAAATAGTCGGTGAGCTCCTCATCGGTGGCCCAGCCCTTTTTCTCCACCACCTCCCGCTGGAGGATGGGCAGCATGGCGTAGCCGCCGCCGAAGGTGCACACCCCCACCTTGGCAAAGGTGAGGAACAGGTCCAGATAGATGTTCATACTGAAATTCCCTCTTCAAAATTTATCTCAAACAGAGTATTGGGTAGGGGCCGTTCACGAACGGCCCGCCGGGCATTTCCAGCGGTTCTGCCGGGCGATTCATGAATCGCCCCTACGCATTGCGCTTCAGCGTCTCCACCTCATTCATCCACAGGCTGGCCACCGCGTCGCTGGGCATCCGCCAGTTTTCCCATGGAGCAGGCTCCATGGGAGCCCTTTTTATTTCACTCAAATCGACCGAAATGAATTCGGTCGATTTCAAGGTTTTGCCTGGGGCAAAACGCTTGTTTGGCGATTGGCGGAGCATCATAGGTTGGTCTTCAATGCCTCCACTTCCTTCATCCACAGGCTGGCCACAGCGTCGCTGGGCATCCGCCAATCGCCCCGGGGCGACAGCGTCACAGTGCCCACCTTGGGGCCGTCGGGGAGGCAGGAGCGCTTGAACTGCTGGGCAAAGAACCGGCGGTAGAAGTTCTCCAGCCACTTGAGGATAAAGTCCGCCTCGTAATGCCCCCGGAAGGCGTAGACCGCCAGCCGGTAGACCTTGGCTGGGCCGAAGCCCCAGCGGATGGCGTAGTAGAGGAAGAAGTCGTGGAGCTCATAGGGACCCACCAGATCCTCCGTCTTTTGGGCGATCTCTCCGTTGACGGCGGGAAGCAGCTCTGGGGAGACGGGGGTATCCAGAATATCCTGAAGGACGGCGGAGAGCCTGGAGTTGCTCCCGGCGTGCTCGTCCCGGACATAGGCCACCAGATGGCGCACCAGCGTCTTGGGGATGGAGGCATTGACGGCGTACATGCTCATGTGGTCCCCGTTGTAGGTGGCCCAGCCCAGAGCCAGCTCGCTCAGGTCGCCGGTACCCACCACCATGCCCCAGGTCTTGTTGGCCAGGTCCATCAGCACCTGGGTGCGCTCCCGGGCCTGGCCGTTTTCAAAGGTGACCGAGTGGTCCTCCATGGACTGGCCGATGTCCCGGAAGTGGACCGAGACGGCGTCGCCGATATCCACCGTTTTCAGGGTGGCGCCCAGCTCCTCCGCCAGCAGGACGGCGTTGGATTTCGTCCGCTCGGTGGTGCCGTAGCAGGGCATGGTCACCGCCAGAATATCGCTGGCAGGACGGCCCAGCAGATCCATGGCCCGCTTGGTGATCAGGATGGCCAGAGTGGAGTCCAGTCCGCCGGAGAGGCCGATAACCGCCGTCCGGGCGCGGGTATGCTCCAGCCGCTTGCGCAGGCCCAGGGCGGCCAGAGTGAGAATCTCCTGGCACCGGGCAGCCCGGTCCCCCAGATCGGCGGGGACAAAGGGGTTGGGGGCCACATAGCGGGTGAGGGCGGTCTCCCCCAGCTCCAGGGCAAAGGTTTGGGCTTTGATGCCCGGCGCGGCGGTGGGGAAGGTGCTCATCCGTTGACGCTCGTGGGTCAGCTTTTCCAGGTCGATCTCGGAGACAGTGAGTCCGGTCTCAAACCGGCGCTGGGCCAGAATGGAGCCGTTTTCGGCGATGAGGTTGTGGGCGCCGTAGATCAGGTCGGTGGAGGACTCCCCCTTGCCGGCGTCGGCGTAGACATAGCCGCAGACCAGCCGGCCGGAGGTACAGGAGACCAGACTGCGCCGGTAGCTGTCCTTGCAGACAATCTCGTCGCTGGCGGAGGGGTTGAGTATCAAAGTCGCTCCGCCGGCGGCCAGCCGGGTGGAGGGGGTGTCCGCCACCCACAGGTCCTCGCAGATCTCCACACCGATGGTCAGCCCGGGCAGGTTTTCGCACCGGAACACCTGGTTTGCAGAGAGCTCCGGGCTCTGGCCGCAGAGGGAGACGCAGACGGGCTCCAGCCCCCGGCCGGAGGTGAACCAGCGGGCCTCGTAAAACTCAGTGTAGTTGGGGATATTGATTTTGGGCACCAGACCCAGAATCCGCCCCCTGTGGATGACTGCGGCGCAGTTATACAGCTTGCCCTGATGGCGGTAGGGAAAGCCCAGGGCGGCGACCAGATCCAATGCCGCCGTCTCCGCCAGAATCCGGCCCAGGGCGTCCTCCGCCCCCCGGAGCAGAGTGGACTGGAGAAACAGGTCGCCGCAGGTATAGCCGGTGACGCACAGCTCAGGCAGACAGAGCACCTTGACGCCCCGCCCGGCCGCCTCCTCCATGAGGGCGATGATCTGCCCGGCGTTATAGGCGCAGTCGGCCACCCGGATCTCCGGGGTGCCGGCGGCCACAGTGAGAAAGCCGTCTTTCATAGGCACGCTTCCTTTCTTTCGGTAGAATGGAATGTTTTTGTCCGCGAGGTCATTTTACCCCAGAACGATAGGGGACGCAAGAAAAAAAGCGTCCCGGCCCCTTTTCTCCCGCCTGTAAGGGGCTTCATCCCCCTTTTTTTGCCGTCCGGCGGCTGGTATGCTTGCAATTTTGCCTTAAATGTGTCATAATCTGGACACAATTATTTTGGGGCGGTCTGCCCGGCGCCTGTGCCGGCGGCCAAACCGGGAGGTGGACTGCGTTTTGAATGAAAAACTGAACCGGATGCTGGAGCCCCGGGTCAAGCTCTACCTCTTTTTCCTGCTCCTCTTCGGAGCAGTCACCTGTATCTTCCAGTTGCAGGTGGGCCTGGTGGAGCTGGGCGTGGTGGTGCTGCTCTTTATCTACTACCTGATCACCCGGAGCCGCCGCCGGAAGGAGACGGCCAAATATATCGCCAGCGTCACCAGCAACATCGACGCCGCCAGCAAGGACACCATGGTGAACTCCCCCTTCCCCATGGTCATCTTCCAGCCGGACACGGGGGATGTGATCTGGTCCAACGACCGGTTTCTCAAGATTACCGGCGACCGGGAGCACCTGTTTGACACCAAGATCGACGCCGCCGTTCCCGGCTTTTCCACCAAATGGCTGCTGGACGGCAAGACCCAGTGTCCCACCGAGTATCAGCTCGACGGCAAGAGCTATCTGGTTTTTGGCCATGTGGCCCATGTGGGCAAGGGGAGCGAAAACCTGCTGGCCACCACCTACTGGATGGACATCTCCAACCTGGCCCGGATTCGGGAGCGGTATTTTGCCTCCCGGCCGGTGGTTTCCATTTTGCTCATCGACAACTATGAGGATATGATCCGCAGCACCAACGATAAGGCCCGGAGCACCATCCGCTCCTCTGTGGAGGACGAGATCACCACCTGGCTCCAGCCCTCCGGCGGCCTGCTGTGCCGGTTTGACCGGGACCGGTACCTCTGCATCTTTGAGGAGCAGTATCTCACCCAGTTCCAGCAGAACCGGTTCTCCCTGCTGGACGCGGTGCACAAGGTGGTCAGCCCCAACGGCGTCAGCGCTACCCTCTCCATCGGAATCGGCATGGACACCGGCTTTGGGGAGATGCTGGAATACGCCAGTCTCGCCATTGAGATGGCCCTCTCCCGGGGCGGCGACCAGGCGGTGATCAAAAACCGCTTCAACTTCGAATTCTACGGCGGACGGGCAAAAGAGACAGAGCGGCACACCAAGGTGAAGAGCCGGGTCATGTCCAACGCCCTCAACGAGCTGATGCACTCCGCCTCCTCCGTCTTTGTCATGGGCCACCGGTTTGCCGACCTGGACGCCGTGGGCGCCTCTATCGGTATCTGCGCCATCGCCCGGCACAAGGGGATTCCCGTCTACATTGTGGAAGAGGCCGGCTTTTATCCCGGCGCTGTGATGCGGAAACGGATCTCCACTCTGCCCGAGTATGAAAACCGGTTTATCAGCCATCAGGACGCCATGCTCAAGCTGGACGGCAAGTCCCTGCTGGTGGTGGTGGACACCAACCGGCCGGATCAGGTGATCGCCCGGGATCTGCTGGACTCCTGCACCAAGGTAGCGGTGGTGGATCACCATCTGCGGGCGGCGGACTATATCTCCAACGCCGCGCTGAATTTCCACGAGCCCTACGCCTCTTCTGCCAGCGAGCTGGTCACCGAGATGATTCAGTATCTGATCGAGCCCTCTGACCTGCTGAAAACCGAGGCGGAGGCCCTGCTGGCCGGCATCGTGCTGGACACCAAGAACTTCACCCTCCGCACCGGAGGACGGACCTTTGAGGCCGCCGCCTTCCTGCGCCGGCGGGGAGCGGACACCACCGAGGTAAAAAAGCTGTTCCAGAACAATCTGGAGGACACCATCGCCAAGTACGACGTGATCCGGGCGGCCAAAATGGTCCACGGGGATATCGCTGTCTCGGCTGTAGAGACTCCGGTGGGCCGGGTGATTGCCGCCCAGGCGGCGGACGAGCTGCTCAATGTGGCAGGGGCGGACGCCTCCTTTGTCCTGTTCCCCGATGGGAACACGGTAATTCTCTGCGGCCGGAGCGTGGGCGAGGTCAATGTCCAGTATATTTTGGAGGCGCTGGGAGGCGGCGGAAACGCCGCTGCCGCCGGGGCTCAGGTGCCCAACACCACATTGCAGGAGACGCTGCGGCGGCTTCTCCAGGCCATTGACAAGTATTTTGATACTAGTTTTTGAATCAAGAATCAGTATGAGAGCTGACTTTTTCCGTCAGCCTGTGTATTCCGGGGGTCCCCGGAGAGAAAGGATGAACTGACATGAAAGTGATTTTACAGAAGGACGTGCGGGGCCAGGGTAAGAAAGGCCAGATGATCGAGGTCTCCGACGGCTACGCCCGGAACTTCCTGCTGCCCAAAAAGCTGGCTGTGCCCGCCACTACCGACAATATCAACACTATGAACCAGCTGGAAAAGGCCAAGCGGGAACGGGAGGCCAAGGAGCGTCAGGCTGCTCTGGAGCTCTCCGCCAAGCTGAAGGATATGCCAGTCCACGTCAAGGCCAAGGCCGGCGCCGGGGGACGGCTGTTCGGCAGCGTCACCACCAAGGAGATCTCCCAGGCTCTGAAGGAGCAGTACGGTTGCGACATCCCCAAGACCAGCCTCCAGTCCGAGCCCATCAAGGCCTTCGGCGGCTATCAGGTCAAGGCCAAGCTGGGTTATGAGATCTCCGGCGTGGTCAACGTCTTTGTGGAAGAGGCGTAACGGCAAGAGTACAGGATCGGCAACAGGCGGCGGGGGCAAGCCCCCGCCCTACGGCTCTTTGATCGAAGTGTGTCCCTGTTTCCACATATGGCCGTAGGGGCGATTCATGAATCGCCCGTTTCAAGCGTCTCTGTTGTCTGCGGGCCGTTCGTGAACGGCCCCTACGGCTGTCTTGTGTAACGACTCAAAGGGCCGATGTACCCATCGGCCCTCCCTATTTTCCAACTTTTGAAAGAACAGAAGGTGAGAACATGCCGGATCTGGACGAGCTTTTGAGCAAACAGATGCCCCATTCTGACGCTGCCGAGCAGGCGGTGCTGGGCGCCATGCTGATCGACAGCCGCTGCATTCCCCAGGTGGTGGAGGCGCTGCGGCCGGAGGACTTTTATACCAAACAGCATCTGGAGGTCTACGAGGCCATCTACTCCATGTTCTCCCTGTCCAAAAAGATTGACCCGGTCACCGTCCAGGAGCAGATGCGCCAGGACGGCACCTATCAGGAGGAGGTCACCCGGAGCTTCCTGCTCCAGCTGATGGAGGTCACCCCCACTGCCGCCAACGTGATGGAGTATGTGGAGATTGTCAAGGACAAAGCCCTGCTCCGCCGGGTGGCGGAGACGGCGGGGGATATCACCGCCCTGGTCAACGAGGGCACCGGTACCGGCGCTCAGGTGCTGGAGGCGGCGGAGCAGCGGATCTACGCCATCCGCCAGGGCCGGGGCGCCCAGGGGCTCACCCCCATCTCCTCCATTACCGCCGACGTCTACGCCCGGATCGGCGAGCTGTCCGAATCGGGCAGCGAGGTGCCTGGCCTCTCCACCGGCCTGACCGACCTGGACCGGATGATTGCAGGTCTCGGCAACTCCGACCTGGTGCTGTTGGCCGCCCGCCCCGGCATGGGCAAGACTTCTCTGGCTCTGAACATCCTTCTGGACGCGGGCAAGCACTCGGGCAAGGCGGTGGTGTTCTTCTCCCTGGAGATGAGCCGGGAGCAGCTGGTCATGCGTCTCATTTCCAGCGAGTCCTTCCTTCCCAACCAGAAGCTGCTCACCGGGCAACTGGAGGAGGACGACTGGGAAAAGCTGACTCTGGCCTGCCGCAGCCTCAACGCCACCTCTATCCTCATCGACGACAACCCCTCCCTCTCGGTGGCGGATATGAACGCCAAGTGCCGGAGAGTGGAAAATCTGGGCCTGGTGGTCATCGACTATCTCCAGCTCATGACCTCCTCCGGCAGCAAGCAGACCTACTCCGGCGAGAACCGGCAGCAGGTGGTCTCCGACATCTCCCGCTCCCTGAAGATTATGGCCAAGGAGCTGAATGTGCCGGTGCTCTGCCTAAGCCAGCTCTCCCGTGCCAATGAGAGCCGGTCGGACAAGCGGCCCATGCTCTCCGACCTGCGGGAATCCGGCGCCATCGAGCAGGATGCGGATGAGGTGCTGTTCATCTACCGGGACGACTACTACAACGAGGACAGCCAATATAAAAATCAGGCGGAGATTATCGTGGCGAAAAACCGCCACGGCGAGACGGGCAAGGTCATGGTCCAGTGGCTGCCTGAGTTCACCGCCTTCTCCAATCTGGAATGGAAGCACGAGGAGTAAACCGGGAGGCGGAGGTGCTCGCCTTTTGCCGCCGGGAGGGCTTTCCCCTGGAGGGGGACTGTCATGTGCTCTGCGCCGTCTCCGGCGGCGTGGACTCCATGACGCTGCTCCACCTGCTCTGGCGCTGGAGCCGGGCGGGCAAAATCCGGCTCACCGCCGCCACCTTTGACCACCGCCTCCGGCCGAAGTCCGCCGGGGATGTGGATTTTGTCCGCCATTGGTGCCTGGAACACGACATTCCCTGCCGGACAGGCTCCGGAGATGTGGCGGAATTTGCCCAAAGACAGGATATGACCCTGGAGGAGGCGGGGCGCGTGCTGCGCTACCGCTTTCTGGAGGACTGCCGGGAGGCGGTGGAGGCGGACTATATCGCCACCGCTCACAACGCCGACGACAACGCAGAAACCCTGCTGCTCCACCTGCTCCGGGGGAGCGGCCTGAAGGGCTTGGGGGGCATCCCGCCCCGGCGGGGCGCCATTATCCGCCCTCTGCTGGAGCTGTCCCGGGCGGAAATTGAGGACTATTGCCGTCACTACGCGCTCCCTCACCGGGAGGACGAGAGCAATGCGGACACCGCCTACACCCGGAACTACCTCCGCCATCAGGTGCTGCCCCTGCTCCGGGAGAAAAATCCCAATCTGACCGCCGCTCTGGGCCGGACGGCGGAGAGCCTGCGGCTGGACGAGGCCTTTCTCGCCCGGGAGACCGGACGGCTGGCCGGGGAGCTTCTGCACATGGAGTCGGACGGCATCTCTGTCTCCGCCCACCAACTGGCGGCGCTGGAGCCGGCGCTGGCCCTCCGGCTGGTGCAGGAGATGGCGGAGCGCATCGCTCCCGGCACCGTACTGCCCTGGCAGCAGCGCAAAGCGCTGCTGGCGTTAGCGGCAGGGGAGCCCACTTCTGGTAAAATCTTCCTCGCCAACCGGTTGCAGGGGCGGCGGATTTATGATATGCTGATTTTGTCCCCTCCCTCTCCGGAGGGGCAGTCCTTCTCTCCAGTCCGGCTTGGCCCGGGAGAGACCCGGGCGCTTCCCGAACTGGCGCTCACCGTCTCCTGCCGGGAGGTTCTCTGTCCGTCGGACGTTGGGAGAGATTCCTTTGTCTTTTACCTGCGGCCCCCCAAAGAGGGGGAGCTGCTGGTGCGGCCCCGGCAGACGGGAGACAGCATCCGTCTTCCCGGCCGGCCGGCAAAGACGCTGAAAAAGCTGTTTCAGGAGGCCAGAATTCCCTCCGGGCGCCGGGCGTCCATCCCCGTGCTGGTGCTGGAGGGAACCGTGGCCGCCGTCGCCGGCTTTGGCGGCAGCACAGACTGGAGCGCCCTGCCTGGCAATGGGGCCTGGCAGATTCAATTGACAAAAAAACAATGACAACAGAGAAAGGGTCGGTGTGACAACATGGGTATGGATCAAGACATTCTGGAAATCCTCTACTCGGAAGAAGAGCTCAAGCGCAGAGTGGCTGTGCTGGGCGCGCAGATCTCCCGGGATTATGCCGATAAGGACAACGTGGTTCTGGTGGGCATTCTCCGGGGCTCCTATATCTTTATGGCAGATCTGAGCCGGAGCATCACCATCCCCTGCCGGATCGACTTTATGGCCGCCTCCTCCTACGGAAAGGGCACCAGCTCCAGCGGACAGATTGAGATCAAAAAGGACCTGTCCGACCCCATCCAGAACGCCCACGTCATTCTGGTAGAGGACATTCTGGACTCCGGCAACACCCTGGACTATCTGACCAAGATTCTCTCCGCCCGGAACCCCGCCTCCATCCGCATCTGCACCCTGCTGGATAAGCCGGAGCGCCGGGTCAAGCCGATCACCGCCGACTACTACGGCTTTTTGGTTCCGGACGCCTTTGTGGTGGGCTACGGTCTGGACTACGCGGAAAAGTACCGTAATCTCCCCTACATCGGCATTCTCAAGCCGGAAGTATACGAAAAGTGACCGGCACGCGGGAGCGCGGTCTGCTGCCGCGCTCCGGTCTGTCCGGCCCTGAAAAGGATGTGACACCATGAATCGTTCCCACCGCACCCTTTTGTCCTATGTGCTCCTGGCCTGCCTGGCGCTTTCCCTGGTGGGTATGCTGGAGCGCTGGGACCGGCCGGAGGACATCAGCTACAGCCAGATGGTTCAGCTCTTTCAGCAGGAAAAGGTCACCGAGTTCTCCATTCGAGACAACGAGGTCACCCTTCAGCTGAAGGAGCCGCTGGATGGTGAAAAGACGATCACCTGCTCCGTCCACAGCTTTGACACCTTCTACGCCGACCTGAACGACCTGGTTCAGCAGCAGAAGGCGGACGGAATCATCACCCAGTACAACTACTATCCGGACTCCACCACTCCCTGGTGGGCCAGTATGCTGCCCTCCCTGATCACCGCCCTGCTGGTCTTTTTCCTCTTCTTCACCATGATGCGCCAGCAGTCCGGACAGGGAGGCGGCCCCGCCCAGTTCGGAAAGGCCCGGACGGTGAGCAACGATGACCCCAACGCCAAAAAGGTCACCTTCGACGACGTGGCCGGAGCGCAGGAGGAGAAGGAGGAGCTGCAGGAGGTCGTGGACTTTCTCCGGGACCCGGAGAAGTTTGGCCGGCTGGGGGCCCGGATTCCCAAGGGCATTCTGCTGGTGGGCCCTCCGGGCACCGGCAAGACACTGCTGGCCAAGGCGGTGGCAGGAGAGGCGGGGGTCCGCTTTCTCTCCATCTCCGGCTCCGACTTTGTGGAGCTGTACGTGGGCGTCGGCGCCAGCCGTGTGCGGGACCTCTTTGAGCAGGCGAAGAAAAACTCCCCTGCCATCGTCTTTATCGACGAGATCGACGCCGTGGGCCGCCAGAGAGGCACCGGCCTGGGCGGCGGTCACGATGAGCGGGAGCAAACCCTGAATCAGCTGCTGGTGGAGATGGACGGCTTTGCCGGAAACTCCGGCGTCATCGTCATGGCCGCCACCAACCGGCAGGATATTCTGGACCCCGCCCTGCTGCGGCCGGGCCGGTTTGACCGGCAGATCTATGTGGGCTATCCCGACATCAAGGGCCGGGAGGGCATTCTCAAGGTCCACGCCCGGAAAAAGCCGTTGGGAGACGATGTGGATCTGAAGGTGGTGGCCCAGGCCACCGGCGGCTTTACCGGCGCCGATCTGGAAAACCTGATGAACGAGGGCGCCCTGCTGGCCGCCAGGAAGAGCCGCCCCTATATCACCATGGCCGATCTCCACGAGGCTATGATCAAGGTGCTGGCCGGGCCGGAGAAGAAGAGCCAGGTGGTCACCCCCCACGCCCGCAGGCTCACCGCCTATCACGAGGCGGGCCACGCCGTGGCCATGCGGTGCCTGCCCACCCAGAACCCGGTGCATCAGATTACCATTGTCCCCCGTGGCCGGGCCGGCGGCATGACCATCTCTCTGCCTCAGGAGGACAAATCCTACCTGAGCAAAAAGGAGCTGGAGGAAGAGATTGTGGGCTTGCTGGGCGGTCGGGTGGCCGAGGAGCTGGTGCTGCAGGACGTCTCCACCGGCGCCTCCAACGACCTGCAGCGGGCCACTGGCATCGCCCACAATATGGTCTCCAAGTACGGTATGAGCGAGCGTCTGGGAGCCATGGTGTACGACTCCGGCAACAACGAGATCTTTATCGGCAAATCCATGGCCCAGTCCCGGAGCTACTCGGAGGAGAGCGCCGCCGCCATCGACCAGGAAGTGCGCTCCATCATCGACCGGGCCCATCAGCGCTGCCGTTCCATTCTGGAGGAACACCGGTCCCAGCTGGAGCAGGTGGCTCAGTTCCTGATGCAGCATGAGACCATGTCCGCCCTGGAGTTTGAGCGGGTGTTCAACCCCGACGCCACCCAGGCGCTGGAATCGGAGGCGCTCAGCCAGTTTGCCGCCGCCAAGGCCCCGGATATCCGGGAGGAGGAGCGGCCGGAGGAGCCCCAGGACGAGCAGTAAGCTATATTTTAACGCACAAAAGCGCACGGAAGCATTCAAAAACTTCCGTGCGCTTTTGATTTGAAAACGCATATTTTATCGTTTTGTAGGAACCAAAGCCTCCCTCCTTGAGGGTGGCCCAGGCCAGCTTCTCTTGCCCCTGCGGGGCAATTCACCTTCAGGCGGCACGGCGAAGCCGTGACGGAGGGAGTGCGCTCCTGCGCCAGCATTCGTAGAACGCAATCTTTGGCCGACAAGAGGACATTTTTCCGTTGTCGGTCAACATGATGCAGGGTTTCAGTCTGCGCCGGGGGCGTCTCCCTCAGTCGCCTTGCGGCGACAGCTCCCTCAGAGAGGGAGCCAAGTTCCGAAGCCTGCCAGCCAGAAGCGAAGTACCGTCCCCTGCCTCCCTCTCTGAGGGAGGTGGCACGGCGGAGCCGTGACGGAGGGAGTGCGCCCCCTCGTGGGTCAGCAGCCAGCGCTTTTTCTCCAGACCCCCGGCATAGCCGGTGAGGCTGCCGTCCGCTCCCAGCACCCGGTGGCAGGGGATAATAATAGAGATTTGATTATGACCTACCGCACTGCCCACCGCCTGGGGGGACATGGTCTCCCGACCCAGAGCGTTGGCGATCTCCCGGGCCAGCTGGCCATAGGTGACCGTCCCGCCGTAGGGAATCTCTCTCAGCTTGGCCCAGACCAGCCTTTGAAATTCCGTGCCCTGGGGTGCCAGAGGGAGGGCGTCCATAGGTGGGCGGTTCCCGACGAAGTAGGCCGCCAGCCAGTCCGCCGTCTGACGGAAAATAGGGAGGTCATTTTGGAATTGATTGGATTGGGCCCTGGCAGCGGGGTAGTATTTCTGTCCCTCCAGCCACAGGCCGGTGAGGCGGTCCCCGTCGCTGGAGAGCAGGATGGGGCCCAGAGGGGTGGTTTGGGCTGTGAAGTATTCCATTTTTACCTCCGGGGTTTTGAGTAGGGGCGCACATTGTGCGCCCGTCGACCATCAGAAATTATCCGTAGATATGACAAGAGCACCCGCTCTCACGGGTGCTCTCTTTTCGATGGACGATAACGGATTCGAACCGCTCACCCGACCCACTGCAAGGGGTTCACCGCTTGACATTTCACCCGCATATATGACAAGAGCACCCGCTCTCACGGGTGCTCTCTTTTCGATGGACGATAACGGATTCGAACCGCTCACCCGACCCACTGCAAGCGGTTTACCGCTTGACATTTCACCCGCGTATATGACAAGAGCACCCGTTTTACGGGTGCTCTATCTTCGATGGACGATAACGGATTCGAACCGCTGACCCTCCGCACGTCAAGCGGATGCTCTAGCCAGCTGAGCTAATCGTCCGGGTCGACTTTGACTATTATACTCATCCAACCCCTGTTTGTCAATAGATACGAACAGATTTTTTGCGCTGTTTTTCAGCCCTGGTGCTCGCCCCCCAGGGCCTCCTTCATCTCTCGGGTGATCTGCTCCACCTGCTCCATGGTGGAGAGCTGGGTCAGGCGGCTCTTCCATTTGACGCCGCCCCGGACCCCCTTCAGGTACCAGGCATAGCTCTTCCGGGCCTCCAGGCAGGCGATATGTTCCCCCTTCAATTCGCAGGCCAGCCGGAACTGGCGCAGGGCGGTGTCGCACCGCTGCTCCACCGTGGGGGCAGAGGGGATAGGCTCACCGGAGAGCAGGGCCTTCGCCTGCTGAAACAGCCAGGGATTGCCGCAGGCCCCCCGGCCGATCATCACCCCGTCCGCGCCGGTGACGCGCAGAATTTCCGCGGCATCCTGGGGGGCAAAGACGTCGCCGTTGGCAAAGACGGGGATGGACACCGCCTCCTTCACCCGGCGGATGATCTCCCAGTCCGCCTTGCCGGCGTACATTTGGGTTCTCGTCCGGCCGTGGACGGTCAGGCCTGCCACCCCGGCAGACTCCAGCATCCGGGCAAACTCCACCGCGTTCACATGGTCTGCGTCCCAGCCCTTGCGGAACTTGACAGTCACCGGACGGCCCGCGCCCTTCACTGCCGCCTCCGCCACCCGGCAGGCCAGCTCCGGATTTTTCATCAGAGCAGACCCGTCCCCGGCGGAGACGATCTTGTGGACCGGGCAGCCCATATTCACATCCAGAATGGCGGGACTCGCCAGTTCCGCCACCTTGGCCGCCGCCTCCCCAATGCACACCGGGTCGCTGCCGAAAAGCTGCACGGCGGCGGGCCGCTCACACTCGGCCAGGGCCATGAGGGGAACCGTCTTTTTGTCCTGATAGCACAGGGCCTTGGCGCTGACCATCTCGGTGACGGTATAGTCCGCCCCCAGTTCTCTGCAGATGATCCGAAAGGCCTGGTCGGTGACCCCCGCCATGGGGGCCAGGGCCAATTGCCCGGAAATATACACGCCGCCGATATTCATACCGCTTCTCCTCGTTCCAGTCCATTTCCTGAACAGGATAGCATAAATCCGGCCTTCCGGCAAGGGGAGCGTCGTCACAGATGTGCCTGCATACCCGTAGGGCGGGGGCTTGCCCCCGCCGCCGCATCCGCAGGCGGGCATCGGTTTCCA
Organism: Candidatus Onthomonas sp.; assembly: GCA_051866795.1. Lineage (GTDB taxonomy): Bacteria > Bacillota > Clostridia > Oscillospirales > Oscillospiraceae > Onthomonas. The sequence continues at coordinate 18,404 of JBJDXT010000075.1, read as the reverse complement.
ATCAGAAAATCAGCCACAGCAACGAGACACACCCCGCCCCGGCCAGGAACCAGAGCCAGCCGCTCCATCCCCTGAGCCGCATGAGACGGCTCCTGGCCGGGGTATTCTTCCGCAGATAGCTGTCCGCCACCTCCTTTGCCTCCTGAACCACTTGCTGGGCGGTGACCCCCTCCCGTTTGAGGGCGTCCTCCTTCAGGAGAAAGATTGCCTGTTCAAAAAAGCGGGGGTCGGGGGAGTGAACCACAATGACCCGCCGGGAGATCCCTTTTACCATAGCTTCCACACCTTTCCAGTTACTGCTGTCAGTATGGACGCTGATGGCCCGATTTATCCGGACAGGGACAAAATTACCCTGCCTGCTGTGTCTCCTCTTTTCTGGGGGCGGCCCGGTTCCCCTTGGGGGATTTGGCCTGAGGACGGGGCGGACGCTGTTTGAGCTGCAGGACAATGACCGTCCGGTCATCCCGTCCGCCTGTGCTGCCGGAGAGAATCTCCCTGGCCAGTTTCTTTGGGCTCTGCTCCCGGAAATCCCGGATCATCTGCCAGAGCCAGTCATCCTCCTCTCCGTCGGACACGCCGTCGCTGACCATGACGGCCATGTCATCCCTGGAGAGGGAGAAGGACCGGACGTCCGGCCTGCTCTCCTGCCCAAATTCCAGCCCGGCAGGGAGACTGCTCCCCGTCAGCTTCTTCACCCGTCCGTTCTGCCGCAGATAAGTGGGCGCGGCCCCCAGCTTATAGCTCCGGCACTGGCCGGAAAAGAGATCCATTCCCAACAGATCAATGGTGGTAAAGCCCAACTGCTGCTCTCCCCGGAGGGCCAGGGCGTTGGAGAGGGTGGACAGGGCGATCTCCGGGGAAATCCCCGCCTTGAGAAAGTCCTCCAGCAGGCTCAAAGCCAGCCGGCTCTGATGGCCCGCCCCCGGGCCGCTGCCCATGCCGTCGCAGAGCACCACCCACAAAATGCCGTCCCGATCCCGGAACCAGTTGCCTCCGTCTCCGGAAACCGTCTGTCCCTCCTTGGAGAGGGCGGCCACCCCGGCGGTGGCTAGGAAGTTGTCCTCCTGGACCAGCGTCATCCGCTGGCCCGCCCGGTCCCGCTCCAGGGGGCCCATGGCAAAGGAGACTCCCATATTGCGGCACAGGTCGTCCAACAGCCGTCCCTCCCGGATGGGGCTGAGATCTGTACCGAAAAGCTGAATCACCAGCCGGCCCCGCTTGTCCCGGCCCAGGCGGATCTCCGCCTCCAGGCCGTGGCGGCGCAGAAAGCGCAGGACGGGGGCGGCCTGCTCCGGGTCTGGGGTGAGATCGCTCTCCAGCTCCTGGGCCGCCTGACTGAGTAACTGGGAGAGCTGGGCATACTGCCGCCACACCGCCGCCCGGCTGGTGCGTAGCCTGGCGTCCAGCTGCCGCCGGTGGAGGAGAGAGGCGTACTCCACATTGGCCGCGGAGACCAACTCCCCCGCCCGGCTGCACCGGCTAAGAAAAGAGACCGGGGCGTCGCTGAGCTTGCCGTAGCCCCGCTGCTGGGTGGCGGTGAGCATCTGGTGAAAGGCCTGATAGGTCTCATGATAATCCTGCTTCCAGCAAATCTGATACCGGGGGCAGCTCTGACAGACCTGCTCTGCCGCCCGGTCGAATACCTGCTCCAGCCGCTGCTCATTTACCGGCGTCTGATTCAGGCCCTTGCGCATATCCTCATACAGGGTCTGAAAGGCCTCCGCCTGGCCGGTGAGCTTGGCCTGGAGCTGCTGCTTGGTGTAAGTAGGGCTCTCCTGGACCGGCAGCACCGATCCAACCCGCCGGGGCTCAGGCCGGTCTCTCGCTCGTCCCTGAAGCAGCCTGGGCGGCAGAGCCAGAGTGATCAGGGCGCCGGCGGACAGATTGAGCAGCAGCCCGGCAGCCTCCTCTCCGGAACCGCTGCACAGTGCCGCTCCCATTCCGCCGGCCAGAAAGAGCAGTCCCGAGGCCACCCGGCCATAGGAGGCCCCCAGTCCCGCCAGCAGCCCTCCCAGAGCCAGGGCGCCGGTATAGTAGCCTCCGCTGCCCTGGCTCAGATCCAGGGTCAGGCCCAGCACCACTCCGGCAGAGGCCCCCTGTCCGCTCTGCCGCTGGCTCAGCAGCAGCACCGCTGCCGCCGAGCAGGTCAGGCCCAGCTGCAGCCAACCCAGCACCACCATCTGGCTCAGAGCCGCTGCCAGACTGGCTCCGGAGAAGAGCAGCGCCCACCACCAGCGCCCCCGGTTTAGCTTGTGCTCCGGCTCTGTCAGAGGCTGGAGAGACAGCCGGTAGCACCGGGCGGAGAGGGCAATCAGCAGCACCTCCACTCCTAGGCCAAAGACCTCTCTCCACCGCCAGTTCTCCTCTGCAAGATAGAGGACTCCGGTGACGCCTCCCATAGCGGCGGCACATAGGGGCATAAACCAGGCCCGCTGATACAGCTTCAGGTCATAAAAGGCGAAGGCCACCGCATAGATTAAGATGGCCGCTGAGACATAGCGCAGGCCGCTGACCAGCCCCAGGCTGGAGAGATAGCCCATGGAGGCGCCGATCAGGGCGCAGAAGCCTCCTGGCCCCGAGCCGGAGGCGGCCACAAAGCCCAGGGCAAAGGGAGAGTAGTGGTCCAGCACCCGGGCTGAGGCCAGAACAATGGAAATCAGCAGCTTGCCGCCACACTCCAGCAGGGTCAGCACAGCCGGAGTCTGGAGCAGCAGCTCTCCCTTTTCCGCCAGATCCTTCCGGGTCCGTTTCCAGAACCCGGAGGGGCCGTAGGTCGTTCTCATTGGTATTCACCTCGTCTGTTGGATTTCACCCAGATTATAGCCTGCTTCCATCAAAAATCAGGTCGGGAAATGGTCTGTTTTTCGGAAATACAGGACAAAGTTCCAACAAAAAGGGCCGCTTTCCGATGGAAGGCGGCCTTGTGCGGCGGTTGTGCTCCCCGTTTCGGGGAAAAGGTCTTATGCGGCAAAATCCCCGCTCTGTATCGTCGCTGATACAGAGCGGGGACGCTTTTATCTGTTATCCTTCACTCTTGGGGGCCTGGGGCTGCTGTCCACCCTCCCCGGGCTTGCGGGTGTGGGGGCGGTGCTTCCGGTAGTGATTCCGGGGACGGCGCTGCTCAGCGGACTGGCCCTCCTCCTTATCCTGAGGCTGGGACTGACCCTGAGTCTCCTCCGGCTTCTGAGCCTGCTGGGGACGGGTCGGACGGGGGCGGCGGGGACGCTGCTCCCGGCTCTCTCCCTCCGGCTTCGCCTCGGGATTTTTCGGCTCCTGAGGGCGGCGCTGTCTGGGCTGTCTGGGGGGACGGGCCGGCTTGGCCTCTTCGGTTGGGATGACTGCATCCTCTTCCGGCTGGACTTCCTTCTCCTCCGGCACAGCCTCGTCCACAGGCTCCGCCTTGGGCGGCTCCTTTCTCAGCGTGCGGGGCGCAGGCGCGTCGGGTTCCTCCGGCTTTTCATAGCCGGCGGGGCGCTTGCCCTTGCCGCTGCGGATGACGGTCAGCTCGCTGTTTTTATAGAAGCGGGGACTGTCCGGATCGCTGTCCAGGGTGACCTTGCAGGTCTCCCGGAGCAGATTGACCTGATTGACCACACCCACGCCGTCCGGCGTCTCCACCAGCGAGTCCTGCTTGGGCGCCCGCTTGAGCAGGTCGGTATAGGCGTCCTGCTCATATTTCAGGCAGCACATCAGCCGGCCGCAGGTACCGGAGATCTTGGTGGGATTCAGGGATAGATTCTGGGTCTTGGCCATCTTGATGGAGACGGGATGGAAGTCATTGAGGAAAGAGGAGCAGCAGAAGGGCCGGCCGCAGATACCCAGGCCACCCAGCATCTTTGCCTCGTCCCGGACGCCGATCTGCCGCAGCTCGATGCGGGTGCGGAAGACCGAGGCCAGATCCTTGACCAGGGCCCGGAAATCCACCCGGCCGTCGGCGGTGAAGAAGAAGAGAATCTTGCTGCCGTCAAAGCTGTATTCCACCTCGATCAGCTTCATCTCCAGCTTGTGCTCGGCAATCTTCTCCTGGCAGATCTGGAAGGCCCGCTCCTCTTTTTTCGCGTTCTCCTCCATCTGCCGCAGATCGCCCTCGGTAGCCAGGCGCAGCACCGGCCGCAGGGGGGAGATCAGCTCGGTCTCGTCGATCATGGCGTTGCCCTTGGAGCAGACGGCGCACTCGATGCCCTTGGCGGTCTCGATAATCACCGCCTGGCCCTCTGCCACCTGCAGGCCATTGGGGTTAAAATAGTATTCTTTGCCTCCGTTTTTAAAGCGGACGCTGATAATTTCTGTCACAGGATTGTCCTCCTTGTCATATAGGGCACGGCTCAGCCCTGTCTGTCACGCAGCAGCTCCCAGGCGGAGACAGCAAACCAGCCCAGACTGTGGCCGGGAGAGATATTTCCCTCCACCGCCTGCAGTCCCGTTCTGGCCAGCTGAGACAGCTCCGCCTGCTGCCGCCGGGTCAGGCAGTCCCGCCATATCTGACCTGCCGGGGCGCCGGTGAGGGCGGCGGCCATGGCCTCCAGCAGTGCCTGATAGAGCCGGCCCAGCTGCTCCCGGGTCAGCTTGTCGTTTTGCAGTCCCACCGACCACTCCATCAGCTCCAGCTCGGAGCGGTGAGTCAGGGCCTTTGCCAGATCGGTCAGGGCCTCTGTAATCTTCGGGTCCTCCCACTGGCCCTCCAGCTGCCGGATGGCCTGGCCCAGAACGCCGTCAACAGCAGAAATTGCCGCCTGCAGCTCCTGCTCCTCCCGCTGGGGAAACCGGCTTTTCAGCAGCTCCAGCGCCTCCTGGCCAAAGACCGGGGCCAGGTCATACCGGACGCAGCGGGAGCGGATGGTGGGCAGCAGCACCAATGGATTTTCCGTCAGCAGCAGAAAGGCGGCGTAGTCCGGCCCGTCCTCCAGCACCTTGAGCAGGGCGTTCTGGGACTCCAGATTCATCTTGTCCGCCTGGTCGATGCGGTAGATCTTCCGCCTGCCCTGGTTGGGGCGGATAAAAACGTCCCGGCGAAGATTGCGGATGGTCTCCACCACAATGCCCTTTTTGTCCCGGTCCTTTGGGTCCACGAAGGAGGACATGGGCGGCATATCCGGATAGATTTCCTGCTCCACCTGCCGGCAGCTCCGGCAGATTCCGCAGGGGACCTCTCCCGGGCCTTCGCAGACCATGGCCTGGGCCAGCAGCCGGGCCAGAGTGTGCTTTCCACAGCCCTCAGGGCCGCCCAGAATGATGGCGTGGGGCAGATGTGCAGCGCCGGAGAGCTGCTCCTTGATGCGCTCGTTGCCCGCGAGCCGGGTCAGATTCATACCCGCAAAAACTGCTCCACATCCACCACAAAGATGGTGGCGCCGGAGACCAGAATCTGAGGATCATTTTCCAGCAGCATGGAGCGGACGGGCAGGCGACCGGTCACCGGCGTCTCCCGGCGATGGACGGCGCCCCGGATGACGGAGATCACTTCCTGCACCTTGTCATCGGCCACACCGGTAATCAGGGTGCGGTTCTCCTGCTGGAGAAAGTTTCCCTGGGAGCTGAGCGTGGTGGTGCCGTAGCCCTTTTTGATCAGGCTGGCGCGCACCTGTTCCTCGTCATCCACATTGACGACTGTAATCACCAGTTTCATGCCGGTACCTCTCTTCTCTGCAAACATTTCTTTTTCTTTATGCTAAAACAGATATTGTCCCATTCTTGTCATTATACCCTATCTTCTGCAAATAGGCCAGATGATTTTTCCCGATTCGCTCCCCGGGGGCGATGACCGGCACGCCGGGTGGGTAGGGAGCCGCCTGCCGGGCACAGATCCGGTCCTCCGCCTGGGTTAAGGGAATTTCCTCCTTGATTCCGAACGCCGCCTCACGGGGCGTACAAACCGTCTCCGGGTCTGGTGGCATCAGCCGCTCCAGTGCCGGGTCCGGCTGATAGCCTAAATCCAGCGCGGTGAGGATGGCGTCCAGCCGGTCTACCTGCTCCTCCCCGTCGGCGCCGGTGAGAATGAGCACCACATGGTTTTTGTCCGCCATCTCCGGGTAGACCCCCATGTCCTCCAGCGCACCGGCCAGGGCATATCCGTCCTCTGCCAGCAGCGTCAGGCGCATGGGGTCCAGCACAATTCCCGGCGCCTCCTGAAGGGCGGGATATTTCTCCCGCATCTGGAGCACCGCCCCGGCGGTGAGAAAGCTCCGCTCCTCGCCGCCGCAGGCCAGCCAGGTGCGCAACCGGTCCAGAGCCGCCATCATGGGATAGGAGGGGGATGAGGTGGCAAAGAGCATGCTGCTCTGCCGGAGCTGCTCCAGGGAATAGTCGTTTGCAAAGAGCAGAGCGGTCTGTCCCGGGGCAGGCAGGGTCTTATGGGTGGAGACCACCACCAAGTCCGCCTCCCCATAGGGATTTTCCCGGTAAAACAGGGGCAGATGGGCCCCGTGGGCCCCATCCACGATCAGTTTAGCTCCGTAAGCGTGGCAGACAATGGCGATTTTCTCCACATCGGAGCAGACGCCGTAATAGGTCGGGGAGGTGATGCAGACGGTATGGCAGTCCGGGTTCTGCTCCAGCAGCTGGGCCACCGCTCCGGGGTCCACAGGGCCAAAGACGCCGCCCTGATCCAGCCAGGGCCGGCTCAGCCAGCAGGGGCGCAGATCCAGCAGGGCCATGCCGGTGTGCAGGCACCGGTGGCTCACCCGGTCCATCATGATCTTTTCCCCCGGCCGGGCGGCCAGATTCAGCGCCGTGTGCAGCCCCTGAGTGGAGCCGCCGGTGAGAAACAGGCAGCTCTCGCTGCCCCAGTAGTCCGCCCAGAGCTGCTCCGCCCGGTCAATGAGCCCGTCCGCCTCATAGAGGTTGCCGGTGCGGCTGGTCTCGGTGAAGTCCAGGGCGGCGTAGCCCTTGAGCTCCGGGACAGGGAGGCCGATGCCCTTGTGGCCGGGCATGCACATGCGCAGGGGCTTTTCCGCAGAAAACGCGTGCAGGGCGTCGTACAGCGGCGCCTCCAGAGGGGTCTCGTTCATATCCATACCTCACAAAAGGGAAGATTCTGCTTTATTCTACCACCTTTTTTGGAAAATGGGAAGGTTTTCCGGAAAGTTCCCAAAGATCTGTCACGGGACAGGATTTCTCCCTTTGGAAAGGAAAAACACCTGAGACCGCAGCAATACGATCTCAGGTGTTTGATTTTTTGCGCGCTTACTTGTTGTAAGCCACCACAATCCGGCGGTTGGGCTCGGTGCCGGTGGAATAGGTGGAGATATTGGGGTGATAGTCCTGCAGCTCGGCGTGGATCACATGGCGCTCATAGGCGTTCATGGGCTCCAGCATCATGTTCTTGCGGTACTTCACCGCCTTGCCGGCGGTCTTGCGGGCCAGACGCTGGAGGGACTCCTCCCGCTTGGCCCGGTAGTTCTCGCAGTCCACATGGACCCGCACCCGGCGGTTCTGGCCGTGATTGACAGCGTAGTTGGTCAGCTGCTGGATGGCGTCCAGGGTCTCGCCCCGGCGGCCGATCAGCGCGCCCAGGCCCTCGCCAGTCAGCTCCACCTGATAGACGCCGTCGTCCTCAGCGGTAATCACCGGAGTGGCCTCCACCTCCAGGTGCTCCATCAGGCCGTTGAGGAAGCTGAGGATATCCTCACTGCGGTCAACGGCAGGGGCGGCAGGCTGCTCCGCCTTGGGCGCGGGAGGCTCTGCGGCAGGAGCCGGCTTCGGCTCCTTGGGGATCTTGGGGGCTTTTGCCTGAGATTTGGGCTGAGGCTTGGCCGCCTTGGGGGCTTTGGGGGCCTTGGGCTCAGCCTTCTGGGGCTTGGGTTCCGGCTTGACCTCTGCCTTAACCTCCGCCTTGGGCGCTTCGGGCGCCGCCTCGGCCTGGACAGGGGCCTCCTTCACAGGGGCGATGACGGGCGCGGCAGGCTCCTCCACCTCGTAGCTGACCCGCACCTTGGCGGGGCAGCTTCCGATACCCAGAAAACCGGTCTTTGCCCGGGTGATGATCTCCACAGAGACGTCGTCCCGGTCCATGCCCAGCTGCTTCAGAGCGGCGGCGATGGCCAGTTCTTCCGTCTTGCCAGTGGTCTCAATAAACTTGGTCATGGATTGTGTAACCCCCTTATTCTTCTGACTGGCTGTCCCCGGTCTGCGCAGTCTCAGTCTCCGGCATCACGGATACATCCTGCTCTTCGGAGGTTTCCAGCTCCTGTACAGGGAGATCTTCCTCATCCTGCTGAAGCTTCCTGCCCCGCTTGGCCAGGGCCCGCTCCAGAGCCTCCTCATCCAGCACATCCTGGGGATCGCGGTAGGTGGTGATGGGATAGCGGTCAGGATCATAGCTCCGGCCCCGGGCATATTTGCGTACGCCGATCTGACCGGCACTGCTATCCTGGCTACCGCCCTTCTTTTTGGCCTGCTTGGCGGCCTTTCTGCCGCTCTTGGTCTTCATCTGATCTTCCATAGCGGCGCGGCGTGCGGCGATCTCCGCCTTCTTTTCCTTTTCCTTCTCCCGTCTCTCCGCCAGCCGGGCCTGTCTGGCCTCCTCCTCAGCGGCAAACTTCTTGTTCAGGAACTTGGAGAAGATCATATCCTGCAGGGCGCTGAAAATGGCGTTGCAGGCCATATAGACGCACATGCCGGCGGGCATGATGTAGCCGAACCACAGATACATCAGCGGCATCATGTACATCATCATCTTGTTGGTATTGTTGGCAGCGGCGGCAGAGGAGTCGCCGGAGCCGGATTCCGCCTGCTTAATCTGGTTGGACTTCATGGAATACTGGGAATACAGGAAGTTGAGCAGGGTGACCACAATGGGAATCAGGAACAGGCCGATGTGATTCCAGTCTACTGTATCCCACTTCCAGAACTGCCAGTCAGGAATCTCACCCAGGTTGATGCCCAGGAAGTTAAAACTCATGGTCTGGAGCTTGCTGGCGGCGTCGCCCAGGGCGCTGGAGACGGCGGAATAGAGGCTGGAGTCCTGGCTGATCAGGTTCATAATATGAATTTCCTGATAAGCCACCTGATTGGCCTCAAAGGTGTGGCCCAGGCCGGCCAGGGTATCCACCACAGTGGTGATCTGCTCCTCGGTCAGGCAGAGCATATAGAGCATGGGCCGGCGGATGACGTAGTACAGGCCCATCAGGATGGGCAGGGGGAGCAGGGACCAGAGGCAGCCGCCCATGGGGTTGACCTTCTCCTCCTCATAGAGCTTCTGGACCTCCAGCTGATAGCGCTGCTGATCCTTGCCGTACTGCTTCTGCAGCCGCTGCATCTCCGCATTGAGGGAGTTCATCTGCATCATGCTCCGCTTGCCCTTATAGGACAGGGGGAAGAGCACCAGCTTGGTCAGCAGGGTGAAGACAGCCAGGGCCAGGGCATAGTTGCCGAAAAAGTTGTAAATCCACAACAGAATCCGGCCAAAAAACTGTAAAATAGCGGTAATCAATGTGTGGCCTCCTCAGGCGTATGGTCTGATTGGGTGATTGGGGCGAACGTAAACTTTCATCGGCTATGGCACAGGGTCATACTCGATGGTTTTCTGTCGGTGAAAGGGGTGACATTTGGCCAGCCTCTTGGCCGCCAGCAGTCCGCCTCTGGCAGGGCCGTACTTTTCCACCGCCTGCCGGGCATATTCCGAGCAGGTGGGGTTAAAGCGGCAGCAGGGAGGACGCAGGGGAGAGATCTGGGTCTGATAAAAGCGCAGCAGCCAGAGCAGCAGCTTTTTCATTTCTGATCCGTCTCCTTCCAGATGCCCAGCTTGCGGGCCAGCTTCTGAAAGTCCCGGTCCAGCTTCCAGTAATCCACCTGGGGCGCACGGCTCCGGGCCACCACCACAAGATCCATTCCCTGACGGAGCTGCTGCTCATGGAGACGGTAAATCTCACGGATACGGCGGCGGATTTTGTTCCGCACCACCGCGTGGCCCAGCTTGGTGCTGACCGTAATGCCCAGCCGGTTGTGATCCAGCCGGTTGGGCCGCCAGTAGAGCACCAGGGTGGAGCAGGCGGCATACTTTCCCCGGCTGTACAGTCTGCGAAAGTCCCGATTCTCCTTGAGGGTAACAGAGGATTTCACTGGTTTTTCTCTCCTTGCACCGGCATTGGTTTCGCGGCAGAGCCGCAGGAGCGGCAAAACAGCGCTTATGCAACGATTTTAGGGGTGGAAGACCATCATGCGGCCCTCTGGCCCTGGATCATCCACCCCTGAAAAATCATGGCGCTATTTGCTTCGCTTTGCCCTTCATCAGTGGGTCAGACGGATACGACCCTTGGCGCGACGGCGGGCGAGAACCTTGCGGCCGTTGGCAGTCGCCATTCTCTTGCGGAAACCGTGGACCTTGGAGCGATGAAGCTTCTTGGGCTGATAGGTACGTTTGGTAGCCATAAATAACACCTCCGACTTTTCTAATTGCTCAACAAGCCGGCAAAAAGCTCGCCGGCCGCAGCTGACAGTGTAAAGCTCCGGGTCATGGAACAGTACAGACAGTCCGACCCAGAATGCATCAGCTATTATAAACCAATCTTTTTCCCGCTGTCAACTATTATTTCCCCGATTTCCCCTGAAAATTGGACGAGATTGGTATACTACCGGGAGAAAACACAATATCTTGTGCTAGAGGCAAGGATTTTCCCTTTCCGGTCTCCGGAACGACAAAATTCCATTCAGAAAGGAGCTTATTTTTATTTATATGTATGCCCTGATTTTCCTTGCCGCAAAAGTTCTTTTATGCTATAATATTGATGCAGAATTTTGGTTCTTTTGACCCTGTCTCTTTTCTTTTGCCAGGTTTTCGCGCAAAACTGCGCAGGACCTGGCATTCTCCCGGCTCCGGAGCGGCGCCGGGCGCCCTTTACACCCTTGGAAGGGCGGATTCCATTTTTTTGCGCTTTGCAGCGCCAGGGAGGTTTTTATGAATTCCGCTGCCGAAATCTGGTCCAGCGTGATTGCCCTTCTGGAAAAGGAACTGACCCCTACTGCGGTCAGCACCTGGTTTTACGATGCCGAGGCTATCGACCTGCAGGAGGACCGGCTGGTCATCTGTACCCCATCCGACTTCAAAAAGAATATTCTGGTCCAGCGCTATCTCCCCATCCTGAAAAAGGTGCTCTACGACCTGTTTGCCGCCGACATCGACGTGCTGGTGCTCACCAAGGAGGAGGCCAGCAAGTATAGCAACGCCGGCAAGCGGAATGAGAACGTGCTCATCGGCAATGAGGAGTTCACCTTTGAGCATTTTGTCGTAGGCTCCTCCAACCAGTTTGCCTACAACGCCGCCCTCCATGTGGCGGATAATCCGGGCCAGAGCTACAATCCGCTGTTTATCTATGGCGAGTCCGGTCTGGGCAAGACCCACCTGCTCTACGCCATCTATCACACCATCCATCAGAACCACCCGGAGTACAACATCATCTTTATCAAGGGAGATGAGTTTACAAACGAGCTGCAGGAGGCCATTCGCTCCAAGAGTACCGACGCCTTCCGGGCCAAGTATCGGGACAAGGACCTGCTGCTGGTGGACGATATTCAGTTTATTGCCGGCAAAGAGGCCACCCAAGAGGAGTTTTTTAACACCTTCAATAACCTGTACGAGGCCAACCACCAGATTGTCCTGACCTCCGACCGTCCGCCCTCAGACATGTCCAAGCTGGAAAACCGGCTGCGGACCCGGTTTGAGTGGGGCCTTCTGGCGGATATTCAGCCCCCCGACTACGAGACCCGATGCGCCATCATCAAAAATAAGGCCATCCTGCTGGGACTGGAGCTGCCCAACGATTTAGTGGAATACATCGCCCAGAACATCACCGCCAATGTCCGGCAGCTGGAAGGCACCATCAAGCGGCTGCTGGCCTACCGGGATCTCATGGGCCAGAACGTCAATGATGAGAACACCTCCCGGGCCATTCAGGCCCTGATTCGGGCCCGGGATGAATACGTCCCCTCTCCGGAAGTCATTATTGAAGAGACGGCAAAATACTACTCCATCGACCCCAAGGCGATTCTGGGCAACTCCAGGACCAAGGACATCGTCCTGGCCCGACAGGTCTCCATCTATTTGATCCGCTCCATCACCAACCTGTCTCTGCCTGAGATTGGCAAGGTCTTTAATCAACACCACACCACCGTTATGCACTCCCTGGACAAGGTGGAAAAGATGATGAAGGATAACCGGGAGCTGTCAGAGATTGTCCGGGACATCAAAAGCAATATCAACAGCCGAAGTTACTGATCAAAAGGGACAGCGGCTCTCAGAAGGTACCGTAAAATTTCAAAAAACATCTTTTTCCACAAAAGAGTTTTCCACATTATCCACAGAGTTTTTCCACCTGTGAGGTGTGCCGCTGTGCAAAACCATTTCCCGCAGCTTTTCTCTGTGGATCGACAAAGGATTCATCCACCTGACATTGTGGACGGATTTTTCCCGACATTTCAAGGGTTTCTCCGGGTTTTCCACTTTTCCCGGCCCTCTACTGCTACGACTGTTAAAAACATTCTTACTTTCTTGCAAAGAAACGGAGGCTCTCTATGAAATTTTCCTGCGAGAAGGCGCTGCTGCAAAGCGCCATCAGCCTGACCTCCCGCACTGTTGCGGTGAAAAGCTCTATTCCGGCACTGGAGGGCCTTCTGGTAGAGGCCCGGGAGGATCACATCCGCATTACCGGCTACGATCTGAAAACCGGCATCCGCACCGTATTTCCGGCAGATATCCGGGAGACTGGCTCTCTGGTCCTCTCAGCCCGTCTGTTCGGTGAGATTATCCGCCGGATGCCCGACGATATCGTCACCATTTCCACAGACGGTTTTACGGTGAACCTCAAGTGTAACCGCAGCGAGTTCAATATTCAGGGCATCGACGCCTCAGAATATCCGGATCTTCCCACCGTGGACTATATGAACTCCTTCCAGATGGATCAGGCCGCCCTGCGGGACATGATTGAGCGTACCAGTTTCGCCATCTCCCAGAGCGACGCCCGGCCCATTCACACCGGCGCCCTCTTTGATGTGGAAGAGGTAGAGCCGGGCTTTTATAAGCTGTCCATGGTGGCGGTGGACGGCTACCGGCTGGCCCTCCGGAGGGAGAATATCGCTGAGGTCTCCGGCGCCAAGGCGTTCCAGTTTGTGGTCCCCGGCGCTGCCCTCAAGGAGGTCCAGCGGATCGCCAGCGGAGAGGATGTGCCCATCCAGGTCATCCAGGGTGAGCGGCATGTCATGTTCAAAACCGGGGACGTCACTCTGGTGACCCGCCGGCTGGAGGGTGAGTTTCTGGATTACCGGAAGGCGATTCCCACCAACTCCTCCATTCTGGTCAACGCGGACACCAAACAGCTCATTGACTGCATTGAGCGCTGCTCCCTGATCATCAGCGAGCAGCAGAAGAGTCCCCTGCGCTGCACCTTTGAGGACGGCGTGCTGAAATGTAAGACCTCCACCGCTCTGGGCACCGCCTATGACGAGTGCATCGTGGATGGCAACGGCAATGGGCTGGAGATTGGCTTCAACAACAAATATATGCTCGATGCTCTCAAGGCGGCGCCCACGCCGGCAGTCAAGCTGTCTCTGAACACAGCCATCTCCCCCTGTATCATCACCCGGGCGGAGGGCACCGAGGCGCCGGAGGACGCTTTCACCTATATGGTCCTGCCCGTACGTCTGAAGGCGGGTATGTGACACAAGGAGGAACGCAACTTGATTCAAAAGACCAAAATTACCACTGAATTTATCAAGCTGGACAGCCTGCTCAAGTATGAGGGTATGGTGGAGACCGGCGGCGAGGCCAAGCTGCTGATCCAGGAGGGCCAGGTCAAGGTCAACGGCGAGATCTGCACCATGCGGGGCAAGAAAATCCGGCCGGGAGACCGGGTGGAGCTGGGCGGAGACGTCCTGCTGGTGGAATGATTGCAAAATCGCTCCAATTAGTGGGTTTTCGCAACTATGAGAGACTGGACGTGGCCTTTGACCCGGGGATCAACGTGGTCATCGGGGACAACGCCCAGGGAAAGACCAACCTCATTGAGGCCATCCGCTACTTCTCCGGCTGCAAGAGCCACCGGGCCAGGACCGATCGGGAGCTGATCTCCTTTGACCAAGAACAGGCCAGGCTGACGCTGACGCTGGAGAGCCGCAGCCGGGACTTCAAGCTGGAGGCGCTGCTGCGCCGGGGTCAGCGGCGGGGTCTCTGGTCCAACGGGGTAAGGCTGAAAAGCGCAGCGGAGCTTTCCGGGATCCTGAACACTGTCCTTTTTTGTCCGGAGGATCTGGCGCTCATTAAGGCTGGTGCGGCAGAGCGGCGCAGGTTTCTGGACGACGCTATCTGTCAGCTCCGGCCCCGGTATGCCCAGGCCCTGGCGGAGTACAAGCGGCTCCAAGAACAGAAAACCCGAATTTTAAAGGACTTTCAGCAGGACGCCGCCGTCATGGACACGCTGGACACCTACAGCCTGCGGATGTGCCGTCTGGGAGCTCAGATTATCCACTACCGGTCCTACTATATTGAAAAGCTCCGGCAGTTCGCCCCGGGCATTCACCGGGAGTTCTCCGGCGGCCGGGAGGAGTTGAGCCTCCGCTACCGGACGGTCAGCTCGGTCACCGACCCCTTTCAGCCGGTTCCGGACCTTTATCTCCAGCTTTTGGAGCATATGCAGGCCCATAAACGGGCAGAATGGGAGAGCAGAAGCTGTCTCTCCGGCCCCCACAAGGATGATCTGGAGGTGGAGATCAACGGCGTCTCCGCCCGGACCTATGGCAGCCAGGGCCAGACCCGCACCGCAGCCCTCTCCCTCAAGCTGGCGGAGCGGGAGATCAGCCGGGACGACCGGGAGGAGTACCCGGTGCTGCTGCTGGACGACGTTCTCTCCGAGCTGGACCCCCGGCGGCAGGAGTTCGTCCTCAACCGCATCTCCGGCGGACAGGTATTTATCACCTGCTGCGAGGAGGAGAAGCAGGGGAGTCTCAAGGCGGGCAAGGTGCTGCGGGTGGAGAACGGAAGGATTTTATAAGAGAGACAATTGTCCGTATGGGCGCACACGGTGCGCCTATACAAACATCGAAGGAGAGACATATGTATCTGCACTTAGGCCAGTCTACCGTGATACGGGCTCAGGATATTATCGGCATCTTTGACCTGGAAATTACCAGCCAGAGCTACCGCACACGGCAGTATCTGAACCGGGCGGAGAAGGCGGGCGAGTTGGTCTACACCAATGTAAATGAGATTCCCAAGAGCTTTGTCGTCTGCGCGGCGCCAAAAGGACGGGAGCAGACGGTGTATGCTGCTACGCTCAACAGCCGGACGCTGGCAAAGCGGACGGAAAACAGCCAGATGATGACAGAATAATTCAAAGCGATTCTACAAAGGAGGGAACGATGGAGACAAATCAGCTGACTGTATCAAAGAGAAACAGAGTCGAATGGCTGGATGTGGCCAAGGGCATTGGAATCTTTCTGGTGGTATACGCCCATGCAATGGCACCGTTCAACCAATACGCATATCTGTTTCATATGCCGCTGTTTTTCTTGATTTCAGGCTTTTTATATAGTCCAAAGGGAACGTTTCAACAGTTCCTCGTCCGCAAGATAAAGACGCTGTACATCCCTTTTGTGGGATGGAATATAATTATTATTATCCTGCGCTTGATTCCCACATTTCTGAAAGGCGACGGATCGGCAAGTCTGATCCTGTTTTATCTGAAACGATTTGGCAAAATTATGCTGACGATAGACTGGGAGGGAGACTACCTGGGAGCAAGCTGGTTTTTGGGCGCTCTGTTTTTAGTCTCTGTGGCCTACAAATTACTGGACACCTGGGTCAGCGAGGGAAAATATAAGCGGGGCTTTATTACCGCCTTGTTTTTTGTTGCTGGCATCGCGTCGTTTTATATTGATTTTCCATATCTGAAAAGCCGCACATTGATGCTTTCCATGTTTTTCGCGTTGGGATATGTGATTCGTCTGCATTGGGAGGAGCTGGAAAAGTGCTTCTGTCCGGCAGGCGGGATTGCGGCGCTGGGATTGTTTGTCTGGATCGGGCACACGACCAGAGCAAATCTGGGAGCAAACGAGTATAGCAACATCGTTCTGTTTCTGATGGCGGCTTGTCTGGGCAGCTATCTTACCGTCTGCATCTCTAAAATGATTTGCGATGTGGCAAATTCGGCAGTCCGCGGAATAAAGCGGGTTCTGGCTTGCTGGGGCAGGAACAGCATTGATATCTTGCTTTGGCAGTTTGTTATGTTCCGTCTGGTCTCCGCCTTCCAGTTCTGGCTGGAGGGAGCGCCGATCAGCAATGCATTTTCCAAACGGGTCTATATTACCAGCGGCCTCTGGTGGGCTGCGTATACTGCGGTGGGCATTCTCGCATCGCTGCTCTGGGGATGGCTGCTCCGGCAGGGCTTCTGGGGTAAAATCTTGAAGAAGCTGTGTCTGGTCCGATAGAACAGGGCAAAATAAATGGTTCCTTTCAACAGATTTAGTGGATATGAGGTAACTTATGGCTGAAGATTTATTGGAAAAAGGCACCGCAGTGGCTGCGGACAACGAATATAACGCCTCTGAAATTCAGGTTTTGGAGGGTCTGGAGGCAGTGCGGAAGCGGCCGGGCATGTACATCGGCTCCACCTCCTCCTCCGGACTGCATCACCTGGTCTATGAGATCGTGGACAACGCCATTGACGAGGCGCTGGCCGGCTACTGCACCGAGATCAGCGTTGCCATTGACGAGGGAGACATCATCACAGTCACCGACAACGGCCGCGGCATCCCGGTGGATATCCAGGCCCAGACCGGAAAGCCCGCCCTGGAGGTGGTCTTTACCATCCTCCACGCCGGCGGCAAGTTCGGCGGCGGCGGCTACAAGGTCTCCGGCGGCCTCCACGGCGTGGGCGCCAGCGTAGTCAACGCCCTGTCCGAGTGGCTCACCGTCCAGGTGCACAAGAACGGGCAGATCTATGAGATGAAGTTTGCCCGGGGCCATGTGACCCAGCCCATGACGGTGGTAGGAGAGACAGATCACACCGGCACCAGCGTCACCTTTAAGCCGGACCCCCAGATGTTTGAGGACACCGTCTATGAATATGAAATTCTCCAGAAGCGGATGCGGGAACAGGCCTTTTTGAACGGCGGCCTGCGCATCATTCTGGAGGACCGCCGCGCCGGCAAGGAGCAGCGGGACGACATGTGCTATGAGGGCGGCATCCGCTCCTTCGTGCAGTTCATCAACGAAAATAAGACCCCCATCCACCCAGAGGTCATCTATATGGCCGGAGAGCAGGATGACGCCATGGCGGAGGTGGCTCTCCAGTATACTGACAGCTACAATGAGATTATTGTCTCCTTCGCCAATAATATTCATACGCCGGAGGGCGGCATGCACGAGACCGGCTTCAAGGCGGCGCTGACCAACGCCCTGAACACCTACGGCAAGCAGAAAAAGCTGCTCAAGGACGATGAAAAGGTCTCCGGCGATGACTGCCGGGAGGGTCTGACCTGCATTATCTCGGTCAAGCTCACCGAGGCCCAGTTTGAGGGCCAGACCAAGGCCAAGCTGGGCAACAGCGAGATTCGCACCCTGGTAAATAACCTGGTCTCGGAGAAGCTGGAGATCTTCCTGGAGGAGCATCCCGCCGTGGGCAAGGCGATTCTGGATAAGGCCATGACCGCCGCCCGTGCCCGGGAGGCAGCCCGGAAGGCCCGGGAATCCATCCGCCGCAAGACTGCCCTGGGCGGAGCTGCCATGCCGGATAAGCTCCGGGACTGCAACGAGAATAATCCGGAGCTCACCGAGCTGTATATCGTCGAGGGCGATTCCGCAGGCGGCTCCGCCACTCAGGGCCGGGACTCCCGGTTCCAGGCGATCCTGCCCCTGTGGGGCAAGATGCTCAACGTGGAAAAGGTGCGGGCGGACAAGGTCTACGGCAACGACAAGCTCCAGCCGGTGATCACCGCTCTGGGGGCCGGCATCGGAGACGAGTTTGACCCCAACAAGCTGCGCTATCACAAGGTCATTATTATGGCGGATGCCGACGTGGACGGCGCCCACATCCGGACGCTGCTGCTGACCTTCTTCTTCCGGTTTATGCGGCCGCTGATCGAGCAGGGGTATGTGTACTCCGCCGTGCCGCCGCTGTACAAGCTGACCCGGGGCAAGACCACCCGGGTGGCCTTCTCGGATGAGGAGCGGGATCAGATCTCCGCCGAGATGCGGGGCGGCAATCCCAACGTCAAGGTGGACATCAGCCGGTTCAAGGGCCTGGGCGAGATGGACCCCCATGAGCTGTGGGAGACCACCATGGACCCGGAGCGCCGCACCCTCCGGCGGATTGAGCTGGACGACGCCGTCCAGGCGGACGCCACCTTTACCGTCCTCATGGGAGAGAAGGTGGAGCCCCGCAAGGAGTTCATCGAGAGAAACGCCAAATACGCCGTCA
>JBJDXT010000074.1:0-47436 GCA_051866795.1 Candidatus Onthomonas sp. | reverse complement strand
GCGGCAGGGCTGGGCACAGGCCCCCCGGTTGGAGTCCCGGCCCGTCATGTAGTTGGACAGCAGACACCGGCCAGAATAACTGACGCACATGGCCCCGTGGGCAAAGGCCTCAATCTCCAGCTCTTTGGGGATCTTTGCCCGGAGCTCCGCCACCTCATTGAGGCTCAGCTCCCGGGCGAGAATCACCCGGCTGGCCCCCAGGTCATGCCAGGCCCGGGCCGTCTCATAGTTGGAGATGCTGGCCTGGGTGGAGATGTGTCGCTTCACATGAGGTGCGTATTTCCCCGCCAGGGTAAAGGCTCCCAGATCCGCCACAATGACCGCGTCCACACCCGCGTCCTCCAGGGTCTCCAGCCAGGCGGGCAGCCCGGCGATCTCCTCGTTTCGGGGCATGGTGTTGATGGTCACATGGCAGGTCACACCCCGCTGATGGCAGTACTGTACCGCCTGGTACAGCTCCTCCCCGGTGAAATTCCCGGCAAAGGCCCGCATACCAAACGCCGATCCTGCCAGATAGACAGCATCGGCGCCATAGGAGACGGCCATCTGCAGCCGCTCCATATCCCCTGCCGGAGCCAGCAGCTCCAGCAGGGGATGGTTATTTTCATACATCACTGATTCTCCTGATCCTCCAGTTCATCGTCCAGGGTGAGGAAATCCTCGTCCTCCTCCTCCGGCTCTACCGGGATTCCGTTGCGGAAGTCGTTGAAGTCGCTGTAGCTGGAGAAGAAGTGGGTCACCCCGTCATTGCCCAGGATAAAGTAGTAATAGGTGGTGGTGTTGGGATAGAGCGCCGCCTCAATGGCCTCCATACCGGGATTGCAGATGGTGCCGGAAGGCAGGCCTTCATACAGGTAGGTATTGTAGGTGCTGTCGATCTTCAGATCCTCCTCGGTCAGCCGTTCCTTGCGCTCTTCCAGAATATACTGGATGGTGGAGTCCATCTGCAGCTTGCCCAACGTCTCGTTATTGTCCGGCTGGAGACGGTTATAGATGACAGAGGCGATGTCCCGCTGATCCCGACCATCGGTCTCCTTCTCGATGATGGATGCAATGATCATGATCTCGTGCTGGCTGTAACCCAGCCGCTCCGCCCGGGTTTTCATCTCGTCAGTAAACTTATTGGAATAGTTCCAGAGCATCTTGGCCAGCACCAGCTTGGCGTCCCCATCCTTGTAGAACTCATAGGTATCTGGGAAGAGATAGCCCTCCATCCAGTAGGGATTGTCTCCCCGCTCCAGGTCTCTGAGGAAGGGGTAATTAAACTCATCGTTGAGGGCGGACTGCTTCAGCTGCTCCACCGTGCAGGCTCCCTGCTTCTCCAGCAGCTGGAAGATCTCCTCTACGGTATAGCCCTCGGGAATGGTGACAGTCACTGTCTCCCGGGCCTTGGAGCTGGCGCTGATATTATTCAGCAGGGCACTGTAGTCCATATTCGTGTTCAGCTCATAGGTACCGCTGGAGATTTTCTCCGCCTTGTTGGTAAAGCCTGCAAAGATCTCAAAGAGGAAGGGATATTCAATCAGCCCGTTATCCTTGAGCTTCTGAGCCACCTCATCCACACCGTCTCCCGCTTGAATCGTAACGCTGGCCGTTCGCTCCTCTTTATTCAGAGCCAGCAGGTCATTGGCCCACTTCCAGCCCAAGGTAGCGGTCACAAAGGCAATGGACAACACGCTCACAACATACAGGAGCGCTACCAGGAAGGTTACACCTGCGCTCCGGACCCTCCTGCGCTTTTTCTGCGCCGGTTTGGGCTGCTCCGGGGGCTGTGGAGGCTCCGGCGGCACCAGCGGCCGGCGGCGGGGCGTGTAGTCCTCCTCATAGGCCTGCCGTGCCTCCTCTTCGGTAAGCTGATCCTCCTGTTCTTCCTCTCCGTCATACACCTCTTCCGCATACTCCTCAGCCACTTCTTCGGAATATACCTCTGCGGGTGTCTCTTCATAGGCTTCTGCGGACTCAGTTGCCGGTTCTGTCTGATCAGGCTGTTGACTGTCGGAGGGCTGCTGCTCCACTTCCTGCAAAACCCCCTCCCGGATAGACTGAGCCTGACGCCCGTAGTGCGTCCAGTCAATCTCCCCCAGAAGATCAGAATTGGCAGAATGGTTTCTCTCTTGGTCTGACATGGCAGTACCTCCTTTTGTCCCCTCGGGACGGTTGCTGTTTAGAATCGCTGTCCGGCAATCAACCGGGTCTCGGTGAGCACCAGATTTACACCCCGGTCATGGGACTCTGCTGGAACCCGCCGCTGCAGCAGGACGTCCCTGCACAGTCCAACGGTTTTCCCGGGAAATCCGGCCAGAAACCGGTCATAATATCCGCCGCCCCGGCCCATGCGCATACCGGTCTCGTCATAACAGAGAGCCGGCACCAGAGCCAGATCCACCGTCTCCAGCGGCAGGATCTGGCAGCTTTCGTCCGGCTCCAGCATGCCGTACCGGTGGCGGAGCAAATGCTCCTCTCCCCGATATTGGCGCAGCTCCAGCCGGTTCCCTGGCAGGCACCGAGGCAACAGAACGTTCTTTTCCCGTTTCAGCAGTTCTGGCAACAGCAGCCGGGTATCCGGTTCCGCTCCCATGCCGTAAAACAGGAAAATCGTCTTACTCTCCTTCATCTGAGGCAAAGACAGGAACCGCCTGAACAGAATCGCATCGCTCTCCGCCCGCTGCTCCGGCGTCAGCGTCCGCTCCAGTTCTCGGAGCCGGGCACGAAATTGAGCCTTTGTCTCAGTCGTTGTAGTGTACCCCCATGCGCACCTGCTCAGAGGCCTCCTTGCCGCGGAGCACCTCAATCAGCTTGAGGGCAAAGTCGAAGGAAGATCCGGCGGCCTGTCCGGTGATAAACCGGCCATCCTTGACCACCTTCTGACCCACCTTGACCACGGCGGAGTACATGTCCTCCTCCATACCGGGATAGACAATGGCGTTTCTCCGATCCAGCAGGCCCAGATGGGCCAGAACCGTGGGTGCAGCGCAGATTGCGGCGACCCAGTGTCCCTGCTCCGCAGCTTTCTGAATCAGGGTGATGGCAGGGATGCTCTTGAGAATGTTGTCCACCCCGCCCAGGCCGCCGGGCAGCACCAACATCTCCAGCTGATCAAACGCCACCTCATCCAGGGTGATGTCCGCCTGGACGGTAATGTTTTGACCGGAGACCACCGTCTTCCCGTGGATACCCACCAAAGCGACCTCTACGCCCGCCCGGCGCAGCAGGTCAGCGGGGGTCAGCGCCTCCACCGTCTCAAATCCATCTCCCAGCAGAATGTAAACCATTGTACTGTTCTCCCTTCCTTGACATCTCAGGTTCTCTCTATTTGGTTCTTTTTATATAAGGTAACAATGCGTTCAGCCGTCAGAGCAGCCGGCGCACCGCAGACCAGATATCCTGGTGGATCTCCTCCACCGTGCGCAGTTGGCCCTGATCATCCACACAGGAAATGCGCTGCCAGCCCAGCACCTCGGCCGCCTCCCGGGCGCAGCTTCTGCAATGGGCCAGATAGCTGTCATCCCGCTCGTGAATGTCGGCATGGGTGTTGGTGGCGTTTTCCCGGGCCCGCAGCAGGGACACGGCGCAGTCGGTGGGCATATCCAGATAACACACCAGGTCCGGTTTGGGCAGGCCCAACCGGTCGTACTCGTATTCGTACAGCCAGCGGAAGAAATCAGCCCGCTCCCCCTCCGGCACCTTGGAGCCCTGATGGACCGCGTTGGAGGTCGTATACCGGTCAGACAGGATAACCTCTCCCGCCTGATAGGCCGCGCCCCAGTCCTGCACATAGGAGGCATAGCGATCCACCGCATAGAAGGAGGAGGCCGCGTAAGCGTTGACATCCTCCGGGTGGGTTCCAAAGGCGCCGCTGAGGTAGAGCCGGATCAGCGCGGAGGACTCCTCCTGATAACGGGGGAATACAATCCGCCGAAAGGCCTTTCCCTCCGCCTCCATCCGCTGGCACAGCCGGCCAAACTGGGTGGATTTTCCGGAGCCGTCCGTCCCCTCAAGGACGATCAATTTTCCTGCCACAGGCATCCTCCTCTTTCGGCCCTGTCAGGGCCAGATGCAGAAACAGGGGCATACGCCACCATTCCAGAAGCCGCCGGGGCTGGCAAATGCCCCGCCACAGCCACTCCAGACCAAAGCGCCGCCACAAAGCCGGCGCACGGCGTACCCGGTTTGCCAGCACGTCCAGGGTTCCCCCCAGCCCCAGCAGCAGTTTCGCCCCGGTCTCACCGCCATAACGGGCAATCCATTTCTCCTGAGCCGGACAGCCCAGGCAGACAAAGACCAGATCTGCCCCGGTGGCACGAATCCTTGCCGCCGCCAGGGACAGGTCAGAGGAATAGCCGTCCAGCGTCCCCGCAAGAGTCAGACCGGGGCACCGGGCTGTCAGGCTCCGTCCTGCCGCTTCCGCCACACCGGGAGCGCCGCCCAGCAAAAAAATCCGCTTCTGCCGCTCGCCTGCCGCTCTGGCCAGCGCCAGGGCGTAATCCGCACCCGGGCAGCGGGGAATGCCTCCCTGTCCGGTGAACCGTGCGGCCAGTACCACACCCACTCCATCCGCCAGGGACAGGTCAGCGCGGTTCAAAATCTCCCGCAGTGCCTCATCCCGGGCCGCCTGGGTGAGCAGCTTGGGGTTAGGCGTGAAGCACCAGTGGGGGCAGTTCTCCTCCAGCAATTTCAGGCCGGCATTTACCGCCGTTTCCATCGTCATGCAATGAATCTTCACCCCAATGAGTGTCACATGGGTCATAGCTCCTCCTTCGCCGGCACAGCGGGAAATCGGTTCCATGCCCATTCACTGCCAGCATTATCATATCATACCCCATTGGGAAAGTCCATAAAACATTCTTACGAAAACCGGGCGGCAATCCGGCGGATTTTGCAAAACCTTTACCCGATCGGCACTCATTTTCTGGATTTCTGTACCTCTCCGGCGGGGGCTGCGGCTCCCGTAATGCGGCAGACGGAAAACCCGGCAGCGCATCCGCAGCAGCCGGGTTTTCCATCCGGTCAGGCAGCTCATCGCCCCTGCCCAACCGCTTATTTCGTTGTAAATCGCGTGCCAATTGTGCCGCCACTTACGCCAGCTGTAGCATCTGGAGCAGCAGCAGCCAGACCAGACCGTAATAGGAGACCACGGCGACCAGGTCGTTGACCGTGGTGATCAGCGGCCCGGAGGCCACTGCCGGATCAACACCGATCTTCTGAAAGAAGATCGGGATGATGGTACCAGACAGCGAGGAGATCAGCATTGCCGCGATCATCGCAAGGCCCAGGCACCCGGAAACCGAGAAGGAAAACAGAACTGAATTGCCCTTGAGCATCAGGTAGCCGCCGATGGCCGCAAAAGACAGCAGACCGAGAATCAGGCCGTTCATCAGACCGATACGGGATTCCTTCCAGACCAGGGCAACCTTCTGTCTGCCAGAGACCTGCTTGTCCATCAGTACACGGATGGCGACTGCCAGCGACTGGGTACCCACATTGCCCGCCATGTCCAGAATCAGGGACTGGAAACACATGATGACCGGGAGCTGGGCGACGATGGACTCAAAGAGCCCCACCACAGAGGAGACCCCCAGCCCCATCACCAGCAGTATGCCCAGCCAGGGCAGCCGCTTTCGGACGCTCAGGTGGATCGGCTCGGCAAGATCCTCCTCGGCGGTCAAGCCGGCCAGCTTTGCATAGTCCTCGCTCAGCTCGTCCTCCACCACTTCCGCCAGATCATGAGCTGTGATGACGCCGATCAGCTTGTTGTCATTGTCCAGCACCGGAATGGAATCCTCAGAATAATCCACCAACTGGGAGATACAGTCCTCAATGGACGTCTTTGCATAGACGTAAGGATAGGAGCAGGTCATGATGTCGGAAAGGTCGGTGCCTTCCCGGGCAATGATCAGGTCCTTCAGGTCAATGGCGCCGCAGAATACCTGGCTGCTGTCCACCACATACAACGTCGCAATGTTGTCGTTCTCCGCCGCCTGCTCCACCAGGCCGGACATCGCCTCTTTGACCGTGGCGCTGTCCGGGATGACAATGTAATTCGTGGACATCCGGCTGCCGATCTCATCCTCATCAAAGGAGCTCAGCAGTCTGATCTCAGAGCGGATCTCCGGCTCCATCAGGTCAATCAGAGAGTCCCGCTCCTCCTTCTCCATCTGCCGTAGCACCTCAACCGCATCCGCCGCCTCCATATGGGAGAGGACCTCCACCCGTTTCCGGATGCTCAGCTCCTGCATGTAGTCCACGGCCCGCTCGGAATACTCCAGGACATTGGCCAGAGTCGCCAGGTCCAGGACCTTATACAACTTGTCCCGCTCATCCCTTGTCAGCAGCTCCATTGCCAGGGCAATATCGTTTTCGTGGTAGGAGAGGATTTTCTCCTTCATCCGTTTCGGCGTCAGATTGCTGCGAATGGTCTCAGCGATCTCCGCACTGTAATCCGGGTGAACCGTCATGGCGTCCATGCCGGTTTCCATCTTCTTCATCTCATCCATTGTTCTGTGCCTCCTTTACACATCTCAATTTCTGGGTAAAGGCGGGCATAGATATCTTGTCTGTCGTGAAATGGGCATAAAAAGACCACTGTCAGTTACAGACCCGATGCTCTACACTCGCTTTCGCTTATGTAGCACAGCGTCAGAACAGACAATGGCATCCTCTGATTGACACAAAAATACGGTCAGAACACGGACAACCCGCAACCCCATCGCTCCTGACAGTCTGAGAATGCCACATCTGCCCTTCGACTACTGCTGCTGTCCATGATCTCACCTCACTTTTCCATATTTATTTATATATGATAGCATATCTTTCTGATAATTGCAACGCTCTGAACGCCCGATCCTCCTCCCACAGATCTCTTATCTCGAAAGCATCTATCTGCGTTATCCGCACCTGCCGCCAGGCAGCCTTCTCCCTCTCCCTCTCCCTTGCATTTTTCCGCCAGCCATGCTATAGTAGATAAGAATCTAACATTTCTACTGTCAGAGAAGGAACCATTATGAGCCAAGAGCAGAGCAATTCTTCCCAGTTGGCAATCAGTGCCGAAAATATTCATTTGAGCTACCGGAGCATGGTGCCGGTAGCCATGCGCAATCAGAAATCCTCCTCTCCCTCGGTCAAACGCAAGGGCCGTGTGGAGCATTTTGAAGCACTTCACGGCATCTCGTTTGAGATTAAGCGCGGAGAGATTGTCGGACTGGTGGGCCGTAACGGCAGCGGCAAGTCCACTCTGCTTCGGGTACTGGCAGGCATCTTTGAGCCGGACAGCGGGTCGGTAGATCTCCACGGCTGCACCGTCTCCCTGCTGGCATTGGGCGTGGGTTTTTTAAAGGAGCTCTCCGGCCGTGAAAACATCTATCTCTCCGCCATGCTGCTGGGCTTTACAAAACAGGAGATCGATGCGCAGATCGATGAGATTATTGAATTTTCAGAGTTGGGAGAGTTCATTGAAAAGCCGGTACGCACCTATTCCAGCGGCATGAGCTCCAAGCTGGGCTTTGCCATCACTGCTATTCTCAAAACGGATATCGTGTTGGTAGATGAGGTACTCTCCGTCGGCGATGCCAAGTTTAAAAAGAAGAGCTTTAACAAGATGATGGAGCTGATCTCGGACAGGAGCCGAACCGTGGTCATTGTCTCTCACGACTCCAAGACCATTCGTCAGCTTTGCAGCACCGTCATCTGGCTCCACGATGGAGATATCCGTATGGTGGGACCCACAGAAGAGGTCATGGACGCCTACTCCACTTTTATGGACGAATAAACCTTTGTTTTTCTTCCGCCGCCTCCTCCATATTTTTGATATGGAGGAGTTTTTCCGTACTGCTGGTTTCTTTTCGGAATTTTTCTTACTTTATTCATACCCTGTTCCCGTTTTATGGTACAATGGACGGGAAGAAAACGGGAAAGGAGGTTTCCCATGGATTTCTCTGCCATCCTTCAGACAGCCTCCGGTCTCTGGGAGCGGCTCTTGTCCGGTTTTTCCGGTCTGGCTGCCCAGGAGAGTGTGCTCATCCTGCTGGAAGGCGTGTTGAACACTGTTTTCCAGTTTCTGTTGCCTGTGCTGGCTCTGCTGGTGGTCATCCGCTGTGCCCGCAGCCTGCTCCAGGGCAAGCTGGAAACTGAGGCCTGGGGCTGGCTCACCGACTCCAACGGAGACCGACAGATTCTCCGCCACTGGGAGGTGCTGCTGGGCCGCTCTCGCAGATGCGATATTGTACTCACGGACCCCACCGTCTCCCGCAATCACGCTGCCCTCATCCGGGACGACAAGGGCCGCTGGATGCTGCACCCCCTGCGCACCAAAAACGGCGTGTTTCTCAACGGCCATCTCCAAGTGCAACCCGTCCAGCTCCACAGTGGGGACGTGATCGGACTGGGCGCCACTAAGTTGGCCTTCCGGCCTACCACCGCCGCAGAAGAGGCCCAGCAGGCCAGATCCCGCACTCGGCCGGGCAAGCTGTTCTCCCCTGGCGTCACCCTCTTTCTGCTTACCCTGTTTCAGGCCATTCTCTGCCTGCGGCTGGGGACGGTGGTGGAGCCGGAATATCAGCGGTCAGTCTACGTCTCCTTCGGCGTTTTGTGCCTGCTCATGTGGCTGGTCTATCTGATCTATCGGATTTTCCGGCGTACCGGCTTTGAGATTGAGACGCTGGCCTTCTTCCTCACCACCCTCTGTCTCACTGTCACGGCAGACTCCGCCCCGGCGGGGCTGTACAAACAGCTGGCCTCGGTGGTAATCGGCCTAGTGCTCTTTTTCGCCCTCTCCATCCTGCTGCGGGATCTGGAGCTGGCCAAAAAATTCCGCTGGCCCGCCGCCATCGGCGCGGTGGTGCTGCTGGCCTTCAACCTGCTGCTGGGTGAGACGTTGTTCGGCGCGAAAAACTGGATCTCTCTGGGCCCTCTGTCCTTTCAACCCTCCGAGCTGGTCAAGGTAGTCTTTGTACTTGTGGGCGCCACTACGCTGGACCGGATGTTTGCCCGGCGGAATCTGGTCTTTACCCTGGTCTTTTCCGCCTACTGTGTAGGCTGTCTGGCCTTGATGAGCGACTTTGGCACCGCCCTTATTTTCTTTGTCGCTTTTCTGGCCATCGCTTTTCTGCGCTCCGGCGACCTGCCCTCGGTGGCCTTTATGACTGCTGCTGCGGTCTTCGCTTGTTTCCTCATTCTGGAGTTCAAGCCCTATATCGCAAACCGTTTTGCTGTCTACCGCCATGTGTGGGAGGACAGCTCCGGCCTGGGCTATCAGCAGACCCGCACGCTTTCCGCCCTGGCCAGCGGCGGCCTGTTTGGTCAGGGGCTGGGCAATGGCTGGCTAAAACGAATCGGTGCGGCCAACACCGACCTGGTCTTTGGCGTACTGGCGGAAGAGTTGGGATTGATCATTGCCATTCTGGCGGTGGCCGTCATTATTCTTCTGGCCCTTTTCACAGTGAAATCCGCCGCCACTGCACGCTCCTCCTTTTACGTCATCGCCGCTTGCTCCACTGCCATGATTTTTCTGGTGCAGACCATGCTCAATGTCTTTGGCTCCACTGACCTGCTGCCTCTGACCGGCGTGACACTGCCTTTCGTCTCCTGCGGCGGTTCCAGTATGATGTCCTGCTGGTGCCTTCTGGCCTATATTAAAGCCGCAGACACCCGGCAGAATGCGGGCATTTCTGTCCGTCTGCCCAAGCGGAGCAAGGGGGAACACAAGTCCGATCCGGCAGCTGCCCCGATTCCGGATATTCCGGATCACCCCTTTCGCACCGCCCAAGCATCCACAGCGGTACGGGACACGGCGGCCACACAGCCTCTGGACCGTTTTGACACCCGCTCTGATATTTGGGATCCAGACGGATTTTCTGCGGAGCTTTTCATCCATGTGGATGAAGAGGACAACGAGGATTGGGAGGATGAGCCATGAAAAAGCTGCGCGGACGAACCTGGTTTGTTCTGCTGTTTATTCTGCTGCTGACCGCAGGAATGTGCATTCTGCTCGGGATGTATGTGGTGGAAGGCAGCGACTGGGCCTCTTTCTCTGCCAATTCCCATCTCTATTCCAACGGGCGGATTGCCACCGGCACCATTACCGACCGCAATGGGTTGCTTCTCTTTGACGGGGAAACCGGAAATTACGCCGAAGACCCGGAGATTCGGGAGGCTACCCTTCACGCTGTAGGCGACGATTACGGTAACATTGCCTCAGGCGCAAAGCTCCTCTTTTCCCAGTATATGGCTGCCTACAATCCTATCACAGGTGTGGGCAGCCAGGGAAATCGGGTGACACTCACCATTGACGCTGAGCTCAACCGCACCGCCTATGATGCGCTGGACGGGCGGCATGGCACTGTGGCAGTCTACAACTACAATACAGGAGAAATCCTGTGTATGGTCTCCTCCCCCTCCTTCGACCCGGAAGACTCTGCGGCCGTGCTGGAGGCGGTCAATCAGGGAGATCCACGATACGACACGGTCTACCTCAACCGTTTTCTCTCCTCCACCTTCACCCCCGGCTCCATCTTCAAGGTCGTCACTACCGCCGCAGCCATTGACCGTCTGAACGCACTGGAGGATTTTTCCTACAGCTGCAACGGTGCGCTGTCGGTAGGCGGAGACACAATTACCTGTCCCTCTGTCCACGGGGAGCAGGATCTGGCTCAGGCGCTGGCCAACTCCTGCAACGGAGCCTTTGCGCAGCTGGCCATCCAATTGGGGGGCGAGGTGCTGCAGCAGTACACCCAGGCCGCCGGACTGTTGGATCCGGTAGAGGTCAATGGTCTTCTTTCTGCCAAGGGAAGCTTTTCCCCTGCAGAGGACTCCGCCTATCTGGGCTGGTCCGGTGTGGGGCAGTACACTGACCTGGTCAACCCTTGCTCCGAGTTGGTGCTTATGGGCTGCATTGCAGGTGAAGGCGAGGCAAAATCCCCCACCCTGCTCAAATCCGTGACCAGCAGCCTGGGACTTCCTGCCGGATTTATCTCCACCTCGGATACTTCCATTGGCTGGAGCAGCGAAACTTGCCGTCAGCTTAAGACGTTAATGCGCAACAATGTGACCAGCCACTATGGCCAGGATCAGTTTGGTGACCTCCCCGTCTGCGCCAAGTCCGGCACCGCTGAGGTTGGGACGGACAGCCCTCATGCCTGGTTCGTGGGTTTTGTGGATGATCCGGACAATCCCTATGCCTTCGTCGTTCTGGTGGAAAACGGCGGCTCCGGCCGTCAGGTGGCCGGAAGCATTGCCTCCAAAGTGCTGTCACGTCTGGCCGATTCCTAAAAAAGTCCTTTTTCCCGAAATCCCGTCCCTCATTTAGCAGGGACGGGATTTTGCTCTTTCCGGGTACAGGCATCGGTTTCTTTTCGCGAAATGTTTTTTGCTGAACTTTTACAAATCATTCTTGCAATTTCAAAAGTTATCTGTATAATAAGATTAGAAAGCAGTATTCTCCCATTTTACAGAAAGGACGTGCATCTTATGAGCGGCACACTGCCTATTATCACCATCAGCCGTCAGTCCGGCAGCCGGGGCCGTGAGGCGGGGAAACTATTGGCAAAGCAGCTTGGCATTCCCTATTATGACTACGAGATTCTGGATCGTGCTGCGAAAGAAAGCGGATTAGACCCGGAGCTCTTTGAAAAGGCGGAGTCTTCCGCCGCCGCTATGATGGATCGGCTGGAGCAGGGGCTCCCGGCCACTGATATGCCGATTAACACTGAGTTATTTGAGGTTCAGTCCAAAATCATCCGTTCTCTGGCAGAGCAAGGTCCCTCTGTGATGATCGGTCGCTGTGCAGACACAGTACTTCAGGATTTTCCCAACGTGGTGAACATCTACATCTATGCCTCAGAAGCCCGCCGGATTCGCAACACCATGGAGAAAAAGGGAATCAGTGAAAAAATGGCCGCCCGTTTTATCCGTTCGGTAGACCGGGGCCGCAGCGCTTACCACAATTTCTTTTCTCAGCATACCTGGGGGGATATGTCCGCTTATGACCTCTGCATTTGTACCGATGCCCTCACACCGGAGGAGACAGCTCAAGCCATTTCGGCTTTTCTCTCCCTCCGCTGCAAATAATTAAGCTGTGCCCCGGCAGCCACCGGGGGCATGTGTCAGCTCAGGAGGCAATGAACAGCCATGAAGAATCTTCCCTTTCCCCTTCTCTCGGAAGAGCACTATAGCGAAGAAATGACCCAATTGATGCTCAAGCTGGAGCAGCTACGGCAGGCCAGCGGCAGCTGTGAACGCATTCAGGATCAGGGCATTTACTGGGAATACTATGCGCCTGACAACGGCTGTGACAAGGTGATTGTCATCAGCCATGGCTTTACAGAGTCCACACTGGAGTATTCTGAGCTGATCTGGTATTTTCTCCGGGCGGGGTATGGTGTCTTTATCTGCGACCACATGGGGCACGGAAAGTCCTACCGGCTGGTACAGCAGACCTGGCTCACCCACACCGCCTCCTTCTCCGAGTACATCAAGGACTTCCACCATCTGATCACCAAGGTGGTAATACCCAATAGCGAGGGCAAGGCCCGCTATCTCTTCGGGCACTCCATGGGCGGCGCCATCGCTATCCTCTATCTGGAACAGTATCATGACGAGTTCCAGAAAGCGGTGCTCAGCTCCCCTATGGTCTCCCCCTCTGCCGGAGATTTCCCCGATTTTCTTGGCGGCGCTCTGGCCAGCTTTATGTGTATGCTGGGCAAGGGGGAAAAGCCCATTCCCACCCAGCACCCCTTCGATGGTCAGGACCACTGGGAGAGCAACAACTGTACTACCTCCAAGGCCCGCTATCTCTGGTATCTGAACCAGCAGCGCCGGGATCTGGACCGGCAGAACTCCGCCGCCACCTACTCCTGGGCGAAGGAGGCAGTCAACGTCCAGTACCCCATTCTGGCCCAGGCCTACACGGTACAAATTCCCGTGCTACTTTGCCAGGCGGCGCTGGACACCATCGTCAACCTGCCGCCTCAGGACGATCTGGTACATTTGTTGCCCAACGGACACAAAATTGTTTACCATGACGCCAAGCACGAGATCTACCGTAGCACTAATCCCACGCTGGAGAAATTCCTCCTGGACATTTTCTCTTTTCTGGAAGAGGAATAAGCCTTTATCCCGTTTTCTTTCCCGCTCCGGTGTATTTTCAGATGCACCGGGGCGGGAAATCTGCTATACTGGAGGCACATCAAGAGAAAGAGGGCGCTTCCCATGCCTCAGCTCAGCCACCGTGTTCAGACCTTCACCGACTCGGTCATCCGCCGGATGACCCGGATCAGTAACCAGCAGCCCGGCTCCATCAACCTCAGCCAGGGCTTTCCCGACTTCGACCCGCCCCGGGAGATCACCGACGCCCTGGCCCGGGCCGCCCAGGAGGGACCCCATCAGTACGCCATCACCTTTGGTGCTCCCAACTTCCGCCAGGCTCTGGCGGACAAGTACAGCGCCAGCATGGGCCGCTCCATTGACTCGGAGCAGGAGGTGCTGGTCACCTGCGGCAGCACCGAGGCCATGATGGCCGCCGTCATGACAGTGTGTAATCCCGGAGACAAGATCATTATCTTCAGCCCCTTCTACGAGAACTACGGCGCTGACGCCATTCTCTCCGGCGCGGAACCTATCTTTGTACCGCTGACGCCGCCGGAGTTCTCTTTTGACCCCGCGGTGCTGGAGGACGCCTTCCGGCAGGGGGCCAAGGCATTGATATTATGTAACCCTTCCAACCCCTGCGGCAAGGTGTTCACCCGGGAGGAGCTGACTCTCATCGGTAATCTGGCACAAAAATACGACGCTTTTGTCATCACCGATGAGGTCTATGAGCACATCGTCTTTGCCCCTTACCAGCACATCTCTATGGCCAGCCTCCCCGGCATGTGGGAGCGAACCATCACCTGCAACTCCCTGTCCAAAACCTATTCCATCACCGGCTGGCGGCTGGGCTTTCTGATGGGCCCCGCCGGGGTGGTGGAGGCGGCCAAAAAGGTCCACGACTTTCTCACCGTGGGCGCCGCCGCACCGCTGCAAGAGGCGGCCTGTGTGGGACTTCGGTTCGGGCCGGAATACTATGACTGGCTGCGGGAGCTGTATACGAAAAAGCGGGATCTGCTCTGTGACGGTCTGGACCGGCTGGGGCTGAAGCACACCCGGCCTCAGGGCACCTATTTTGTACTGTTGGATATCAGCGATTTTCTGGCCATGGAGCGGTTCCGTGGCTGGACAGATCTCCAGTTCTGCGAGTGGATGATTCGGGAGATCGGCGTGGCCGCAGTGCCAGGCTCCAGCTTTTTCCGGGAGCCAGTGAACCACCTGATTCGCCTCCATTTCGCCCGGGGTGAGGAGGTAATCGCCGAGGCGGTGCGCCGGCTGGGCAGGCTGGCGGAGCTGCTGAAATGATACAGATCGCCTCAGTCGATCGGGCAGCCACACAAAACATCCATCCTGTAGGGGCGCACATTGTGCGCCCGCCATTTTAGAAAAAAGCAAAATTCCGCACCTGTAATCGTCCACAGGTGCGGAATTTTTTGATCATACTGTTCTGTTATGCCAGCTTCTCTTCCAGCTTACCCCGGATGGCCTTGAGGAAGTCCAGAGAGTTCACCTTGCGGGCAGGAACCTCTCCCTCCCACATAGCGCACAGGTCGCCAGTCATGACGCCGGACTCAATGGTCTCGATGGTGGCCTGCTCCAGGGCGTCAGCATAGGTCTGCAGGGCCTGAATGCCGTCCAACTCACCCCGCTTGCGCAGGGCCCCCGACCAGGCAAAGAGGGTGGCCACCGGGTTGGTGGAGGTCTCCTCCCCCTTCAGGTACTTGTAGTAGTGGCGGGTGACGGTTCCGTGGGCGGCCTCGTACTCGTACTTCCCTTCCGGGGAGACCAGGACAGAGGTCATCATGGCCAGAGAGCCAAAGGCAGTGGAGACCATATCGCTCATCACGTCGCCGTCGTAATTCTTGCATGCCCAGATGAAGCCGCCCCTGGAGCGGATGACCCGGGCCACGGCGTCATCGATCAGGGTGTAGAAATACTCGATGCCGGCGGCGTCAAACTTGGCCTTGTACTCAGCGTCAAAGATTTCCTGGAAGATGTCCTTGAAGGTGTGGTCATACTTCTTGGAGATGGTGTCCTTGGTGGAGAACCACAGATCCTGTTTCGTGTCCAGTGCGTACTGGAAGCAGGAACGGGCAAAGGACTGGATGGAGGAGTCCTTGTTGAACTGGCCCTGGAGCACGCCGGGGCACTCAAAGTCGTAGACGGTCTCCCGGAAGGAGGTGCCGTCCGCGCCGGTGTAAACCAGCTCCGCCTTGCCGGGGCCGGGCACCCGGTACTCGGTGGCCTTATACACGTCGCCGAAGGCGTGACGGGCAATGGTGATGGGGGCCTTCCAGGTCTTGACCACCGGGGAAATGCCCTTGACCATAATGGGTGCCCGGAAAACAGTGCCGTCCAAAATGGCCCGGATGGTGCCGTTGGGGCTCTTCCACATCTGGGAGAGATTATACTCCTTCACCCGCTGGGCGTTGGGGGTGATGGTGGCGCACTTGACCGCCACGCCGTACTTCTTGTTGGCGTTGGCGGCGTCAATCGTCACCTGATCCTTGGTCTCCTCCCGGTGCACCAGGCCCAGATCGTAATACTCGGCCTTGAGCTCCACAAAGGGCAGGATCAGTTCGTCCTTGATCTGCTGCCAGAGGACGCGGGTCATCTCGTCGCCGTCCATCTCCACCAGGGGGGTGGTCATCTTGATTTTTTCCATTTGCTTCCCCTCATTTCAAGCGGGTCTTTTCCGGCCAGAGCCGGCGCTGTCCCTTAAATTCTGCAATCAGTATACCGAAAAATTGCAAATTCCGCAATGGTCAGCTGTTACAAAATCCCTCGCTCCCCGCACTCTGTCCTCTACAGTCCGTGCAGTTTTCCATTTTGTCGCCAGATTTGCACATCCGTGTCAGCTTCCGTTGATAGACATTCCGGTATGATCTGGTACAATTGGTATGAAAGGAGTGAAAAACATGATTGCTCAGAATCTGGCCCGGCTGCGCAGCCGGTTTCATCTCACCCAGGAGGAGGTGGCGGAGCAGCTGGGGGTCTCCCGACAGACGGTGGCAAAGTGGGAGTCCGGTACCTCTCTGCCCGATCTGGAAAGCTGCATCGCTCTGGCCAGGCTGTACGACGTGACAATGGACGATTTAATCTCCTATTCCGAAACAGCGGCCTCCGGCCTGGAGATTCCGCCCAAGGGAAAATATTTCTTCGGAGCCGCCACCGTGGGTGAGCGGGGACAGATCGTCATTCCAAAAAAGGCACGGGAGCTGTTTGGGATCCGTCCCGGAGACCACCTGCTCATCCTGGGCGATGAAAACCGGGGGATAGCCTTAGTGCATCAGCGGCACCTGCTGAACTTTGCCGGTATGGCCGCCCACCCACTGCAGGAGGGCAGGGAGGAAAAGAGATGAACGCCATTGAAATCTCCGGCTTGGTCAAAGATTACGGTCCCCGGCGAGCGGTGGACGGTCTGGAGCTCACCGTCCGGGAGGGGGAACTGCTCTCCCTGCTGGGCGTCAACGGCGCCGGTAAGACCACCACCATCAAAATCTTATCCTGTCTGCTGCCCCCTACCCAGGGCTCTGTCACAATCCTGGGCCATCCGCTGGGTCGGGAAAACGCCGCCATCAAGGCACTGATCGGCGTCTCTCCCCAGGAGACCGCCGTGGCGGAGCATCTCACCGTCCGGGAGAATCTGGATTTTCTGGCAGGCGTCCATGGATTGACCGGCGCGAGAGGCAAAGCGCGGGTAAATGAGGTTTTGGAGCAGTTCTCTCTGGCGCCGGTGGCCCGGCAGCGAGCCGCCACCCTCTCCGGCGGCTGGCAGCGGCGGCTGAGCATCGCTATGGCTCTCATCGGCCAGCCCCGCATTCTCTTTCTGGATGAGCCCACCCTGGGCCTGGACGTGCTGGCCCGTCAGGAGCTGTGGCAGGTGATCCGCAGCCTCCAGGGCAAGGTGACCATCCTGCTCACCACTCACTATATGGAGGAGGCTCAGGCCCTGTCCGACCGGGTCTGCATTATGAACCAGGGCCGCCGTCAAGCCCTGGGCACTCCGGAGGAGCTGATCCGTCAAACCGGTGCCGACCGGCTGGAGGGCGCTTTTCTCCGAATCGTCACAGGAGGGACCGCGCAATGACAAGGACATTGCTTTTCGCCCAGCGAACTGCCCGGGAGATTCTTCGGGATCCCATCAATCTCTTCTTCGGGCTGGGCTTTCCTGTGATTTTGCTGTTGCTGCTCAGTGCAATCCAGCGCAATATTCCAGCCTCTCTGTTTGAGCCGGCCACTCTGACACCGGGTATGGCCCTGTTCGGCCTCTCCTTTCTCTCCCTCTTTTCCGCTCAGCTCATCGCCAAGGATCGGGAGTCCGCCTTTCTGCTCCGGCTGTTTACAACACCTCTGACCCCATTCAACTACATTTTAGGCTACATCCTGCCTCTGCTCCCCATGGCACTGGCCCAGAGTGGTCTGTGCTACCTGACCGCCCTCTTTCTGGGGTTGGAGCCCAGTGGAAAAGTTTTGCTGGCCGTTCTGGCCTCCCTCCCCGCTTCTCTCGTCTTTTTGGCTGTGGGGCTGCTCTGCGGCAGTCTGCTCAGCGTCAAGGCCGCCGGCGGACTGTGCGGAGCCCTGCTGACCAACCTCACCGCCTGGCTTTCCGGCGCCTGGTTTGACGTGTCTCTCGTGGGCGGCCCCTTTGAGGCAGTGGCTAACGCCCTCCCCTTTCTCCACGGCACCCTGCTGGGCCGGGCAATTCTTGCAGGGACGCCTGCCTCAGAACACCTGCTCTGGATGCTGGGCTATGGCATTGTATTTCTCATGCTGGCCATTTTGGCCTTTCGCCGGCAGATGCACCGGGTATAATCCGCGATCAATTACAAAAGATGACTGCTGCAGACCCCGCTCGGACTGCAGCAGTCATTTTTATGATTCCATGTGCCGTCCCAAAAAGCCGGAGACCGTCTGGGCCAGCTTGTATTCCGTCTCTCCCAAGGGCTTGCCCGGCTCCTTTTCAGAGAGCACCACACAGCCCATCACATCCCCCTCGGTCAGGATGGGGGCCGCCATGGCCACGGTCAATTTGCAGGTACCGCTATCAGTGATCAGGAACTCCTCTTCTCCCGGCCGGCGCTGATAGAGCTGCCGCCCTTCCATCACCCGCTCCAGCTGAGAGGAAACACGATGCTCCCACAGCTCTCGCCGGGGGGCTCCGGAAACGGCAATGACAGTATCCCGGTCTGTGATGACCACCGGACAGCCGGTGGTCTTATACAGCGTTTCGCTGATCTGGCCCGCCACATCCTGGAGGTCTCCCATCAGCGAATACTTCTTAAAAATCACCTCGCCGTCCTTGTCGGTATAGATCTCCAAGGGGTCGCCGTCACTGATAACATGGACATCGTAGACCTTGTCCTTCTGGTTCCGGGCGGACTGAATCAGCTGGGCGCTCAGGTCAATGGTGGTATCTGCCCCCGTCTCCCCCTCCACAGGGAGCTGTTCGCTGCGGAGGATGGCGTCCACGTCCGCCTTGAGCCGGATGACCAGCCGATCCTCGTAGACCTGGATGCCGTCGATGATGAGCTGTAAGTCGTTTCGTTCCAGATGGGGCTTTGCCAGGATATCGTCAAAGACGTCCATGGCGGTTTTGGCGATCCGGTTCACCTGGATGATGGTGTTCCGCTTGTCCTGGTTCATCCGGATCTGGTTTTCCAGACCGGTGATCCGGCGGAGCAGGTCACTCTCCAGCTCGTCGTAGGTCTCCTCCAGCGCCTCCTCCCGGTCCGGGTGGCGCATAATGTCCCGGATGCGCTGGCGCTTGGTGACCCGCAACTCCTCCCGCAGATCTTCCAGCACCTGCTCCAGATTCGCCTCGCTCTGCTCCGTCTCGGCCACATCCTCCTGCTCCCGCTCCAGGTCGGCGTTCAGCCGCCCCAGCATGGCGGCGGAGTGCTCCTTCACCTTGGTCACATAGATCTTCATCAGCTCGTCCAACTTATCCACCCGAATGTGGTGGCTGGTGCAGCCCTTCAGCCCCCGGCGGTGGTAGGTGCCGCAGGTGTAGGCAGGCTGCAAATCCCTCCGGCTCATGGCGAACATAGGCGCTCCGCAGTCCCCACAGGTCAGAAAGCCGGAGTAGACGTTGTCGTTGACCTTGGTTCCCCGGTAGTTGCTGTTGGTGCGCTGCTCCCGGAGAGCTTTGGTGGTGGCGAAGGTGCGATAATCGATGATGGCCTGATGGTGCCGCTCCAGCACGATGTGGTCGCTCTCGTCCTGAAGCACCTCCTTGCCGTTGATCTTCCTGCGGCTGTATTTGCCCTGCCGCAAAGTGCCGATATAGAAGTCGTTATCCAGAATGCCCTGGACGGTGACGATGCTCCACACCGGCTTTACCGTGCGGCGGTAGTCCTCCCCTGCCGCCAGCTTCCGCTCCCGCTCCGCCATACGAGGAGTGGGGATGTTCTGATCGGTGAGATAGTTGGCGATTTTCTTATAACCCCAGCCCCGGTTGTAGAGCTGGAAGATCTGCCGGACGATCTCCGCCTCGGTGGGCACCAACTCGAAGTCCTGCTGTTTGTTCACAATATAACCGTAAGGGGCAGCGCAGATCCACTTGCCGTCCTGCTGCCGCCGTCGGATGACCGACTTCACCTTTTTGCTGGTGTCGGTCACCGGCATCTCGTTGATGAGAAACTGGAACTGAATTTTCAGCCAGTCGTCGTCGTTGGGAAAGTCAATGCCGTCTCCAATGGAGATGATGCGGATCCCGGCGTCCCGCAGATCCTCCAGCTCCACCAGCCCCCGGCTGTTGCGGCGGGAGAACCGGGAGAAGTCCTTGACCACCATGATGTCATATTGGTGCCCCATGAGCTGGCGGCGCAGGCGCTGGTAGCCCTCCCGCTGTTCAAAGGTGTAGCCGGAGCGGTCCCGGTCCTCGTAAAAGGTAAGGGTGCTGCCGGGGAACTTCTCCTTTACATAGCTCTCGATAATGGCCTTTTGGTTTTCGATGGAGGTGTTATCCCGGTCCAGCTCCTCGTCCACGGAGATGCGGCAGTAGCCGGCGATGTCAAAGCGTTCTACCAATATTTTCACCTTCTCGTTTCTATTATGCAGATAACATTGTATCACAGAGCGTTTTGGAATGCAATGAAAAGAGACTGCCGGGGCGGCAGGGAAAGATGCTCTCCTCCTGCGCCGTTCCGGCAGTCCTGCCCTGTTATGCAGTCAATCAGGCCTTGTATTGGTTCCTTTTATGCCAGAAATGTTATCTCGCCCGCTCCTGTTTCCGTCGGACGCGCTCCGCCTCCAGGCGGGCCAGACGTTTGCGGTTATAGCACAGCAGGTCGCTGGTGCGCTGGGTCAGATCCTCACTGCCGGAGAGAAAGACAGCAACGGTGTACTTCTTCTCCTTGTACGCCTGGCAGAGGGGTTTCAGCCGGGCCTGAAGGTTCTCGTCCCTCTGCTCCTCGTTGGTCAGCCACACCTCAACGATTTTGCGGTCGTCTCTGACATTCAGTTCCAATGCACATGCCTCCTTTGGGCTATTCTGGTATTAGTTTTTTCTGGCTTGATGGGTTCTATTCCCTTTTACGGTTTATATTTCCAGCTCCTTTCTTCTCCTCTGCCTTGCTACCGGCCGCTCCTCCGCCCTCCGGATCAGCCGTTCCGTCTCTGGGATGTGGTTCTGAATCTCCCGGCACAGGGCCTGGTTTTTCCGCTCTGCCCGGATTTGGTAATTCAGCTCTGCCAGCCGCTGATAGGGAGGTTTTCACCGTTTTTTGCCGTATTGGAAATCGTCCGGCAATTGTCGAGATACAGCAGTAGATGGTTGGGACTTGGCAGCTTCTCCCGTTTATGGAATTCTTCAGCCGAAATAAACATGGGCAGAACATCCCTGTACGAGATGCTCTGCCCATGTTTGATCCAAGGAAAAGAAAACAAAAGCGGGGAGAACGATAATCTGTTTTTCTGACGATTGATTCAGCAATAAATGCGTGGGATAGAGTATGTCATGGTCTAAAGTGATTTGTCAATTATCTGTAAAACCATAGAACAGCTGCGCCTTGTCAAACCCGGCCAGTTGGAAGTGATGGTCCACATTGGTGGTCAGGACAAAGTAATTC
The DNA here is from genome assembly GCA_051866795.1 of Candidatus Onthomonas sp. Taxonomy (GTDB): domain Bacteria; phylum Bacillota; class Clostridia; order Oscillospirales; family Oscillospiraceae; genus Onthomonas. The sequence goes on along the minus strand of JBJDXT010000074.1, from coordinate 26,287 downwards.
TTGTCTTTGATCTTTTCTCGTCTATAGAGTACCCTTCTGGATTATTTGCCTTTTGTCACACATCATTTTTCCACCTGTAAAAAATATTTTCCCAACAGTGGTGAAGAATCTATAGGATTGACACATTCCACTACATTATCGGCCTATCTCAGCACAGGTAAAATCCCTATAATCAATATAAACGGAAGAGGCAACCCTTGCCGGCACCACAAAGGCATAAAACAGGACAGGATCCGTTTGCAGAAAACCGCGAGGACAGCCGGACACGCAGCCGACTAATACAGACATGTGCTGCAAAAATCCGGGGGGACAAAACAGTTTTCATAACAGCCCAAAATGGAGGCACCAAAATGAAGATTTTTAATATCGCCGCTCTGGTCCTTTGCCTGGCGTCTCTCGCAGCTCTGGCGGTCTGCATTTTTACGGACTGGAATGACGGACTGTTTCTGCCGCTGGGACTCTTTCTGAGTGCGGCAGGGAATTTGCTCAATTTTTTATCCAGCAGGCGGAGGAATGGCAGAAAGGAGAACGCGAAATGACTTCCCTTGCCGTCAGACGGAATGTGATGACAAATGACCTGTCCGGGAGGAAACAGTCATGAGACACAATCGGAACTTCATCTGGATCTGCTCTGACGCGTTGGTATTGGTATTTCTTCTGACACTGATGATCTTGCCGAAAATCCGGCCGTCCGCTGAATCCAAATACAGCCGCAAGGTGGAGGAAGATTTCTTTTCCCTTGGGATGGAGCAGCTGAACTGCACTATCGCAGAGCCTTTTTCCCTGCAGGAGGGCGACACCATCGATGTTAGCATCGTCCACCTCTCCGGTGAGCTTCTCCTTTCCATCGGGCAGGAAAATCAGGAACCGATCTATACGGGCAGAAATCCTGAGTTGGGTTCCTTTCAGGTCACAATCCCGGAAGACGGAAACTATCTCATTTCTGCATCGGGAAAACATGCCGAAGGAAGCGTCTCCTTCCAAATCAACAGAGCAGTGGCTGAATCTTAATATGAGCTTAAAACGAGAGTTGCCGAATTCGTTGCAAAACCTTTTTGAATGAGCTGTCAAAGCCTTCCCTTTTCAGACAAGAATATAAAACCGACACAGGATTTCGCCATGAAAAAGAATCTGGTCAGAAAACACAAACTGAGTGCCGCAGACATCATTACATATTTTCGGATTGCCGGGACGTTGTCTCTCCTGCTTTTACGCCCGCTTTCCGCAGCTTTCTTCTGGGTATATGCCCTTACAGGACTGACCGATGTGCTAGACGGATGGATTGCCCGGAAAACCAATACAGTCAGTGATTTTGGCGCAAGGCTGGACAGTGCCGCAGATCTGCTGTTTTACACAGTGATGCTGCTCCGTGTCTTTCCTTTTCTCCGGAATTCACTTACAGAGGATGTCTGGTATGCGGTTGCAGTCATCTTGGTTGTGCGTATTGCGGCCTATCTGACTGCGGCGGTCAAATACCGTCTGTTTGCTTCCCTGCATACCTACCTGAACAAGCTGACAGGAGGCGCTGTCTTCTGTTTGCCTTTTCTGCTTACGACGGAATATACGGCTGCATATTGCCGGGTAATCTGTGCAATTGCGGCTGTCGCAGCTTTGGAGGAACTGGTCATTCACCTGCAAAGAAAAACCTACCGCCCCAACATCAAATCAATTTTTCAAAAGGGATGCGTACGCCGCCCGTAAAAATCACCTCAACCGGCATACCCCAGCTTTGATTCATAAAAACAGGCAGGCCCGTTCAAAACGAGCGGATACCTGCCTGTTTTTCTCATTTCAAACCATCCTGCGGGCACTCATAGACTCCCCAGAATGCGCCGGCTGTCTCCTGCATGGAACACGCCAGTCAAATGAGAAAGAGAATCCGAATCACCCGATACCCATGACCAAAATGGAGAAAGCCGGCATCGTCACGCCGTTGCCATCGACGGCCACCGTCTCCTCTCCGGTCAGCAGCTGCCCTAGAATTGCCAGTTCGCTGACAGGCTTCCCCTGCACGGAAAGGCCCACCAAAGACACACTGACGCTCTCGGCCGTGGGATTGAAGACCAACAGCAGCTCCTGTCCCTCATAGGCCTTGGTCATCACGCAGATGCTGTCATCGGAGTAAGCCTCCTGGAAGGTGACCGCACCCCGGGCAATCTCCGGGTTCTGATTGCGCAGCAGGATCGCCTTTTTGACATAGCTGTAGACCGAGTTCGGGTCATCCGCCTGCTCCTCCAGAGAGCCAAACTTCATCTCAAAGGAGTCCATGTCCGACGGGCCGCGGCACATTCCCGCCGCGTTGGCATCCTGACTCCAATACATGGGCGCCCGCTTGTTCTCGTCACTGCCGGAGCCCTTCATGCCCAGCTCCTCGCCGTAGTAGACGAACACATTGCCGGTCATCAGCAGGTTCATGGCGTTGCCCATCTTGGTCTTGGCCTCTCCCTCGTCTCCGGAATAGTATCCGGTGGTGCGGCCCAGATCGTGGTTGGTGTAGAAGGGGGCGTTGATATGGGTGTCGCTGTAGGAGGCGTACAGCGCTTCATTTTCCTCCATGAATTTGCCATAGGCGGAGGCGCCCCGGGCGCCGGTCAGAATGCCGGTGATCACCCCTGTGTTCTGGGCAAAGTCAAAGTCAAACATGCTGTCCACACCGCTGGCGTAGTACTGGGCGTAGGTGGTCTTGTCCGTCCAGCACTCGCAGACCAGATAGCAGTCCTCATGCAGGGATTTCACATAGTCATTGAACCAGGCCAGGATTTCAATGTTGGCCTCCACGTTTCCGGAGACGTATTCCTTCACGGCATCCAGCCGGAAGCCGTCCACGCCCATGTCAAGCCAGAAGGCGGCAATCTCCTCAAATTCCTGGCGGACGGCGGGATTTTCCAGATTCAGGTCGGGCATGCCGTCCCAGAACTGGCACTCATAATACCATTCGGTGCCGGAGACCTGGCTGTAGCCGCTGCCTCCCTCCTTCCGGAAATGGTAGTACGCAGCGTAGGGGCAATCCTCAGCGTTGAGCTCTTCCCCCTCCGGCAGGGTCTGGAGATAGCTGCAGGCCTCCAAAAACCACGGATGCTGGCTGGAGGTGTGGTTCATGGCAAGGTCGATGATCACCCGGATGCCCCGCTGGTGGCAGGCGTCCAGCAGCGCCTGAAAATCCTCCAGCGTACCGTATTCCGGGTCAATGTCCATGTAATCGGTGGTGTCGTATTTATGGTAGGTCGGAGAGGGCATAATGGGCATCAGCCAGATACCGTTGAAGCCCAGCTCCTGGATGTAGTCCAGCTTTTCCGTGACGCCCTTCAGGTCGCCAATGCCGTCCCCGTCGCTGTCGTAGAAGGAGTAGACGAACACCTCGTAGTAGGTGCGGTATTTGTCGTCAATGACGTTCAGAGGCCGGCTGAGCCACTGGTCTGCATCTGCGGCAGTCTCGGCAGGTGGCTCTGCCGCCGCGTCGTCTGCCGCTGTCTCAGGAGCGGCAGCAGAGGTTGTCTCATCCGCATCGGTCTGCTTCGGGGCGCAGGCGCACAAAAAGCACTGCAGCAGCGCCAGGAAAAGCAAAAGACAGCGTTTCCAGTTTCGGGTCATGGCGGTTGCCTCCTTCTTTCCGTTTCCTGACCATCATTATAGCCTACGGAAAAAGAAAAAGCTACTTTCCATATGCCCCATTTCCTGCGCGCATGCCTTTCCCGGCTGTGACGCGGAAAATTACCGTAGCACATCCGCCCCCAATCTGATAAAATGGGAAAAAACATCTGTGCAGAGGAGGGTCTGCTGTGACGATCACCGAAATTGCCCAGCGGGCGGGCGTGTCCAAGGCGTGCGTCTCCCGCTACTTCAATCACGGCTATGTCAGCGAAGAGAAAAAGGAAAAGATCCGCCGCGTGGTGCAGGAGACCGGCTATATCCCCACCCGGGGAACCCAGGGATCTGCCCCGGCGAAAAAGCGGACGATTGCCGTGGTGATTCCCAAGATCAATTCGGAGAGCATCTCCCGCATGGTCTCCGGCATCTCCCATGAGCTGTCCCGGGAGGGGTACCGGATGCTGCTGGCGGATACGGAAAACAGCATTGAAAAGGAGCTGCTCTACCTCCAGTCCTTCCGCCAGGACGATCTGGACGGCCTGATTTTTACCGCCACCTTTCTGACCAAGGCCCATGAGGAGCTGCTGCGCTCCATGACCATCCCGGTGGTCATCCTGGGCCAGAAGTTCGACGACTACTCCTGCGTCTTTCACGATGATTTCGGCGCAGCCCGGGCCATGGCAGAGCGGCTGATCGCCGGGGGCCGGACGCGGATCGGCGCAGTTCTGGTGACCGAGGAGGATCAGGCGGTGGGCGTGGAGCGCCGCAGGGGCTATGCTGAGGCGCTGAAGGCCGCCGGTCTGCCGGTGGAGGAGCGGCGGATGGTGCGCTCTGAGTTCACACTGGAGTCCGGCTACGACGCCGCCCAGAAGCTGCTGGAGCAGGCCCCGGACACCGACGCCATCTTCTGCGCCACTGACACCATTGCCATCGGCGTCATGCAGTATCTCAAGGGCATCGGCAAGCGCATCCCCCAGGATGTGGCGGTCACCGGCATCGGCCATTCCCGGATGACCGAGATCGTGGAGCCGAATCTGACCACCGCCCACCTGTTCTACCACTCCACCGGCGTCGAGGGAGCGGACATGCTCCTCAAGATGATTGAGAGCGGCATCGACATGAAAAAGAAGCTGAAAATGGGATACGAGGTTGTGGAACAGGGCTCCATCTGATCCACATTTGTTTCATATCATTTTGCAGGCCTCCGGTTCAGAATATTCCAGTCCTGAACCGGGGGTCTTTTATAAAAGCACAGGCTTTCCATTCTGAAATCAGCTGGAATTACGAGAATTCGTCAGCAAAATAGCCAAAAATGGCATCGTTTTTTTGGAGGCATCAATTTCCATTTTCCTCTTGCATTGCCGGGGGATTGTGATACACTATGTAACAGCAAGTGAAATATTTCACTCAAAATAGTGAAACTTCAGATGAAACAGATCACACAGAAAGGAAGGCAAAAGGATGGACTATCAAAAATCTGCCGCCGGCGTACTGGAGTGCATCGGCGGGAAGGAAAACATCATCTCCGCAGCTCACTGCGCTACCCGGCTCCGCCTGGTCATCGCGGACAACAGCAAGGTCAACAAGGAGGCTCTGGAAGAGGTAGAGGGCGCCAAGGGCGTCTTTGAGGCCTCCGGCCAGCTCCAGATCATCTTTGGCACCGGCGTGGTCAACAAGGTCTATGTCGCGTTTATTGCCCAGGCCGGCATTCAGGCCATGACCAAGGACGAGGTCAAGGCCGCCGCCGCCCAGAAGGGCAATCCCTTCCAGCGGTTCATCAAGGTTCTGGGGGACATCTTCGTGCCCATCATTCCCGCCATTGTGGCCTCCGGCTTTTTGATGGGCATTATGGAGTCACTGAACTTCCTCATCAATAACGGCTATTTGAGTCTCTCCACCGACAACGCCCTGTTCGTCCTGGCCAACATGTTCTCCAACACCGCCTATGTCTTCCTCCCGGTGCTGATCGGCTTCTCCGGGGCCAAGGTCTTTGGCGGAAACCCCTATCTGGGCGCCATCATCGGCATGATTATGGTTCACCCCAACCTGCAGAACGCCTGGACCATGACCGGCGGCATTGAGGAATATCTGGACGTCTTTGGTCTCTGGGAGGTTCCCTTTGTGGGCTATCAGGGCCACGTCATCTCGGTGATCATCGCTGTCTTTGTCATGGTGCAGATTGAGAAGTTCCTCCACAAGCACGTCCCCGCCATGCTGGATCTGTTTGTCACCCCCCTGGTCTCAGTCTTTGTCACCGGTTTCCTGACCCTGACCGTCATCGGCCCCATCTTCAACCTGGTGGAGACCAGCATCATCAACGGCATTCAGGCCCTGATCTCCATTCCCTTCGGTCTCGGCTCTCTGGTCATGGGCGCGCTCTATGCCCCCACCGTCATCACCGGCATCCACCACATGTACACCATCATCGACCTGGGCCAGTTGAAGGAGTTCGGCTACACCTACTGGTTGCCTCTGGCCTCCGCTGCCAACATCGCCCAGGGCACCGCAGCCCTGGCCGTGGCCCTCAAGACCAAGGACAGCAAGCTGAAGTCCATGGCCCTCCCCGCCTCCCTCTCCGCCTTTATGGGCATCACTGAGCCCGCCATCTTCGGCGTCAACATCCGCTACTTCCGTCCCTTCGTCTGCGCCTGTATCGGCGGCGGCGTGGGCGCCATGTTCGCCTCCATCACCGGCCTGGGCGCCAGCGGCACCGGCGTCACCGGCATCTTCGGCATCCTCCTCTGCCTGGGCAGCCCGGTGAAGTACATTCTCATGTTCCTGATCTCCGCCGGCGTGGCCTTCGCTCTGACCTGGATGTTTGGCTATCGGGACAGCGACAAGGTCAAGGCCGCTCCCGCCAAAAAGACCGGCAGCGTCCAGTCCTCCGCCCCTGTGTTCCACGCACCCGTTGAGGAGAACGGCAAGCTGGAGATTCTGGCTCCGCTGACCGGCAAGACCGTCACCCTGCAGGAGACCGGCGACGAGACCTTCGGCGCCGAGGTGCTGGGCAAGGGCGCCGCCATCGAGCCCAGCGAGGGCAAGGTCTACGCCCCCTTTGACGCCACCGTCAGCGCCCTGATGGGCCACGCCGTCGCCCTGGAGGGCAGCAACGGGGTGGAGCTGCTGATCCATGTGGGCGTCGACACAGTGAAGCTGGAGGGCCGCCACTACACCCCCCACTGCGCCGAGGGCGACAGCGTCAGGGCCGGCGACCTGCTGCTGGAGTTTGACCGCGAGGCGATTCAGAAGGAGGGCTATCCCGTGGTCACCGCGGTGATTGTCACCAACACAGATGACTATCAGGAGGTCATTGCCGATACCGGCTCCCCGATCTCTGCCGGGGCGAAGCTCCTGACGGTACAGAAATAAGCGCTTTCACAGAAGGAATGGTAACGATGAATGCATTACAGCGTGATTTAAAGCGGCTGGTCACCCTGGCGGAGCGCCAGGGTGAGGCCGGCCGGGCAGAGGATCCCACCCGGCTGCGCTTCCATCTGATGCCCCCGGTGGGCTGGATGAACGATCCCAACGGCCTGTGCTGGTATCAGGGTAACTACCACGTATTCTTCCAGTACGGTCCCTTTGACCCCAACGGCGGGGTGAAGTTCTGGGGCCACTGGACCAGCCCCGACCTGCTCCACTGGACCCAGCAGCCGGTCTTTCTCTGCCCGGATCAGCCCTGGGACATTCACGGCGTCTATTCCGGCTCCGCCCTGGTGGAGGAGGACCAGCTGTACCTCTACTACACCGGCAACGTCAAGTATCCCGGGGACTACGACTATATCTACGACGGCCGGGGCCACAATCTGGCTCTGGCCACCACCCGGGACGGCATCCGCCCGGACAGCAACCGGCTGCTGATGGAAAACCGGGACTACCCGCCGGAGGTGAGCTGCCATGTCCGGGATCCAAAGGTGTGGAAGCAGGACGGCCAGTACTACATGGTGCTGGGCGCCCGCACCCGCCAGGATCAGGGAGAGCTGCTGATCTATGAGTCGGAGGATAAGCTCCGCTGGAAACTCTGCAACACCATCACCACACCCCAGCCCTTCGGCTACATGTGGGAGTGCCCGGACATTTTCTGCGTAGACGGACAGTGGATTGTCATGACCTCCCCTCAGGGCCTGGAGCGTCAGGGAAACCGGTATCAGAACATCTACTCCTGCGGCTACTTCCCCCTCTCCGGAGATTTCCGGGGTGCGTACACGCTGGGCGACTATGTCGAGTCCGACCTGGGCTTTGACTACTACGCCCCTCAGACCTTCCTGGCTCCGGACGGACGGCGAATTGTCCTGGGGTGGATGGGGATGCCGGACGCCAACTACGGCAATCCTACCGCGTCCCGCTCCGGCTGGCAGCACTGCATGAGCGTCCCCCGGGAGCTGCACTGGAACGGCAGGAGCCTCACCGCCCTGCCGGTCCGGGAGCTGGAGCAGCTCCGCCGGGAGGAGCAGCCCTTCCGGGTCAGCGGGGAGCTGTCCCTCCCCGCCGCCCAGACCGCCGAGCTGGTGCTCCGCAATCAGGGAGAGTGCCTGACGCTGCGGATTGGTGAGGACGCCGAGATCCACTGGCAGGAGGGCCTGCTGACCCTGCGTTTCTCTCCCCTGGCCGGAGCGGGCCGGACAGAGCGGGTGGCGGAGCTGCCCGAGCTGCGGGAACTGCGGCTGCTGCTGGACACCACCTCCCTGGAGCTGTTTCTGGGCGGCGGCGAGCAGGTGATGAGCAGCCGGTTCTATCCCAATGGGGAGCGCATCCTCCACATCAGCGGCCAGGCGGAGGGCGCGCTGTACCGTCTGGAGGGCATGACCTTCACATGGAGCGACAACGGAGGCGGAATGAAATGAAGCGAATTGCGGCAATCGGAGAGCTTTTGATCGACTTTGTGCCCCAGGAGCGGGGCTGCCCGTTAGACCAGGTGGTTCATTTTGAGCGGGTAGCCGGGGGCGCGCCGGCCAATGTGGTCACGGCGGTGAGCCGTCTGGGGGGACGCGGGGTGATGATCTCCCAGGTAGGCGAGGACGCCTTTGGCCGGCACATCCTATCCGTGCTGGAGGACAGCGGTGTGGATACCCGTTTCGTCTTTCGGACAAAGCAGGCGAATACCGGACTGGCCTTCGTCTCGCTGGACGCTTCCGGAGACCGGGAGTTCGCCTTCTTCCGCAATCCCAGCGCCGACCTGTTTCTGTCCCCGGAGCAGATCACGGAGGAAATGCTGGAGGACACGGCGGTTCTCCACTTCTGCTCCGTGGATCTGGTGGACTGGCCGGTTCGGGAGGCCCACCGGAAGCTGATCTCTCTGGCCAGAGAGCGGAAGGTTCTGGTCAGCTTTGACCCCAACGTCCGCCTGCCCCTGTGGGACTCCCCCGAAGCCTGTCAGGCGGCCATCCGTAGCTTTCTCCCTCTGGCGGATATCGTCAAGCTGTCGGACGACGAGCTGGAATTTGTCACCGGCTGCAGCGACGAGCAGGCGGCGGCAGAGCAGCTTCTCTCCAGTAACTGCAAAATGCTGGTGCTCACCAAGGGAAGCGGCGGCTCCTGCGTCTATACCAGAAGCGCCGCCGTCCATGTACCGGCTGTTTCGCTGGAGCAGGTCGTGGACACCACCGGAGCCGGAGACTCCTTCATCGGCTCCTTCCTCTTCCAACTGGCGGAGAAGGGCGCAGACGCGGACCGTCTGGAGCAGTTGGCCTGTGAGGACCTGACCCGCTTTCTCACCTTCTCCGGCAATTACGCCGCCCGCACCATCGGCAAAAAGGGGGCCGTCATGGCCACCATGGAGGAGATGCGGGAGGTTTACGGAGAGGCGTGATTTGAGCCTTTCTTTCATAGGCAAAACAGCAGCCCTCTGCCTGCACTACACAGGCGGAGGGCTGCTTTGCGTTTTCGGGCCAGAGACCTTCCGGCAGCTCACATCTTGCCCATGATCTCCTCCACAGTCCCCATTACAGAGTCCTCTTGCAATCCGGCTGTCCGGCCATTAAGATAAAAGCAGAGCATCCTAGGACAGGATGCAGGCTTTTATTTCATAACGTTTCGCTGTTTCGTACGCTGCACTGCAAGGAGGTTTTGTATGATCTACACTGTCACGCTCAACCCCGCACTGGACAAAACGGTGGAGATCCCCCATTTTTCACTGGATACTGTAAATCGGATCGCAACCCTCCGCACGGACCCGGGCGGCAAGGGCATCAACGTCTCCAAGGTGATCGACAAGCTGGGCGGCAAAAGCAAGGCCATGGGCATTCTGGCCGGCGCCACCGGCCACGCCATCGCCGACCAGCTGGCCCAGCGGGGGCTGGACTGCGCGTTCTGCTTCGTCCCCGGCGAGACCCGCACCAATCTGAAGATCATCGACCCGGAGGGCCACACCAACACCGACATCAATGAGCCGGGTATCCAGGTCAGCGAGGAAATCCTAGACGGACTACTGGCGCAGCTGACCGGTCTGCTTCATCCGGAGGACATTGTCGTTCTGGCCGGCAGCCTGCCCGCCGGGGCCCCTAAGGACACCTACCGCAAGTGGGTATCCACCTGCCGGGCCATGGGCGCGAAGGTCTTTCTGGACGCGGACGGCGAGCTGCTGGCCCAGGGCATCCAGGCCGGCCCCTATCTGATTAAGCCCAACAACGACGAGTTCTCCCGGCTGATGGGCCGCCAGCTTGAGACAGTGGAGGAGCTTCACGCCGCCGCGCGGCAGCTGCTGGAAAAGGGAATCCGGCAGGTTATCGTCTCCATGGGCGGGCGGGGTGCCCTGTATGTCACCCGGGAAAAGGCGATCTACGCCGACGGCCTCAAGGTCAAGGTGGGCAGCACGGTGGGCGCCGGCGACAGCGTGGTCGCCGCCCTGGCTTACGCCGAGGACCGGGGGCTCTCCCTGGAAGAGGCAGTGGTCCTCTCCACCGCCACCGGAGCCGCCAATGTGATGTGCAGCGGCACCCAGGCCGCCGAGTACAGCGTCATCGAAGCGCTGATGCCCCGGGTGACCTGGCAGACGCTGCCCCTCTGAATGATTTTTACGAATCCAGCGAAAAGGAGATTCTGTTATGAAAGCAAAAGCCGTTCGTCTGCACGCCGCCAACGACCTGCGCATCGACGAGTTTGAACTGCCCCCTATCAAAGAGGATGAGCTGCTCCATCGGTGCCTTCAACGCGGCCTATCACACCCGGATGGGCGTTTACACCCATGAGATGGGCATCAAAAAGGACGGCAAGCTGGCCATCATGGCGGGTGCCGGCCCCATGGGGCTGGGCGCGCTGACCTATGCCCTGCACCGGGATATCCATCCCTCTCTCATTTCGGTCACCGACCTGAATCAGGAGCGTCTGGATCGGGCCGCCAGCCTGTTCCCCGTAGACGAGTGGGCCGCCAAGGGCATCCAGCTTCACTTTGTCAACACCGGCAAGCTGGCCGATCCGGTGGCGGATCTGCTGAAGATCAGCGGCGGCACCGACTACGACGACGTCCTCTGCTACGCGCCGGTGGCCTCGGTGGTGACCCAGAGCTCGGCGATTCTGGGCCGTGACGGCTGCCTGAACTTCTTCGCCGGCCCCACCGACAACCAGTTCAGTGCCACCATGAACTTCTATGACGTCCACTACAACTCCACCCATGTGATGGGCACCACCGGCGGCAACACCGACGACATGCTGGAGTCCCTCCGGATGACCGCCGAGAGCCGGCTGGACCCGGCCGTGATGGTCACCCATGTGGGCGGCCTGAACGCCGCTGGCGAGGCCACCCTGAACCTGCCCAAGATCCCCGGCGGCAAAAAGCTGATCTACACCCACGCCGAGATGCCGCTGACCGCGCTGGACGATCTGCGGGCCAAAGGCGCGGAGGATGCCCGGTATGCCGCGCTGGCGGACATCGTGGAGGCCAACCACGGCCTGTGGTGTCCGGAGGCGGAGAAGTACCTGCTGGCGAATTTTGTAAAGGAATGATCAGGCTCACCGCCTGGCTGTATGCCTGACAATGGATTAAAACTGAGACAAAACAAGCCCTCACGGGAGTAATCCTGTGAGGGCTTGTCTTTTTGCCCTTTGCCGCGGGCAAGACCAGGCGGAACAGCTTCTCCTATGAGGGTGGTTCCACTCAACAATGCCGGCCTCTGTCTGATTTGATCTGATCGGATAGAAGACACCCGTTTCGTTGGGATCACATAGGATAGGATGCATAGCTCCCGGCTTCTGCCAGGTCCTGTGTGAAATGAATTACAAGGAGAACCACCCGATGCTGGAATTATCCGCTTATCCCAGCACCGGACAGCTCCGGGTCTATGATATAGAGGCGATCTCTCTCCCCATTGTCTACAACCGCTTCGGCGACCATGACCCCAACGGGATGTTGCATGTGCTGGGGCAGGATTCTAAACGCATTCAGAGGGAGGCAAGGAAGCGATTTTCGTTTCCCGTCCCCCAACCTTACGAGGAGGTTCGCCCTCTGGTCATCCGGGCCAATGTGGGCGGCACCGTCCAAATCAACTTCGAAAACAAGCTGGAACGCAGGGCGTCCATCCATGTGCAGGGTCTTTCCTACAACGTGCTGACCTCCGACGGCGCCGACGTGGGCTTTCATCCGGACTCAACCACCAGCCGATGCATCTGCTACACCTGGCAGGCAGATCAGGAGGGCGTCTTTCTGTTTTCCGACATGGCGGATACCCACAGTGGTCAGGACGGCACCAACGTCCACGGCCTGTTCGGAGCGATCATCGTGGAGGCAGCGGGATCTTCCTGGTACGACCCGGTGACGGGCGAGCTCCTGGCCAGCGGCCTCTGGGCGTCCTGACACCGGAGGGGGAGGTTATCAGAGAGCCCTCCCCGCTGGAAGAGGCCAATTTTGTGGAACACTTCGCGCCAGGGATGCTGTACACGGACACTTGCCCCTGTGACACCTAGGAGGATGAAAAGGTCTTTGAGATTGCGGCAGTGTAGGCGAAATTGCGTTACAACAATTACGGCTGGCACGATCCCCAAGGCCGCTTTTTCGTCCTCAGGGACGACATCGAAAAGGAAAGTACCCTGGACGGCTACCTCGCCAAGGTGGAACGGGGGGACATCCGCCCGGAGCCGCTGGTCATCCGCGCCAACGCCGGGGAATGCATCGAGGTGCGGCTCACCAACTTTTTACCGGAGCGCATTGAGGCCAGCGCCTTTCAGCTGGAGACCATCACCGACATCGTGGGCTTCCACATCCACCTGGTGAAATTCGACACCATCGTGTCTGACGGCGCGGCCAACGGCTGGAACAACATCGCCGGGACACGGCAGTATGAGACGCTCATCGAGCTGTTCTTTGTTAACGAGGTGCTGAACACCGTCTTTTTCCATGATCACCTGTTCGCCAATATGCACCAGCAGCACGGCCTTTTCGGCGCCCTTATCGTGGAACCCACCTGGGCAGAATTTTTAGTCCCCGAAACGTGGAAGCCCGTGAAAAGCGGCACGAAAGCAGTCATCCGCACCGCTGACGGAAAGATGCGCCGGGAATTTGTTCTGGCCTTCCACGACTTCGCCCTGCTGTTTGACGGAGAGGGCCGCCCTCTGAACCCACCGGAGCATCCCGGCTCCGACGATGGCCCCGGCGTCATGGGTATCAACTACCGCTGTGAGCCCATGCCGGAGCGGCTGAAGCGCAAAAACGACCCCGCCCACATCTTCAGCTCCTTCTGCTACGGCGACCCGGCCACGCCGGTGTTTCAGTCCTATACCGGGGAGCGGGTGGTCATCCGGCTGCTGATGCCAGCGGATAAACCCCGGAATATCAGCTTTACCCTTCACGGTCACCGCTGGCGGGCCCAACCCGATGACCCCTTCACCCGGATCATCCCTGTACAGGGGGGCAGTCAGCGTGGGCAACGTCTTCAACATTGAGCCGGAGCAAACCCTATGCCCCGGCGACTATCTCTACTGCTCCGGGTCCCTGCGCTGGGACGTGGAGTCAGGTATGTGGGGCATTTACCGGGTGCTGAGCCGGGGCATCCGGTACCACTGCAAGACCGCCTTCCGGAGCGTCAAGCAGTGGTGGGAAAAGAAATGGTACGAAAAATGAGTCAGATACACCGCTCCATGTCTTGACTACGTAACAGGACTGAAGTTGGAAATTCCTTCATCAGCTTTCTCCTTTTCCAGTTGGTGGAGAAGCACGCGAACACAGGCAGTCTGGAACAACTGACCTGCGAAACGCTGAAGCGCTTTTCCACCTTTTCCGGTAATTACGCCGCCCGCACCATCGGCAAAAAAAGGGCCGTCATGGCCACCACAGAAGAGATGTGGGAGATTTACGGAAACGGGTTTCCAATCTGTCTCCTGTCTGTTTACGTCCTGTGTCCGCATGGCATAGATCTTCGGCACTTTTCATGCAAGTCCGATGCATCATTTATTTCCAGGCACTAATAGAAATGACAACAATTAAACACTAATACTTGTTGCTCTGAAAGCTCCGTCCGGAAAACATGCAAAGAATACAGCGGAAACACGACAATCAAGAAACGGCTTTCTTTTCCTGCCGGAGATAAAATGAAATCATCAAAAAACCAAGCTGATTGGTCAAGAACGGGAGGGGTTCAGGTAAAATCACGCGCCGCAAATGCGACCGGCAGACAAAATGCGGCCAGACATTCCGGCTGCAAAAAGGAAAGGAGATTCCCCAAATGACACAGGAAAAAGAACACAGACTCTCAAACGGAGAAAAGCTCTGTTACAGCTTTGGTGACTGCGGCGGCCAGATCTATGTGGCCCTTTGCACCTACTTTCTGACCGGCTACTATACCGACACCGTCGGCATCGCCGCAGCCGCGGTGGGCACCATGATGGTGGTGGCCCGTATCTTTGACGGCACCAGCGACCTGCTGATGGGCGCTTTGGTGGACAAGACCAAGTCCAAATACGGCAAGGCCCGGCCCTGGATTTTGTGGACCGCGCCGATGATGGCGCTGGCGCTGATCGCCCTGTTCAGCGTGCCCGCCTCCATGAGCGAGACCGGCAAGCTGGTCTATGCCTACATCACCTACATCCTGCTCAACTGCATTATTTACACCGCCAACGGCATTGCCTACAACTCCCTGCTGGCCCGCATGACCTTCAATGTGCAGGACCGCTGCTCCTGCACCTCCATTCGCTTCGTGCTGGGCACCATCGTCACCCTGATCGTCAACGCCATCACCTCCAACCTGGTCACCGTCATGGGCTGGACCGGACTGGTGGTTGTCTACGCCATCGTCCAGATGATTTTGCTGCTGATCTGCTTCTTCGGCTGCAAGGAGCACATCGGCGAGACCGACGAGGGTGAAGTGGAAGTGGAGAAGGTTCCGCTGAAAATCGCCCTTCCTGCCCTGACAAAAAACAAATATTTCTTCCTGCAAGCGCTGATGATGGTGTTCCTGTACATCAACATCATGTCTGTGGGCAGCATGACCTACTACTTCTGCAACACCGTTCTGGGCAGTCTGGCCGCTATGACCGTGCTGACCATGGCCTACAACGTCCCCACCATTATCGGCAGCTTTATTAACCCCTATCTGGTGGCAAAGATGGGCAAGCGCAAGGTGCTGATTGCCTGCTTCATCCTATCCATGGTGGGCAGAGCGATTGTGGGCGCCGGCGGCACCAGCATCCCCATCGTGCTTGTGGGCGCTGCCATCCACGGTCTGGCCCTCGGCCCCATCTACTCCGACGTGTTCGCCATGACCCCCGATATCGTGGACTACGGTGAGTGGAAGACCGGCATCCGCTCTGAGGGCTTGATCACCTGTTGCGTCTCCTTCGGCATGAAGGTGGGCATCGGCGTCGGCGGCGCGGTTGCCACCTGGGTTCTGACCTTCGGCGGCTATGACGGCACTGCTGCCGCTCAGACCGCCTCCGCCATCTCCGCCATCCAGTTCGGCTTCGGCTATCTGAGCGTCATCCTGTCCGCCGTCTGCCTGGTCATCATTCTGCTGATGAATCTGGATAAGGATATTCACCAGATCCAGAGCGACCTGACCGCCAAGCACAGCCAGGCTCAGACCCTTTAACCCCATCTCTCAGGAGTGCAAAGTTTGGACACCAAATCTTGCACTCCTGACCACGCCGCCCGGTTTCTCCCTTTTTCAGAGATCAAGTTTACGCCAGAATCCCGCCGGAAATTGCGTGGAACGCGGACGGTAAAAACCTTAAACTATACTCATCCAAAGGGATCTGTCCCTTTCCATCACACAAAGAACAGGAGGAACACAAATGTTTGATAACTTTCTGATCCGCAAGGACAGCCTGAAAAACGATGTGGACGAGAACGGGAAGGTCATCGGCTTCCAGTTCGCCGCCCGCAACGCCAACTATCGCGGTGTGTACCTGTCTCTGCACAACGGATATTACATCAAGGTGGACGGCGTCCAGTACAAGCGTGATGTCCAGACCTTCGAGATCAACGGCCAGAAGCCCCGTACCTTTGAGGAGATCAAGACCGCAGTCTGGGAGCACTGGGACTACGATGACGAAGGCATTATCCACGTCAAAAAAGAGGGCGGTCTCGCCCCCGGCGAGCATGTCATCGACTTCCAGCAGTCCGTCCTGGCCGCCTACGGTTACCTCCCCACCGATGAGGAGTGGGTCAAGTGTCCCCCGGAACCCGGCACCGGCGCAGGCTCCGACAAGACCAAGAACATCGTCAGCTACACGCTGACCCTGCAAGAGTAATCTGAAGGAGGTATTGCATCATGGCAAAGATCAAAAGAGGCGTTTCTCTCTACAGCTATCAGCAGTCCCAGTTTTTCAAGCAGCTGGATCTGGAGGGCCAGATCCGCGAGGTGGGCACCAATCTGTACGGCGCCGACGGCATCGAGCTGCTGGACGAGCAGGGCCTGAGAAAGTACCCCAATCCCCCCAAGGAGTTCTTCGACCAGTGGTTTGGCTGGATGGAGAAGTACGGCACCACCCCTGTCACTATGGACGTGTTCTGCGACGTACTCCAGTTCCGCGACCACGTCATGAGCATCTCCGAGTGCGCCGACCGGCTGAAGAGCGACATCCGTCTGGCGAAAAAGCTTGGCTTCAAGAATGTCCGCACCCTGGCCACCACCCCCGCCGAGGTCATGTTTGAGGCTCTGCCCGTGGCCGAGGAGTGCGACATCCGCATCGGCAAGGAGATCCACGCCCCCATCCCCCTCAACGGCCAGTACGTCAACGAGATTGTGGAGTTCGTGCAGAAGACCGGCACCAAGCATCTGGGCATCGTCCCCGACTGGGGCATCTTCGCCTATCGTCCCTCCGAGGTCACCATGGACTGGTATGTCCGTCAGGGCGCCAAGCGGGCGAGCTGCGATCTGGCCGTTCAGCTGTGCATGGACAACTACACCGGCAAGAGCCACGAGCTGACCGACATTGACCTGTCTCTCTACAGCGCCGGCAATGTGGAGTCCATGTTCCACCGCTACCTCAAGCACGGCGACGCCCCCGCCGATCTGATCCCCGCCTTCAACAAGATGCAGGCCATGATCCGGGAGAACGTCAAGGATTACAGCGACATCGACTTTGAGGTCATGGGACAGGCCCTGCTGCTCAGCCACACCAAGGCGGAGGATCTGAAGGAGCTGATGCCCTATGTGGTCAGCATCCACGGCAAGTTCTACAACATGTCCGAGATTCCCGGCCAGCCCGGCCATTATCAGGACATCGCCGTGGACTACGAGCGTCCCATCCAGATGCTCAAGGAGTACGGCTACGACGGCTACATCAACTCCGAGTATGAGGGCCAGCGCCGGTTCCAGGACCGGGGCGTGGAGGACCTTATCAGCGAGGTGGATCAGGTCCGCAAGCATCAGGAGATGCTCAAGCGGCTCATCGAGGCCTGATTCTGTGCACAGAAATCTGCGATAAAACCGACAAATCCATTACGATATATCATCAGTCAGGAGGAAATTACTATGGAAAAGCTGAAACTCGGCATCATCGGCACCGGCGGCATCTGCAACAACAAGCATCTGCCCTCTCTGGCCAAGGTGGCGGACAAGGTGGAAGTCGTCGCCCTGTGCGACCTGGTTGAGGAGAAGGCCATCGCCACCGCCAAGCGCCACGGCCTGACCAACGCCAGAATCTACACCGACTACCATGAGCTGCTGGCCGACCCCAGCATTGACATTGTCCACGTCTGCACCCCCAACGTGGCCCATTGCCAGATCACCGTGGACGCCTTTGAGGCCGGTAAGCACGTTCTGTGCGAGAAGCCCATGGCCGCCACCTCCGCCGACGCCCAGAAGATGCTGGACGCCTGGAGAAAGTCCGGCAAGAAGTTCACCGTGGGCTATCAGAACCGCTATCGTCCCGATGTCCAGGTGCTGAAGAAGGCCTGCGACGCCGGCGAGCTGGGTGACATCTATTACGGCGAGGCCAATGCCATCCGCCGCAAGGCCGTCCCCACCTGGGGCGTGTTCCCTGACAAGTCCAAGCAGGGCGGCGGTCCCCTGATCGACATCGGCACCCACGCCCTGGACATCACCCTGTGGTGCATGGGCAACTACGATGTGGACAGCGTCTCCGGCCAGGTGTTCTACAAACTGGGCAACCTGCCTGAGGCCGCTCAGGGCAACACCTACGGTCCCTGGGATACCGACACCTTCGAGGTGGAGGATTCCGCTATGGGCTTTATTAAGATGAAGAACGGCGCGCTGATCAACCTGCGTGCATCCTGGGCGCTGAACTACATGGACGCCCGCGAGGCTTCCACCACCCTGTGCGGCACCCTGGAGGGCGCTGAGATCAAGCACGGCGGCAGCTATCCCAAGAGCCTGCTGAGCTTCAACCACGTCCGTCACGGCAAGATGACTCACGAGGAGCTGGACGGCGAGGCGCTGGTGGACTACTTTGAGGGTGTCAACGAGGCCCCCGGCGTGGTCGAGGCCAAGCAGTGGATCAACGCCATTCTGACCGACACCGAGCCCTGCGTCAAGCCTGAGGAGGCGTTCCGGGTCACTCAGATCCTGGAGGCCATCTACAAGGCCGCTGAGACCAACTCCACCATTAAGTTCGACTGATCTCAGCGCATCCATTCTGTATCGGAGTGCAGCCTGGTGCACTTTTGGTTTTCTCCTTTCAAAACGGCGGGGCCTGCACATTGCGGGCCCCGCCGGCCCTTTTGTCCGGTGTGCAAAAATCAATCGGCAAATCTTGCACTCACGCTGGCAAAAAGTACCTCTGTGCAAACAGAAACAGTAAAAAGCCGCATTCTTCTCTGCAAGGAATCAGCGGCAGAAAAAGCCCTCAGGCGCTAAAATAGTACCATCAGATAACCAACGGCTACGATCAGCACAGGACAGAATAAGGAGGAGACCAATATGTTCAAGTATGCAGTGATCGGTTTCGGATTTATCGGACGCCGCCATGTCGCCACCCTGAAGAGCTTTGCAGAGTCCGACTGCGTGGCAGTCTGCGACATCAATCCGAAACGCCTGGAGGAGGTCAAAGCCCTGTACCCTGATATGGCGGTTTACAGCAGCGCAGACGATCTCTTCGCAAACGCTGACATTGACGGCGTAATTATCGCCGCCAACAACAATCAGCACAAGGAACTGGTCATCAAGGCTGCCCAGTCGGGAAAAGACATCATCGTCGAAAAGCCTGCGGCGCTGACCGTGGCCGAATTCGACAATATGGTGGCGGCAGTGGAACAGGCCGGCGTCCGGTTTACCGTCCATCAGCAGCGCCGCTATGACAAGGATTTCAACTGCGTCAAGGAATGCTACGACAAAAAGCTGGTGGGTGACATTTACACCATCCAGAGCTCTCTGTACGGCTACAACGGCAATATGCACGACTGGCACATCTACCAGTCTGAGGGTGGCGGCATGCTTTACGACTGGGGCGTGCATCTGATCGACCAGATTCTGTACATGGTGGACAGCCGGTTGGTCTCGGTCTTTGCCGACATCCGAAACGTTATCAACAAAGAAGTAGATGACTACTTCAAAATCATCCTCCGCTTTGAAAACCAGGTGACGGCAGAGATCGAGCTGGGCACCTACTTCCTCTCTGACCGGAAGGACTGGTTTGAGCGCCACTGGTATGTGGGCGGCAACAAGGGCAGCATGTATGCGGACAAGTTTGATCCAGAGGGCAAAATCGTCCGGACCACCCGCTTGCTGGAAAATGTCAACGAGGATCAGGACAAGTCCGCAAAGTCCTATGGTCCCACCCGCTCCTTCGGCGTTCCCTCCCCCGGCCTGATCGTCACTGAGGAGATTCCCAAGGTGGATGTGGAGCAGCGGGAATACTTTGTGAACTACTTCAAGGCGCTGAAGGGCGAGGCAGAATTCCTGGTCAAGATTCCTGAGGTGCGCCGGGTGCTGGCCGTCATGGAGGCCTGCAGGCTGTCTGCCAGGACTATGAAGAGTGTTGACTTTGAATAAAATAGTTGACCGAATAACCACTGTTTGGTAAAATTTTTGTAAAGTGAGGGAACATTATGATTGTTGATGCGCACGTCCATATTGCGACAAATGATCTGGAAAATCCCCGGGCGCGGGTGGAAAACGTCATCCGGTGCATGGATGAAAACGGAATTGATCTGGCGGTCTGCTTTCCCTTCTCCTCCGGCCTGGAGAAGCAGGCGAAGCTGGCGGAGCTGATTCGCCCCTATCCCGGCCGGTTCATACAGCTGGCCTTTATCAACCCCAACGACCCGGACGCGAAGGAGCAGCTGCTCTACTGCCTGGACGAGCTGGGCTGCAAGGGTATCAAGCTGCACCCCTGGTTCGGCAACTTCAGCGTGGCAAATATTGAGCTGCTACGTCCTCTGTTCGAGATTTTGAATGAGCGGAAGCTGTACGCGGTGATTCACTGCACCTCCGAGGACTATCGCGTCCATCCGATTATGTTTGAGCGGCTGGGCCGCGCCTTCCCCAACGTCATCATCCAGATGGCCCACATGGGCGAGGTGATGGCCGGCGAATACGCCATTGATGTGGCAAAGCGGGTGCCCAACGTCTATCTGGACACCGCGATCACCTCCTTTATGGCGGTCGTCCATGTGCTGGAGCAGTGCCCGGACAAGGTGTTTATGGGCTGCGACTTCCCCTTCTACCAGTTTGAGATGGAGATTCAAAAGCAAAAGCTGGCCGCAGCTGACGTGAATGACCCGGAGGGCTGCGCCAGGATTATGGGCGGGAATTTTGCACGGGTATTCGGTCTGGAATAACCGGAGCTTCTGACAGGCATAGCTCGCAGACTGATCTCTGCGGGCTTTTGCCGTTTTACGATTGCAGATAAGGAGGGGCCTTATGGAGCGCAATTACATGAGAGCGGGTTCTCTGGTAGAGCTCGACTTTATCACGGAACGGCACACCGGACTGCACTGGCATGAAAATTTTGAGCTGCTGTTCGTCATCAGCGGCAGTCTGAGCATTACCGTCGAGGAAGATACCTATCAGCTGAACTCCGGCGATCTGATTGTGGTCAACGTCAACCGGAAGCACAGCTACAACGGCACAGAGGATCTGGTCCTCGGGCGTTTTTCCATCTCTGATGTCAAGGTCCGCGAGCTTTTGGGCCTGGATCATGTTCTATTCTGGTGCAATTCCGCCGCAGACCGCAACGAGGCCTATGAGGAGCTGCGCCGTGTGATTGCGAAAATCTTCAACCAGGTCATGCAGGAGAACGGGCGCAGCCGGCTCTATCTCAGCAGCATGTACTATCAGTTGCTGCACATTCTGGCGGAGAACTTTACTCTGGCCCCCGGCGACAAGCGCTATGAGGCGGACAGGGGAAAAAGCGACGACCGCATTCAGGAGATCTTCGCCTACATCCGGGCTAATTACCGGCAAAACGTCACACTGGATGACATCGCCCAGCATCTCTACCTCTCCCCTACCTACGTCTCCAAATACATCAAGCAGAAATGCAGCATCAATTTTATGGAGCTGCTGAATTCTGTCCGGCTGAGCCACGCCATGGAGGACCTGATGTACACAGAGGACTCCATTATGAAGATCGCCCTGGAAAACGGCTTTGCCAGCGTGGCCGCCTACAACAAGGCATTCAAGGACACCTACCACATCACCCCATCGGAATTTCGCAAGCAGCGAAAGTCCGGAAGCAAGCAGGAAAATGAGGAGGAAAAGCAGCGCAAGGCGCTGATCGAGCAGCGCGTCGAGGCATATCTGGAGCACAATCCCAGTCATCCGGACAGCAGCACGGAGCAGGTCAGCCTGGACGCCGGGCTGGACATGAATGCCCCCGCCTGTGGGGAGTGGAACCGCTGCAGCTGCAGGATGATCAACGCGGGGACCGCTGCGGATCTGCTCAACGCCACCTTCCAGGTGCAGATCCTGTCCTGGCAGGAGCAGCTGGGCTTTGAATACGTCCGTTTTTGGGACATCTATGACCCAGAACTGTATATTGACATTCACGCGGCTCCGGGCACCCAGAACTTCAGCCGCCTGAACGCGGTGACCGATTTTCTGGTCAGCCACCGGCTCAAGCCCTATATAGAGCTGGGCTTCAAGTCCCGCCGGATTCTCCGCACGGTAGACAAAGTGATTAAGGATATCCAGCGGAATGCGGACTTTTTGTCGGAGGAAGAGGAAAAGGCCTTTTACTCCGAACTGTTCTGGCATTTTGTCAAGCGCTATGGGTCTTGGGAGGTCAAAAGCTGGTATTTTGAATTCTGGGAATACCGGTATGTGGACAACCGCCACCAGTATCTCGCGCTGACCGAGCCTCAGCACCGGTCCTATCTCCACCACTTCAGCGTCGTCGCCCAGGCTCTGCGCCGCTATCTCCCGGACGCCAGAATCGGGGGCGGCGGTTTTCCGGTGCGCTTTTACGGGGAGGACGGCTTCGCGCAGATTCTGTCTCTTTGGAAGCAGGAGCCGGAGCAGCCGGACTTTATCTCGCTGAGCTGTTTTCCCTATCAGCGGGAGATGGAAAAGGGCGTATATTACGACAAACGCTCCTCCGATCTGAACTTTGTGCGCTACAACATTGAAATGGCCCAGGGGGCCATGGAGAAGGCGGACTTTCCCAGCGTGCCCATCCATGTGACAGAGTACAGTCTGAGCCTCTCCAACCGCAACGCCCTGAACGACAGCTGCATGAAGGGCGCGTTTATGCTGAGCAATACCTTCTCCTGTCTGGATCAGGCGGAGATTCTGGGCCACTGGCTGTTTACCGACGCCCATGCGGACGAGCAGGACTCCGGCATGACCCTGTTCGGCGGCTGCGGTATGCTGACCCGGGACGGTATCCCCAAGCCCAGCTGCTACGCGGTGGAATTTCTGCACCGGCTGTATGTGACCATTCAGAAGCTCCACCCCAATTACATGGTCACCCGGAATGACCGGGGCTCCATGAGAATGGTCTGTCACAATCTGAAAAAGCCAAGCTATAGCTATTACATGACCGAGGAGGACGAGCTGGACATCAAGTCAATCCCCGGCATCCTGGACAACCGGGAATTTCTGACCATCCACTTCAGGGCGAACGGCGTAGAGGACGGAACCTATACCGTCAAGGCCAGCCGGATTAACAGCCATCACGGCAGCGTTCAGGACAAATGGATCGACCTGAACATGGAGCCGGATCTGACCAAGCGGGAGCTGGACTATCTGCGGATGATCAGCATCAGCGAGCTATCCATCCGGGAGGTGGAGGCCCAAAATCACTGTCTGGCCTTTGACATCGACCTGGAGCCCAACGAGATCCGGTATATTCATATCTTCCAGAAATAATCAGCAGCAGACGAGGACAAAAATTACAGTTCAATCTTTGTTCTTTTGCAGAAGAGGCGGTTCCTGAAATCGGAATCGCCTCTTTTGTTTGGCGAAATTCAGCGGGAAAACGGACAGCAAAGAGGAAGAAAGAAAGCCGCCCTTTCGGTACAATAAGGGCAACCTGAAACAGAGGAGGCGCATAAATGAGCAAAGACCGGCTGACACCGGGCAGAATCATCATTTATCTGCTTGGAATATTCCTGGTTTCCCTGGGCATCGTCCTGTGCAAAAAGTGCAATCTGGGCATCTCCCCCATCAGCAGCATCCCCTATGTGCTGGAGGATGTAGTCCCGCTGACCTTCGGAAATCTGACCACCCTGTTCCACTTTGCAAACATCGCGCTGCAGATGCTGCTGGCCAGAAAGCTGCTGGACCCGAAACTGTGGCTGCAGGTTCCGCTGGCCTTCGCCTTTGGCTGGGTGATCGACTGGATTTCCGGCTGGGTCAGTTTTGACGGCACCGTCCTCGCCTGGCAGATTCTGGCCCTTCTCCTCAGCGTCCTGTTCACGGCGCTGGGCATGGTCTGCATGATCAGCATGGATCTGATCCAGAACCCGCCGGACGGCTTTGTCCATCAGCTCAGCGCCAGGCTGGGCAGAGATCTGGGCACCGTCAAGGTCTGCTATGACGTGAGCTGCGTGGTCATCTCTGTCGTGCTGGGGCTGCTGTTTCTCCACACCGTCAAGGGCTTTGGCGTTGCCACCATCGTCTCCGCCATCTTTGTGGGAAAAACCGTCACCTGGCTGAAAAAGCTGATTTCACTGTTCCGTAACCAAGCAAAATCACAGGTCTGATTTTGCGGAAATAAAATTCAAATCAGAAAAGGAGTCTTTGTTATGCTGTTAGGTCTTGTCAGTGCCATCTGTGACACCATGAACTTCGAGGAAATGATCGACTTTGTCTCTGAGGCAGGTCTTGAGTGCGTTGAGGTCGCCTGCTGGCCCGCCGGGAAGGCGGAGCGCCGGTACGCCGGTGTCTCCCACATCAATGCCGACGCCGTGCTCTCTGACGACGCATACGCCCGGCACATCGTGGACTACGCCGCGGAGCGGAACGTGAAAATCTCCTCTCTGGCCTACTATCCCAATACCATGGACGCCAATCCGGAAAAGCGGTCCGCCGCCGTGGAGCACATCAAAAAGCTGATCTGCGCCTCCGCCAAGCTGGGCGTAAACATGGTCACCACCTTTATCGGCCGTGACCAGTCCAAGACGGTGGAGGAAAACCTGGCGATGCTCAAGGAAGTCTGGCAGCCCATCATCACCCTGGCGGAGGAGAAAGGGGTTAAGGTGGCCATCGAAAACTGCCCTATGCTCTTTGGGCCCGATCAGTGGCCCGGTGGTCAGAATCTGATGACCACCCCCGCGATCTGGCGGAAGGTTTTTGAGATTTTGCCCTCTGACAATCTGGGCATCAACTACGACCCCTCCCACTTCGTCTGGCAGATGATCGACTACATCCAGCCCATCTATGAGTTCAAGGACAAAATCTTCCACGTCCACTACAAGGACATCAAGCTCTACCCCGACAGGCTCCAGCAGGTGGGCGTCATGGCCTATCCCCTGGACTTCATGTCCCCCAAGCTGCCCGGCCTGGGCGACGTGGATTGGGGCAAGTATGTCTCTGCTCTCACCGACATCCGCTACACCGGCTGCACCTGCATCGAGGTGGAGGACAAGGCCTTTGAGGGCAGCGTGGAGGACGTGAAAAAGTCTGTCCGCCTGAGCGCCAAGTATCTGCGTAACTTTGTCATCTGACTCTGCTGTCCTCCTCTTTTCCCACCCTCTTTTTGGGCAGCTCCGGCAGCGATGCCGGGGCTGTTCAAAGGGAGCGGACGGGGGAAGAGCGGCCTCTATCTCATTTGGAAGGGAGAAATCCATATGAAAGCCTACGCATTTGGCGTGGATATCGGCGGCACCACCATCAAGCTCGGCCTGTTTACCACCAACGGAGAGCTGCTGGAGAGCTGGGAAATTCCCACCCGGACAGAGAATGACGGCGCCAATATTCTCAGCGATATCGCTCAGGCCGTGGACAGCAAGCTGGAGGAAAAAGACATCTCCAAGCTGGATGTCGAGGGCATTGGCATCGGCGTTCCCGGCCCGGTGGGCCCGGACGGCACCGTGTTCAAGTGCATCAACCTGGGCTGGGATGTATTCAATGTGGAGCGCCGTCTCAACGCCCTCACCGGCCTGAAGGCCAAGGCGGGCAACGACGCCAACGTGGCGGCCCTGGGCGAGATGTGGCAGGGCGGCGGCAAGGGCTATCAGGACATCGTCATGGTGACCCTGGGCACCGGCGTCGGCGGCGGCGTCATTATCGGCGGCAAAATTCTGGCCGGCATCAACGGCGCGGCCGGTGAGATCGGCCACATCCCCATGCGGGACGAGGACCCTGAGGCCTGCGGCTGCGGTAAGCACGGCTGCCTGGAGCAGTACGCCTCCGCAAACGGCATTGTCCGCATCGCAAAGCGCTATCTGACCTCCCATCCCGAGGCGGAGAGCAGCCTGAAGGAGCTGGAGTCCTACACCTCCAAGGAAATTTTCAACGAAGCCAAAAAGGGCGACGCCGTGGCGCTGGCCATGGTGGACGAGGTGGGACATCTGCTGGGCAAGGCCCTGGCCTCCATCGCCTGCGTCATCAATCCTGAGGCCTTTGTCATCGGCGGCGGCATGAGCAAGGCCGGCCCTATTCTGACCGAGGCCATCCGCAAGGAGTTCCGGCGCTATGCCTTCCACGCCTCCCGGGAGACCGAGTTCAAGCTGGCCGAGCTGGGCAACAACGCGGGCATCTACGGCGGTGTCCGCATGGTTCTGGAATAAACACGAAAAGGAGAACATGTATCATGAAAAAGCTGTTTGCACTGATTCTGGCACTGGCAATGGTGCTTTCTCTGGCCGCCTGCGGCGGCTCCTCCAGCAGCGGGTCTGCTTCTGACAACAGCGGCACTGACAATGCCG
>JBJDXT010000073.1:0-7917 GCA_051866795.1 Candidatus Onthomonas sp. | reverse complement strand
GACGTCTTTTGCGCCTATGGCGCAAAAGGGACAGCGCCGTTAGGCGATGTCTTTCTGATTAAAATGGCACATTTTAATCAGAAAATAGTATTACAGAAGCTGTACAGAACAAAACACATCCCCGACGCCTGCATCCGGGCGTCGGGGATGTTCGCGCTTGTTCAGAAAAACAGCTTCGCCAGGCCGGACTTCCGGCTGCTCTCCACCGCGTCCCGAAAGGCCTCCCAAGCGTCCTCATGCTCCACATAGTAGATGGGACAGAGCTTTCCGGTGACGTCATAGTGGCGGATAATCTGATCCCGGTCCAGGCCGTAGTAGTCCGCCAGATAGGCCACCAACCGCACCAGGCTGTCATAGGTCTCCTGGGTGAAGCGGCCCTCCTCGTCCGGGTGACAACACTCGATAGAAATGGTGTCCCAGTTCCGGTCGTTGGAACAGTAGGCGATCTCGTCCAGGGGGACGCACTGGATCACCTCTCCCTCCAGGCCGATGACAAAGTGGCTGCTGGCAGAGCGTTCCCCCGACTCCGCCAGAGAGGCGAAGTAATCCCGGTTATTCCGGGCGGTGGTGCCCGGGTTTCCCACATAATGGACTACAATGCCGCCCACCTGGTTCAGGGCTGTCCCTGGCCGGGAGTACTGGTTCACCGGGATCAGATCCACCGTCACCCACTCGGGCAGCTCCGGGGGCTCCTTGGGGGCAAACCAGGAGAAGGGGTCCTGGGTAAAGATCCAGACGACTCCCGCCAATACTACCGCAATCAGGAGCAGGGGCAGGATGGAACTATGCTGCCGCCTTCTTCTGCGGCGTCTGTGGCGGCGGACAGGCCGAACCAGCTGGTCGGATACGGGCATGGAATGACACTTCCTCTCTTTGCTCCAGTATAGCATCCGCCGGGAGAAACCGCAAATTTCGACGGGTTAAGAAGCCCTTAATTTTTCCTTAAATCCCTCCGGGAAAATGGGCTATTCATTTCCGAAAAACTGTGCTACACTAAAGAATACGAGACCCGGCAGGGCCGGATTGAATCAAAGATATGGAGCTGAGTGATATGAGCAATCCCAACTGGAAAATTGAGACCAACTGTATTCAGGCCGGCTATGAGCCGAAAAACGGCGAGCCCCGGATGATTCCCATTATTCAGAGCACCACCTTTAAGTACGACTCCTCCGCGGAGATGGGCAAGCTGTTCGACCTGGAGGCTGAGGGCTACTTCTACACCCGCCTCCAGAACCCCACCAACGACCACGTGGCGGCCAAGATCGCGGCCCTGGAGGGCGGCACTGCTGCCATGCTCACCTCCTCCGGTCAGGCGGCCTCCTTCTTCTCCATCTTCAACATCTGCAACGCAGGCGACCATGTGGTGTCGTCCGCCGCCATCTATGGCGGCACCTACAACCTCTTCAACGTCACCATGCGGAAGATGGGCATCGATTTCACTTTCGTGGATCCGGACTGCTCTGACGAGGAGCTGGAGGCCGCTTTCCGGCCCAACACCAAGGCGGTTTTCGGCGAGACCATCGCCAACCCCGCCCTGGTGGTGCTGGACATCGAGCGGTTTGCCAAGGCGGCCCACGCCCACGGAGTGCCTCTGATCATCGACAACACCTTCGCCACCCCCATCAACTGCCGGCCCTTCGAGTGGGGCGCGGACATTGTCACCCACTCCACCACCAAGTATATGGATGGCCACGACTGCGGTGTAGGCGGCTGCATTGTGGACTCGGGCAAGTTTGACTGGATGGCCCACGCGGACAAGTTCCCCGGCCTGTGTACCCCGGACGAGAGTTACCACGGCATCACCTACGCTGAGCGCTTTGGCAAGGAGGGGGCCTACATCACCAAGGCCACTGCCCAGCTCATGCGAGATCTCGGCTCCATCCCCGCCCCCATGAACGCCTTCCTGCTCAACCTGGGTCTGGAGAGTCTCCACGTCCGGATGCCCCGCCACTGCGCCAACGCCATGCAGGTGGCCAAATTCCTGGAGAGCAGTGACAAGGTAGCCTGGGTCAACTTCCCCGGTCTGGAGGGCAACAAGTACTATGAGCGGGCCCAGAAGTACATGCCGAACGGCACCTGCGGCGTCATCGCTTTCGGCGTCAAGGGCGGCCGGGCCGCGGCGGAGAAATTCATGGGTGCGCTGAAGCTGGCCATGATCGCCACCCACGTGGCCGACGCCCACACCTGTGTCCTCCATCCCGCCTCCTCCACCCATCGTCAGCTCACCGACGAGGAGCTGGTGGCCGCCGGAGTCAGTCCTGATTTGATCCGGCTGTCCGTAGGCATTGAGAACGTAGATGATATTATCGCCGACGTTGCTCAGGCACTTGAGTCCATCTAAATAAGCATGACTGCAGACACCCATGGGAGCGTTTCCCATGGGTGTCTCAGTTTGTCGTAAAATATCATTCCCTATTATACTCCGGACAAAAAGCACTCCAAAAGTCCTCCGTAGATTCTTTGCTGTTTTCTGACATGTTCAGCGGCATCTGCTGCGATTCTGTGCTCTGCCCAAACAAACGAACGAAGAAGGGGAGGGGACTTCAAAACCAGTGTCATACGATATCCTTCCGTCTCTTTTCGCCCTTTTTCACCGACCCTCTCTTGACATTGGAGGCATTTGGTAGTATGCTAGTAATCACGGGACATTTCACGCTTTAAAGTGCAACAGTGCCCCCGAGAGAAAATGAGGTGTCAATAAGATGAATCCCAATCTGATCTCCTATGTGCCCAATCTGAAAGTTTTGGACTGCACCCTGCGGGACGGCGGTCTGGTCAATGATTTCTATTTTACCGATGACTTTGTATCTGCGCTCTATCAGGCGAATCAGAAGGCAGGCGTAGACTACATGGAGTTTGGCTATAAGGCATCCAAGAAGATTTTCAGTCCGGACCGGTTTGGCAAGTGGAAGTTCTGCGATGAGGAGAGTATCCGCGCCATCGTGGGGGAGAACAACTCTGATCTGAAGATCTCCGTCATGGCGGACGTGGGCCGTTGCGACTATAAGACGGACATCATTCCCAAGGCGGACAGCGTCATTGACACAGTCCGGGTGGCTACTTATGTCAACGCCATTCCCACGGCCATCGACATGATTGAGGACGCCAAACACAAAGGCTACGAGGTCACAGTCAACATTATGGCAGTCTCAAAGGTCAACGGAGAGGATCTGAAAAACAGCCTGGAGCTGCTGGGTCAGTCCGATGTGGACGTGATCTACCTGGTGGATAGCTTTGGCTCCTTTTATCCAGAGCAGATTCACCGACTCACCGATCAGTACATGGAAGTAGCTGAGAAGTACGGCAAGAAGGTGGGCATTCACTCCCACAACAACCAGCAGCTGGCTTTTGCCAACACGCTGGAGGCTATGAACAAGGGACAGGGCGCCACCTATCTGGACGCCACTGTCAGCGGTCTGGGCCGTGGTGCCGGCAACTGCCATCTGGAGGGCCTGCTCAGCTTCCTTCGCAACCCCAAGTACAAGACCATTCCCATTCTGAAGTTTGTGGAAAACTACATCATTCCCCTCCGGGAGCAGGGGGTGGTCTGGGGCTATGACATCCCCTACCTCCTCACCGGCCAGCTCAACGCCCACCCCTCCTTTGCCATCAAATTCATTAAGGAGGGCCGGAAGGACTACTACAATTTCTTCCATGAGCTGATTGACGACACTCTGTAAATCCAACGAACCAAAAAGCAGCAGCCTCTGCCATGCTGGAGGCTGCTGCTTTTTCATTTGTACAGGGGCTCGGTGAACATTCGGTAGAGCAGACCGCCCATCTCCTCCGGCGTCTCCTGGAAGTCGTGGCGTGTCCAGTAGACCAGCAGATTCAGATACCCGGCAGTGGAGAAAATCGTGGCAAGCCGCTTCTGCTTCCAATCAATATTGCTTCTGGTATAGCCCAATTCGCGCTCCAGCACGTTGGTCACAAAGGCGTTGGAAAAGAGGCCAAAGCACTCCTGACTGGTCAGCACTCGCAACTCGTTTGTCCACTCCAGACAGAGACGGAAAAAACGGATGCACTGCTCCCGTCCCTCAGGGCCCAAGGGGGCGTTTGGCTCTAGCTCCACCTGGGCACAGACGGAAACCATGCCGTCCGCCAGATAGCGGATGATGTCCTCCTTGCTGTCAAAGTACCGGTAAAAGGCCTTGCGGGGCACCTCCGCCCGGCTGCACAACTCGCTGACCTGCACCTGGGAAAAGCTGCGGGTCCGGAGCAGCTCCACAAAGGTCAGGGCAATATACCGCTGGCGCTGCATGGATTGTTCGGTGTGACACTCTTTATACATACGCTCCCTCTCCCCTCTTTTTTAGTATAGTCCATTTCCAGGGACAGGTGGTACACGGAATTCTGCACAATTCTCACGTCGGTTATTCCGTCATATTTTTTCATTTTTCAGCAGTTTGCCTAAAATCTCGCTCAGCAATTTGGCTCAACCCTGTCACATCTGGGGCACTTCTGGCCCTGTGCAGCGGCAAAAAAGGCTTTATAATAGTGTTTATTATGAGAGTCAACAGTTTGTCAGCTCTCATGGCAGGAAAAACAGGAAATGTGAAAGGAGTTCTCTATGGCAAAGCAAAAGAAAAAGGGCACCGGCGTGGTGAAATGGTCGGTTCTGACCGCCGTTACCGCCGTGCTGCTGGCGGTATTGATCTTCGCCAGCAACCTGGCCTTCTCCAGCGCCCAGGCAGTCAACAGCGCCCTGCAGACACCTACAAACAAGACCGAACATCTGGATGAATCCGTCGTCTATTTTGAGCGTGACTTTGCTACCGATGAGGAGTTAGAGGCCCACGACCGCGAGATTGCAACCCAGCTCTCTGCTGAAGGCATTGTACTGCTGAAAAATGCCAACAACGCACTGCCCCTGTCCCTGGACGAAAAGATCAGCACTTTAGGTCGCTCCAGTGTCTCTCTCGCTACCTGCGGCACCGGCTCTGCTGACATCGACACCTCCAAGGCTCCCACGCTGAAGGAATCCCTGGAGAGCGAGGGCTTTGAGGTCAACTCCACCCTGTGGGACTTTTACCTCTCCGCTCTGGAGGACGGTTACTACATGAACCCCTCCAAGGCCGCCGGCACCTCCACCATGGGTCTGTCCGCCCGGGCTGATTACCATGTGAATGAGGTACCCGCCACCAATTACACCGACGATGTAAGATCTTCCTTTGCCGCCTATGGCGACGTGGCTCTGGTCACCATCTCCCGCATCTCCGGCGAGATGTTCGATATGCCCAACGACGGCTTTGTGGACGGAACGGATTCTCTGGATCTGACTCAGGAGGAAAAGGAACTGTTCCAGATGATCCAGGAGGTCGGCTTTGCCAAGACAGTAGTTTTGATCAACTCCACCAATGCAATGGATTGCAGCTTCCTGGAGGAGTACGATGTAGACGCCGCCCTGTGGGTGGGCTACACCGGCCAGTGGGGCACCGAGGCCATTGCCGATCTGCTCTCCGGCGCCGCCAACCCCTCCGGAAAGCTGGTGGACACCTACTGCTATGACAATAGCACCAATCCCGCCATGGTGGGCTTCTATGGCGGCGACTGGGCTAACGCCTCCGAGGAGAACACCGCGGAGTGGTGGTACCTGATGCTGGACGGCAATAAGCACTACAATACTTATCAGGAAGGCATTTATGTGGGCTACCGTTACTACGAAACCCACTATGAGGACGTGGTCATGGGCACCGGCAATGCCGGCAGCTACGACTATGCCTCCACTGTGGCCTACCCATTCGGCCATGGCCTGAGCTACACCGACTTCCAGTGGTCTGACTTCCAGGCCGCCTACGACGCCGCCAGCGACAGCTTCACTGTCAGCGTCACCGTCACCAACACCGGCAGCGTGGCCGGCAAGGAGGTCGTGGAGATCTACTTCCAGTCCCCCTACACCGACTATGACAGGCAGAACAGCGTGGAGAAGGCCTCCATCGAGCTGTGCGGTTTTGACAAGACCGAGCTGCTGGAGCCCGGCGCCTCCGAGACGGTCACCGTCAGCATCCCCCGGGAGGAGCTGGCCGCCTATGACTCCGTCGCCGCTAAGACCTACATTCTGGATGCCGGCGACTACTATCTGACCGCTGGCCGGGACGCCCATGATGCGCTGAACAATGTGCTGGCCGCCAAAGGCTACACCGAAGCAGACGGCATGACCGCTGCGGGCAGTGCTGAAATGACCTACAAGTATGTAATCGATGCGCTGGATACCACCACCTATTCTGTCTCCTCTGCCACCGGCAATCCCATCACCAACCAGTTTGACAACTGCAATCTGAGCTACTACGGCGAGGAAGATACCTATCTGAGCCGCTCGGACTGGCAGGGCACCTGGCCTGAGGTCCGCACCCTGGAGGCCAACGACGCCATTATCGCTGCCCTGAACAGCGACCACACCTACAGCGGAACCGAGGGCTCCACTGCCGAGATGCCCACTATGGGCGCTGACAACGGTATGACCCTGGGCATGATGATCGGCAAGGACTATGACGATCCCGACTGGGACAAGTTGCTGGATCAGGCCACCTATGAGGAGATGGCCGTCCTTATCGGTCAGGGTTACCACAACACCGCCATGATGATGTCGGTCTCCAAGCCCGCCACCCTGGATGACAACGGCCCGCAGGGCTTCACACTGGCCATGGCCGGCATCTCTAACTGCCATTGTGCATACACAGACGAGAACATTATGGCCGCCACTTGGAATGTGGATCTGATGTATGAGGTTGGCCGCTGCATCGGCAACGACATGATGGCTATGGGCGCTACCGGTCTGTACGGCCCCGCCATGAACACCCACCGCACCGCTTACGCCGGCCGCAACTTTGAGTATTACTCTGAGGACGGCTTCCTGGCCGGCAAGATCGCTGCCGCCGAGGTCCGGGGCATCCAGGACAAGGGCTGCTATGTGTACATCAAGCACTTCGCCCTCAACGACAGCGAAACCTCCTGCCGTTGCGTCTCCACCTGGGCCAACGAGCAGGCAATTCGCGAGATCTACCTCAAGCCCTTCCAGACCGCCGTGGTAGAGGGCGGCGCCATGTGCGTCATGAATTCCTTCGCCCGTCTGGGCGCCATGTGGTCCGGCGCTCACTACGGCCTGCAGACTGAGGTACTGCGCAACGAGTGGGGCATGAAGGGCTTCTCCCTCACCGACTTCTCCGGCAACGCCGCCTTCTCCGCCAGAGGCATGACCCTGAAGAGCTTCGATGTGGCGCACGGCGTACTGGCCGGCACCGACAGCTGGGACTCCTCCTCCGATCAGTGGTCCAACGAGCTAATCAATGATTACAAGGGTGATCCCGATCTGACCCAGGCCATGCGCCAGGCTACCCACCGCATCCTGTATACGGTCGCCAACTCCCACGCTATGAACGGCTTTACTGACGAGACCAAGATTGTGGCCGTCACTCCCTGGTGGCAGACCGCCCTCTATGTGGTGGACGCCCTGGTGGCTGTGGGCTGCGTGGCCTGCGCGGTCATGCTGGTCAAGGCCATTCTCCGCAGAAACAAGTCCAAGGCTGAGGTCAAATCTCAGACCGGCAAATAAGCTTCCTTTCCATTTCCCATACATTTTTACCCCAGCACCAAAGGGACGCCCGCAAGGGCGCCTCTTTGGCGTGTGACAGGCCTGTGCGGCCGTCTGGGAGAACAATGTGCAGACGGCGGGGGCAAGCCCCCGCCCTACCGCCTCAGCATACAGAACGCCCTGGATTCTGTCATAGAATCCAGGGCATTTCGCATTTATTTTATGCTTTTCAGTATCAGATCTCGCCGCCCATGAGCAGCACCATGACCGCCTTCTGAGCGTGGAGCCGGTTCTCAGCCTCCTCGAAGATCTCATCCGCGTGGAATTCAAAGACGTCCTCGGTGATCTCCTCTCCCCGGTGGGCAGGCAGGCAGTGCTGCACCATG
>JBJDXT010000072.1:0-8001 GCA_051866795.1 Candidatus Onthomonas sp. | reverse complement strand
CCGGGTGCGCTGCTCCAAGGGCACCTATGTCCGCACCCTCTGCCACGACATCGGTCAGGCGCTGGGCTGCGGGGGCTGCATGTCCAGCCTCCGGCGCACCATGGCGGCGGGCTTCGACCTGAGCCAGGCAGTGACCCTGGAGACGGTGATCGCCGCGGCGGAGACGGGGACTGCCGAAGATCTGCTACTGCCGGTGGATCAGTATTTTGCCCGGTATCCCGCCCGCACCATCTCCGGAGAGGCGGAGCGCCGCTGCCGCAACGGAAACGCCTTCCGCTGCAAGGGGGAGCCGGGCCTGTACCGGGTTTACGGCGCCGGCGGCGGCTTTCTCATGCTGGGGGAGCTGCGGCAGGGACAGATGTACACAAAAAAGAGCTTTTTCGAGGTTTGAAGGCTATGTCAGATACAAAACGAGTGATCGCCCTGGGCTTTTTTGACGGGGTGCACCGTGCCCACGGGGCGTTGCTCACCCGGGTGCGGCAGCGGGCGGAGGAGCTGGGGGCGGTCCCCTGCGCCTTCACCTTCGACTGCTCCCCCACCGCCCGGCTCACGGGAAAGCCTGTCCCCCTGATCAACTCCCTGGAGGACCGCCAGTGGCTGATGCGCCGCTACTACGGCATCCGGGAGGTGCTGCTGGGCTCCTTTGACCAGATGGTGGATATGCCCTGGGAGGATTTTATCACCGATTACCTGATCCGGGAGCAGGGGGCGGTCCATGTGGTGGCAGGCCACGACTTCCGCTTCGGCGCCCGGGGCCAGGGCAATCCCCAGCGGCTGCGGGAGAAATGCGCCCAGCTGGGCATCGGCTGCGACATCATCAGCGAGATTGACCTGCAGGGCATCCGGGTCTCCTCCACCCATATCCGCACCCTGCTGGAGCGGGGAGATATGGAGGAGGCCAGAGCATTTCTGGGCCATCCCCATGTACTCAGCCAGAAGGTCTCCCCGGGCAAGCACCTGGGCCGTGTGTTGGGCTTTCCCACTGTCAACCTCCAGTTCCAGCCCGGCGTCATCGTCCCCGCCTACGGGGTGTATGCCACCACCGTCACGCTGGAGGACGGAACCCAGGCCATGGCGGTCACCAATGTGGGGGTCCGGCCTACAGTGGAGACAGACGGCCGGGCCAATGTGGAGGGCTACATTCTGGACTATGACGGCGACCTCTACGGCCAGACGGTGCGGATGTTCTTCTACCACCGGCTCCGGGGAGAGCGGAAGTTTCCCAGCGTGGAGGCCCTCACCGAAGAGGTGCTGAAAAACGCACAGCAGACGAGGGACTATTTTGCCGGGCACCGTGGAATGACCTCCAACCTGTAGGGGCGATTCACGAATCGCCCGCCGTACCATTGCCGATTGTCAATGCTTCATCCCCGAAGGAGGGATCTCCATGCCGGAAGAATACCGTTCCCAGCCGCCCCGCCGGCGGCGTCGAAGAAGGCGGAAAAAGTGGAGCGCCAAGCGCTGGCGCTTTGAGCTGACCCGCATCGGCCTGCTGCTGGTGCTGATTCTGCTGATTGTCGGCCTGTTTCAGGGCTGCCGGGCGGTGATCGGCCTGCTGGGCAGCCGGCAGGAGTCCGCTGGCGGAGCGGAGCAGGCGGAGGAGCAGGAACCGGAGAACGGCGGACAGGAGACGGCGCCCGCTGAGACCGCCGCTCCTCAGGATCCGGAGGGGCAGACCATCTCCATCGTCATGGTGGGCGACGTGCTGCTCCACACCCCCCTTCAGGAGAGCGGCCTGCAATCGGACGGCAGCTACAACTACGACCACTTTTTCGCCCACACGAAAAGCCTGATCTCCGGCGCCGACCTAGCCCTGGTGAATCAGGAGGTGATTCTGGGGGGCCGGGAGCTGGGCCTCTCCGGCTATCCCGCCTTCAACGGGGCCTTTGAGGTGGGGGACGCCCTGGTCAAGGCCGGCTTTGACGTGGTCTGCCACGCCACCAACCACGCTCTGGACAAGGGTGAGACGGGGCTGCTGAACTGCCTGAACTTCTGGGAGACCAACTATCCCCAGATCGGG
Source organism: Candidatus Onthomonas sp. (assembly GCA_051866795.1). GTDB lineage: Bacteria > Bacillota > Clostridia > Oscillospirales > Oscillospiraceae > Onthomonas. The sequence goes on along the minus strand of JBJDXT010000072.1, from coordinate 5,981 downwards.
GTGCTGGGCATCCACGACAGCCAAGAGAGCCGGGACGGCCTCTATCTCTATGAGCAGGACGGGGTCAAAATTGCCGTCTTGGACTACACCTACGGCACCAACGGCATCTCTCTGCCCCAGTCCTACGAGGTGGATCTGCTGGAGGAGGAGCAGGTGGTGGCCGACCTGCGGCGGGCCAATGAGCTGGCGGATTTTGTCATCGTGACTCCTCACTGGGGCACCGAGTACACCCACACTCCCTCTGAGGAGCAGGAGCGCTGGACCCGGATCTTTCTGGAAAACGGGGTGGATCTGGTGCTGGGCACCCATCCCCACGTCATCCAGCCAGTGGAGTGGGTGGAGGATGAACAGGGGAACCGGATGCTGGTCTACTACTCCCTGGGCAACTTTATCAACTTCACCAGCGACTCCGGAGACGGCGTCCGCCAGCGGGCGGTGGGGGCCATGGCCACCGTCACCTTGTCGGTGGAGGAGGACGAGGTCACCATCTCCGACTACGGGGTGATTCCCCTCATCTCCCACATGGTGGAGGGAACGGGCAATCCCACCGTCTATCCTCTCAGCGACTACACCCAGACGCTGCTGGAGGAGAACGAGATGAGCCGGAAGGACCCCGGCTTCACCCTGGATTACTGTGATCAGCTCTGCCGGGAGGTATTCGGGGAGCTGTACCAGAACTGACAGAAAAGAACCTGCCTCCGGCGTCTGCGGACGCCAGAGGAGACTCCCTCAGTCGCCTTACGGCGACAGCTCCCTCAAAGAGGGAGCCAGGGGTGCGATTGGCATAAACGCTTCAAAATTAGAACAACAACCCCGGCATCGAGAACGATGCCGGGGTTGCTGTTATGGGAAGGTGTTATTGTTTCTTGTGCCGCTGGAAGTAGTCTTTCGTCTCTTTGGCTACCACGCCGGACAGGGCCAGCAGGGCGATGATGTTGGGAAAGGCCATGAGGCCGTTGAACACGTCGGCTATGCCCCAGACCACAGAGACGGTCAGGTAGGGGCCCACAAAAACAGCGGCGATGTAGATCCAGCGATAGACCTTGACGGCGGTCATGTTCCGGTCGGAGAGGTACTCCAGGCTCCGCTCCGCGTAGTAGTCCCAGCCCAGAATGGTGGTGAAGGCGAAGAACATGAGGCAGAGCATCAGCAGGAAGGAGCCCACCTTGGCCGGGAAGGGCAGGGCGTTCTGGAAAGCGTACATGGTGATCTCCGCACCCTGCAGACCCAGTTCAGGCTGCCAGGCACCGGAGATGACGATGGCCAGGCCGGTCATGGTGCAGACGATGATGGTGTCGATAAAGGTGCCGGTCATAGTCACCAGACCCTGCCGGACAGGCTCCTTGGTCTGGGCGGCGGCGGCGGCGATGGGAGCGGAGCCCAGGCCGGCCTCGTTGGAGAAGATGCCCCGGGCCACGCCCTTCTGGATGGCGACCTTGATGGTCACGCCCACGATGCCGCCGGCCACTGCCTGGGGATTGAAAGCGCCGTAGAAAATCTGATACAGGGCGTCGGGAATGGCGGTGAAGTTGGTGATCAGGATGATCAGGCCGCAGGCCACATACAGAATGGCCATGAAGGGCACGATGATCTCAGAGACCTTGGCAATCCGCTGGATGCCGCCGATGATGACCAGGGCGGCGCAGACAGTGACGATGAGGCCCACCACAATGGTGGTCACGGTGATGTCTACCGCGCTCTCACCGGAGCCGATGGTAAAGACCACGTGGTTCTTCTCCGGATCGAAGAAGTTCTGGGCGGAGGAGGTGATGCCGTTGATCTGGGTGATGGTGCCGATGCCCAGAGCGCCGGCCAGGACAGCAAAGAGGGAGAACAGCTTGCCCAGCCATTTCCAGCTCTTGCCCATGCCCTTTTCGATGTAGTAGAAGGGGCCGCCCAGGACATGTCCGTTTTCGTCAATCTCCCGGTACTTGACCGCCAGCAGGCCCTCGGCGTACTTGGTGGCCATGCCGAAGAAGGCGGCAATCTCCATCCACAGCAGGGCGCCGGGTCCGCCGGCGGCGATGGCGGAGGCCACGCCCACGATGTTACCGGTGCCGATGGTGGCGGAGAGGGCGGTGCACAGTGCGCCGAAGGAGGTCACCTCGCCGTGGCCGTCCTCCTCGTTCTGCACCATGAATTTCAGCGCCTTGCCCAGGTGAAACACCTGCACCAGACCGGTGCGAATGGTCAGCCAGACGCCGCAGGCGATAATCAGTACAATCAGGGGTATGCCCCAGACCAGGTCGTCAATCTTTGAGACCACTTGCGTAAAAGCTTCCATAACAGTTTTCTCCTTTTCTCCTCGGTTGCGCTGCTCCGGATAAAATGGCACGGATACCCGGAGCACAGCAGGTGAAACTATTTTATGGTTGAGACACAAATCTGTCAACAAAATCCGAGCAATTCCGTAATTTTTTCGGACCGATTTAGCTGAGTGTCCAAAAAACGAATCCAAACAATTTTGTTTTTTGTCTTGTTTGACAGCCTTTGAACCGTAAATTTTTCGGAATCAAGACCAAAAACCAAAGATACTTTTGGAGAAAAGCAGTATCCCCGCCGCGTCAGCGGCGGGGATACCCAGACTGTCAAAAAAGTAACTTTTGCAAATTTCAAGCCGGGCTAAAAGTTCAGGAAGCCCTCCGCAGGAGTTTTGTTGCGCCAGCAACAAAATAAAGTGAAATACGTGCTTTTAGCCGGACCTGTGCCGGCAAAAAGCACACAGGGAGGCCGGGAGTCCCCCAGGGGACCTTCTCTTGCCCCTGCGGGGCAATTCACCTTGTGTGCCCGAAGGGCGCGCGGTTCGGCCGCATAATTCCAAACAAATGCAACGCATTTGTTTGGAGAGCCTGTCGTTTTACGACAGGCTCAGTATCCCCGCCGCGGACAGCGGCGGGGATAACGGTTATGGGAAGGAGAAGAGATCAAATTTATTCCGCGCCCTTGCCCACGGCGGCGGCGTGCTCCGCCTGAATCTCCGGGAAGTTGGAGAGCATGGGTTCCACGTCTTTGCCCTTCAGCTTCCGGTCCACATAGTTTCTGGTAATCCGGTAGACAATGGGGGACAGGGCGATGACGCCGATCAGGTTGGGAATCATCATCATGCCGTTGAGGGTGTCGGCGATGTCCCAGGCCAGGTTGTCGCCCATAACGGCGCCGCCGAAGGTGGCGATGACAAAGATGACCCGGTAGACCAGGGTGGACTTGGTGCCGAAGAGGTATTCGCAGGCCTTGGAGCCGTAGTGGCTCCAGCCCAGCACGGTGGAGAAGGCGAAGAGCATGACGGCAATCGCCACAAAGCCGGCGCCGATCTGGCCGAAGTGCATGGAGAAGACGGTGCTGACGATGTTCGCCTTGGTCAGAGCCACGCCGTTATATTCAGCGGCGGCCACGCCGGTCTCCAGATCCACCAGGCCGGAGGAGAGCACCGCAAAGGCGGTGAGGGTGCAGACGATAATGGTGTCGGCGAACACCTCAAAGATGCCCCACATGCCCTGACGCACCGGCTCCTTGACGTTGGAGTTGGAGTGGACCATGACCGAGGAGCCCAGGCCGGCCTCGTTGGAAAAGACGCCCCGCTTCATGCCCTGCTCAATGGCCAGCTTGATGCCGTAGCCTACCACGCCGCCGCCAGCGGCCTTCAGGGCAAAGGCGCCCTTGAAAATGGCGCCGAACACGGCGGGAACCATCCGGATATTGGTGATCAGGATGACCACCGTGCCGATGATGTACAGGACGACCATAAAGGGCACAATCTTCTCGGTGACCGAGGCAATCCGCTTCAGGCCGCCCACGATGACCAGCCCGGCCAGAATCAGAATGACGATGCCGGTGACCCAGGTGGGCACCCCAAAGACAGACTCCATATTGCCGGAGATGGAGTTGACCTGAGTCATATTGCCGATGCCGAAGGAGGCCAGGAAGCAGAACACGGAGAACAGCACCGCCAGCACGGCGCCGATGGTCTTGCAGCCTTTTTTGGCCCCCAGGCCATCCCGCAGGTAGTACATGGCGCCGCCGCACCACTCGCCCTGGTCATTTTTCCGGCGGTAGAAGATGCCCAGCACGTTTTCGGAGTAGTTGGTCATCATGCCGAAGAAGGCGATCAGCCACATCCAAAACACGGCGCCGGGGCCGCCCACCAGGATCGCGCCGGCCACGCCAACGATGTTGCCAGTGCCCACTGTTGCGGCCAGAGCAGTACACAGGCTCTGGAACTGGGAGATGGACCGGTCCGCGGTGTGGCTGATGACGTGGCTGTCCCGGAAGATGGCGCCTACCGTCTGCTTCATCCAGTGGCCGAAATGGGTCACCTGGAAGCATTTGGTGATGCAGGTGGTCAATACGCCCACAAAGGCCAGCAGAATCAGCGCCGGCCAGCCCCAGACGATGCCGTTGAGGGTATTGTTAATATTGGTAATCAGCTCCAGCATTTCTTTCGCTTCCTCTCTGCGCGGCGGGAAAAAGAAAAGGGACGCCGTGTGCCCGCTGCACACGGCGTCCTCGCCGCAGTTCTTTAACAAGGTGAATTTTACGTTGTTTTCTGGGCTATGTCAATGTTCCTGCGGCGATTTGCAGCCTTTTCCGCCGAAAATCAGCGAAATATCAAAATTGCGCCCGGCGAATTGACGATGTTTTTCAGAATTTGACAAAATTTGACCGAAAAATTTCTGGACTGGATGCGGTTCTTCCGTAAAAATTACTGAGAAAGGCGCTGAGACAGTCCTGCGGGGGCCAAAATTGTGCTCCGGCTGAAAAGTTGACACTTGCGGACCGGGAAAAAAATGAGTACTATGTAAGGGCAACACAGAGAGGAGAGAGCAAAATGCAGAAAATCCCCTTTATCACCCTGGAACAGGCACAGAAGATGAAAGAAACCTATCCCACTCCGTTTCACATCTATGACGAGGCGGGCATCCGCAAAACCGCCCGTGCGGTCAATCAGGCATTCTCCTGGAACCCGGGCTTTAAAGAATACTTCGCCGTCAAGGCAACTCCCACCCCCCGTATCCTCAAAATCCTCCACGAGGAGGGCTGCGGCACCGACTGCTCCAGCCTGACCGAGCTGATGATGAGCGAGCGCTGCGGCATCACCGGACGGGACATCATGTTCTCCTCCAACGAGACCCCGGCGGAGGAGTATGTGCTGGCCCAGCAGCTGGGGGCCACCATCAATCTGGACGACTTCACCCACATCGACTTTCTCCGGGAGACCCTGGGCTTTATCCCGGAGCGGATCTCCTGCCGGTTTAATCCCGGCGGCATCTTCCGGCTGGGGGAGAGCGCCGAGGGCTTCCAAGTCATGGACAACCCCGGAGACTCCAAGTACGGCTTCACCCGGGAGCAGCTGTTTGAGGGCTTCAAAAAGCTGAAGGCTCTGGGCGCAAAGGAGTTTGGCATCCACGCCTTCCTGGCCTCCAACACCATCTCCAACGACTACTATCCCGCCTTGGCGGCCCAGCTGTTCGAGCTGGCGGTGGAGCTGCAGCAGGAGACCGGCTGCCACATCACCTTTATCAACCTCTCCGGCGGCGTGGGCGTGGACTACCGGCCCGAGCAGCCCGCCAACGACATCTATGCCATCGGCGAGGGCGTCCGTCAGGCCTACGAGCGGATTCTCACCCCCAACGGCATGGGAGATGTGGCCATCTACACCGAGATGGGCCGGTATATGCTGGCCGCCAACGGCCACCTGGTCACCACCGCCATCCACGAGAAGCACACCTATAAGGAGTATATCGGCGTGGACGCCTGCGCGGCCAACCTGATGCGGCCCGCCATCTACGGCGCCTATCACCACGTCACCGTCCTGGGCAAGGAGAACGCCCCCTGCGACCACAAGTACGACGTGGTGGGCTCCCTGTGCGAGAACTGCGACAAGTTCGCCGTGGACCGGATGCTGCCCGAGATCGACAAGGGGGACATTCTGGTGATCCACGACACCGGCGCCCACGGCTTCTCCATGGGCTACAACTACAACG
>JBJDXT010000071.1:0-47899 GCA_051866795.1 Candidatus Onthomonas sp. | reverse complement strand
TGCTGGTCACCTGGCTGTTCACCCTGACGCAGGACTACTACAACTACAAGATGGCCGCAGTCATCGGTATCGTGATCTTCGTGATCTGCGCTGTGTTCACGCTTGTGGCGTTTAACAAAGTGGTAGCCCGCACCGGAGAGGGGGATTTCGCGTAATGAAACGGAAATATGTCAATATCGCCCTCAAGCAGATCCTTCTGGCGTTCCTGGCCCTGATCTGGCTGGTTCCCATCATCTGGCTGGTGGTCACCTCCTTCAGCGCCTACAACGGCCGCAACACCTCCACCTTCTTCCCGGAGGAGTGGAGTCTGGTGCAGTATACCAAGCTGCTCACCGGCGCCGACACGGTGGCGGACTTCCCGGCCTGGTTCTCCAACACCCTGGTCATCGCCATCGCCAACTGCGTCATCTCCAGCATCTTTGTGCTGATGGTGGCCTATGCCTTTGCCTGCATGGATTTCCGGGGCAGCAAGGGCCTGCAGAACCTCTCTGTCATCGTCAACCTGTTTCCCGGCGTGCTGTCCATGATCGCCGTCTATTTCGTGCTGAAGTCGGTGGGTCTGACCAACAGCCATTTGGGATTGATACTGGTCTACTCCGGCTCGTCGGGCCTGGGCTACCTGATCGCCAAGGGCTTCTTTGGAACGGTGCCCAAGGCGCTGCAGGAGGCCGCCAAGCTGGACGGCGCCAGCGAGGCCCGCTGCTTCTTCCAGGTGGTGCTGCCTATGAGCCGCCCCATCATCGTCTACACCATCATCAGCTCTTTCCTGGTACCCTGGATGGACTTCGTCTATGCCAAGATGATCCTCAACGCAGGCGTCTCCTCCCAGTGGACGGTGGCCATCGGCCTGTACAACATGCTGGATAAGAGCCTGATCAACACCTACTTCGGTCAGTTCTGCGCCGGCGGCGTGCTGGTCTCCATCCCCATCTCCATTCTGTATATCATTATGCAGAAGTTCTATGTGGAGGGTGTCACCGGCGGTGCTGTCAAGGGCTGATTCCCGTCAAGCACACCTCTTGCCCACCGCCGGGGTCTCCCCGGCGGTGGGAGAAACCGCACAGATTGGCGGGGCAATTTCGCTTCAACCACATGTGCGGTTTTCTTTCTACCACGAAAGACAACCGGTTGCGCAATCTGAAAAGGAAGTTCCTGAAAAATGACGGAATATGCCGCCTGAAAAACGCTTCTATTGGCAAAAAACACGGATTGACAAGGAGGGAAAGGGTTGCTATACTGTCGCTGATCGGAAAAACAAAGGGAGAGAATGCGCAACTCGTTTTAAAATTGCGCAAATCAAATTGAGCGGTCCGGCGTGCCTGTGCAGGCCGGCTGCGGGAAAGGAAGAGGCAATCAATGAGCCAATTCGTGGTAAACATCATTCACCGGCCGGAGATGGTGCCGGAGTACGCGGAGAAGGTCACCGGGCACGGCAAGGCGGAGGATCTGGGCCGCAAGGCACTGCTCACCGAGAGCCTGGACATCTTCAAGACTCAGCAGGCTCTGGCCCACCAGAACGGCCTCAAGACCACCATTCAGATGACCTACGCCAGCCTCTTCAACGACGAGGCGGTGGCCCTGGCCAAGGCGGATCACGAGCAGTACGGCGACGAGATCGCCCTGAGCCTGCTGGGCCTGCCCTGCAAGGAGTTCCGGGAGAAGTATCAGACCAAGGACTTCTGCATCTGGATGTTCTCCATGGAGGACAAGAAGGCGATTGTCACCGACGTCTTTGAGAAGTTCTATGAGCGGTTCGGCTTCTATCCCGAGTCCACCGGCTCCTACTACATGGACGCCGACCTGATCAACTTCATCAAGGAGAAGTACCCCATGGTGAAGTGCGCCGTGGCCACCTGCTGGGAGGAGGGCCCCAAGGCCTACCACACCTGCAACAACAGCTGGTACACCTTCATGGACGGCGGCCCCTGGGCCCCCTGGATCCCCTCCAAGGCCAACACCCACGCCCCTGCCGCCAACGCGGAGGAGGACAGCGGCATCGTGGCCATCCCTCACCTGAGCCGGGACCTGATCGCCTGCTATGACGGCAACGGCTCCAACTTCGGCACCCATCCCCAGAACGTCCTCCGGGGCATGATCTACGACACTGAGACCTGGGAGTACCCCTACCTGTACAACCTGATCGACCAGTTCCGGTATCAGGAGAAGTTTAACAACGGCTACGCCTACAACATGATGTTCGTCGGCCCGGGCTGGATGAACAAGATGGGCCGGTGGGAGTCCCCCTATGAGCTGCTCAAGAAGAGCTATGCCGACGGCTGCGCCTATTACGGCCAGCTGAAGAAGGAAGGCAAGCTCATCGACATGACCATGAGCGAGTTTGCCGACTTCTACCGGGAGAAGAAGGGCTACACCGAGCCGGAGTGCGCTCTGTGGCGGGATATTCTCTACGGCAGCGACAAGCAGCTGTTCTGGTACTGCGATCCCAATATGCGGGCCTGCGTCAACATGGACCAGGGCGGCGCCATTGTGGATCTGCGGCCCTATGTGGCCAAGCTCTACTGGCCGGTGGGCATCGGCACCCCCCATGTCACCGACGCCAGTTATCCTTTCCTCATTCAGGAGAAATACCGTGCTGGCTACTTCACCCACTACGCCGGCGAGGGCACCGTCCGCTCCGCCAAGATCTGCCACAACGGCGAGGAGGTGGACCTCTGCCTCTGCCGCACCAAGGCCCACTTCTCCCAGGAGGGCAAGGACCGCATCCTTACCCTGGATCCGGTGGACATCGAGTTCTCCGATCTAACGGTAAAGCTGCAGACGGTGATCACCTTCGCCGAGGGCGACAGCACCATCAAGATGGACCGGCACATTCTGGAGATGAGCGATCCCGACGCCGACGTCACCATCAACGAGTACATCGTGGCCTGCTACGGCACCACCGAGTACTCCGAGGACATGACCAGCCTGACTCTGGAGGCGGTGAAGGGCGACGGCTCCGTCACCCTGCCCTACGAGTACAAGTGCCGGGAGGTGGCGATTCCCGAGGCTGACCGGGTGAGCTGCACCCTGCCGCCCATTGAGACCAAGGTCTCTCTCCTGTGTGAGGGCAAGGAGAAGCAGGGCTATTTCAAGGAGGGCTACGCCTTCAGCCCCATGTTCACCCTGGGCTATACCGGGAAGCTGAATGAGAAGGAGGTCTTTACCACATGGCTCAAGCTGGAAAAGGCAAACTGAATTACCGCTGCCCCTCCTGCTTTATGCGGGATCTGGACATCGATATGTTCTATGACAAGGATAAGCAGGAATACTATTGTATCCGCTGCCAGTATACCGGCACCGAGGCGGACGTGCTGGAGAAAAACCAGATGGCCCGCTTCCGTTACCGGGCAATGATGAAGCGGTTTACCGACTTCGAAACATTTGACGATTGAGCTTTGACTCAGCGGGGCCGGTCTCGCAGGAGACCGGCCCTGTGCGCAAAAGCAGGTGAAAGAGTATGAACCCATGGATCATCGGTATGGATCTGTCCACCCTGCCGGAGGTGGAGCGCTGCGGCGGCCGCTTCTTTGACAAGGGACGGGAGGGAACCGCCCTGGAGATTTTAAAAAGCTATGGCACCAATCTGGTGCGCATCCGCCTCTGGAACGACCCCTATTCCCGGTCGGGGGAGCCCTACGGGGCGGGCACCAACGATCTGCCCTGTGTCATCGGTTTGGCCCGCCGTGTCAAGGATGCAGGGCTTGACTGGCTGCTGGATCTCCACTACAGCGATTTCTGGGCGGACCCCGGAAAGCAGCGGATGCCCAAGGCCTGGGTGGGCCTGGACGAGGAGCAGCTGACCCGGGCAGTCTATGACTACACCAGTCAGGTGCTGGAGACGCTGAAGCGGGAGGAGCTGCTGCCCCAGATGGTGGCGGTAGGCAATGAGATCTCCAAGGGACTGCTGTGGCCGGTGGGGCATACCCCTGATTTCCGGGCCATTGCCCGGCTGCTCTCCGCCGGTATCCGGGCGGTCCGGGAGCAGGCGCCCCAGGCGCAGGTGATGCTCCACTTGGATAACGGCGGTAATAACCAGCTCTACCGCACTTGGTTTGACAGCTATCTGGAAAACGGCGGGGCGGACTTTGACTGCATCGGCCTGTCCTACTACCCCTTCTGGCACGGGACGCCGGATATGCTCCGGGACAATATGAACGACATCGCTTTGCGCTACGGAAAACCCCTCATTGTGGCGGAGGTCTCCATGGGCTTTACCATGGAGGACTATCAGGCCTGGGAGGGTCTGCCCAGCGACAAGCGCAAGGGCATGGCCACCAAGCCTAGCCTGGTGGAGCACATCGGCTATCCCATGACGCCCCAGGGCCAGCGGGACTTTATGCAGGACATGATGGAGATCATCCGTCAGGTTCCCCAAGGCCTGGGCCGTGGCTTTATCTACTGGGAGCCCGCCTGGCTTCCGGTGGCCGGAAGCCAGTGGGCCAACGACTGTGCGTATTCCTATCTCCAGGAACCGGGCCCCGGCGGCAACGAGTGGGCGAATCAGGCGCTGTTCGACTATGACGGCAACACCCTGCCCGCCCTGGAGGCCATCCGGGACTTTCAGAAATAGTGCGATTTTAGGCAAGATTCCGATGAATCACACAAAATTGCGCTTGCAAAAAGGAATGGCCTGTGTAGAATAGAGGTAGTATCAGGCGCAGGCCCGGCGCGGTTCGGGGAGACGCCGGTGAATGGAGGATGGCATATGTCCGAACCTATCTTGGTGGTCATGGCTGCCGGCATGGGCAGCCGCTTCGGCGGATTGAAGCAAATCACCCCTGTAGACGACCAGGGCCATATCATTATGGATTTTTCCCTCTATGATGCCCGGAGAGCCGGGTTCCGCAAGGTGGTCTTTATCATCAAGGACGCCATCGCGGACACCTTCCGGCAGAACATCGGCGACCGGATGGAGCCGTTTTTTGATGTGCGCTACGCCTATCAGGAGCTGGACAAGCTGCCGGAGGGCTATTCCGTTCCGGAGGGCCGAGTGAAGCCCTGGGGCACCGCCCACGCCATCGCCTGCGCGAAAGACGTGATCGACGGCCCCTTCGCCGTCATCAACGCCGATGACTTCTACGGCCGCACCTCCTTCCAGGCGATCTATGATTTCCTGGTCAGCGGCGCTCCCGCCAACCAGCAGGCTATGGTGGGCTACCGGCTGAAGAACACCATCACGGAAAACGGCTCTGTGGCCCGGGGGGTCTGCCGGGTGGAAAACGGCCTGCTGGTGGATATCACCGAGCGCACCCGCATCGAGCGGCGGCCGGAGGGCATTGCCTATACCGAGGACGGGGAGACCTTCCATGTTCTCCCTGAGGATACCCTGGTCTCCATGAACCTCTGGGGCTTCCATCAGGAGATGATGGGGGAGTTCACCGGCCGGTTTGAGGCATTTTTGCGGGAGAACCTGCCGAAAAATCCCATGAAGTGTGAGTATTACCTCCCATCTGTGGCAAACGCCCAGATTCAGGAGGGGCTTGGCACCGTCCGGGTGTTGCCCACCAGCGAGTGCTGGCACGGCGTCACCTACCGGGAGGACCTACAGTCCGTCTGGGACGCGGTGGCTCAGATGAAGGCGGAGGGGATTTATCCCGAAAAACTGTGGGGCTGAGTATCTTTTGAGCCGAACCCCTGTAGGGGCGCACAGCGTGCGCCCGTAACGTTTGATATCTCGTATGCAGAAAAGGAGAAGATTGACGATGACAGTTCTTGTAACCGGCGGCAGCGGCTATATCGGCAGCCATACCTGCCTGGAGCTTCTCAACGAGGGCCACGATGTGGTGGTCGTGGACAATCTGTGCAATTCCAACACCAAGGCCCTGGAGCGGGTGGAGCAGCTGGCCGGCGGCAAGCACATCCCCTTTTTCCAGGCGGACGTCCGGGACCGGGCTGCCCTGAATCAGATCTTTGACCAGTACCCCATCGACTGCGTCATCCACTTCGCCGGCCTCAAGGCGGTGGGCGAGAGCGTGGCCAAGCCCCTAGAGTACTATGACAACAATCTGAACTCCACCCTCACCCTCTGCGACGTCATGCGTCAGCACGGCTGCAAGAAGATCGTCTTCTCCTCCTCCGCCACCGTCTACTCCGGAGACAATGAGATGCCCCTCTCCGAGGGCAGCAAGACGGGCAACTGCACCAACCCATACGGCTGGACCAAGTATATGGGCGAGCAGATCCTCCGGGACATCGCAAAGGCGGACCCCGAGTGGTCGGTGGTGCTGCTGCGGTACTTCAATCCGGTGGGCGCCCACGAGAGCGGCATGATCGGCGAGGACCCCAAGGGTATCCCCAACAACCTGATGCCCTTCATTTCCCAGACTGCCATCGGACGCCGGGACCACCTGTCCGTCTTTGGCGACGACTACGACACCCACGACGGCACCGGCGTCCGGGACTACATCCACGTGGTGGATCTGGCCCGGGGCCATGTGGCTGCCCTGTCCTACCTGATGACCCACACCGGCGAGGGGGTCTTCAACCTGGGTACCGGCACCGGCTACAGCGTGCTGGACATGGTCCACGCCTTTGAGAAGGCCAACGGCATCAAAGTGCCCTACGAGATCACCCCCCGCCGCCCCGGCGACCTGGCCACCGTCTACTCCACTCCAGAGAAGAGCAAAGAGGTCTTGGGCTGGGAGGCCACCCACACCCTGGAGGACATGTGCCGGGACAGCTGGAACTGGCAGAGCAAGAATCCCAAGGGCTACGAAGGGTAAGAAAAACAGACCAAAATGCCGCCGCCCCCGCAGGCCAAAGCCTGCGGGGGCGGTTTGCGCAAACCGGCGTTCTATTTGACGGGAACGGGGGCGGACGCTATAATAAAGACAGAATCGAATCGCTGTGCGCGCCGGCATGGCCGAGCTGTTTGAGGAGGTCTGTCCCGTGAAAAAACTGCCCAAGCTCCCGCTGAAAACGGTGCTGACCTGTATGTACGGCATGATCGTCGCCGTGGCGCTGATATTGGGCCTCACGCCGGCAGTCACAGAGGATCCTGTGGTGATCGAATTAGCTGCCACCTTTGCGATTCTGACTCCCTGCGTGTTTCTCCTTCTCTTCTGGCGGTGTCCCAACTGCGGGAAGATGATAGATGTCCGGCTGTCGCCCAAGATAAAGCACTGCCCCTATTGCGGCTGCGACTTGGGACTGCGGGAGATCAATGAGCCGGTCTCCAAGCGCGGGGAGAGCGGAGAAGAAAAAGAAGAACACTGATTTTGATAACGGACCACAAAAAAGCAGAGCCGGGCTTTCGCCTGACTCTGCTTTCATTTGTGGGAAAATGAAATTATTCCGCCAAAAACTTCTCCAACCGGTCCAGACCCTTCTTGATGTTGTCCATGGAGGCGGCGTAGCTCCAGCGCAGGAAGCCGTCGATGCCGAAGCCGGTGCAGGGCACGATACAGACCAGGCCTTCCTTCAGGAAAGCGTCGCTAAAGTCGTCGGCGGTGTTGATCACATGGCCGCGGATGGTCTTGCCCAGAAGCTGCTTGATGTTGAGCATCACATAGAAGGCGCCCTCAGGTTTGAGGCAGCTCAGGCCGGGGATGGCGTTAATCCGGTCCACAATGTAGTTCCGGCGCTCCTCAAAGGCCTGACGCATCAGCTCGGCGGTCTGCTGGTCCGCCTCCAGGGCCACGGCAGCAGCGACCTGAGTGATGGAGCAGGGATTGCCGGTGGAATGGCTCAGATAGTTGGAGGCCACCTTGGCGATGGCGGCGTCGCAGGCCAGATAGCCCAGCCGCCAGCCGGTCATAGCGTAGCTCTTGGAGACGCCGTTGATGATGACAGAGCGCTTCTTGATCTCCTCACCCAGAGAGGCGATGGAGACAAACTCCCGGCCGTCATAGACCAGCTTGTAGTAGATCTCGTCTGCCAGCACATACAGGTCGTGCTTGACGATAACCTCGGCCAGAGCCTCCAGCTCCTGACGGGTATAAAGCATGCCGGTGGGGTTGGAGGGATTGTTCAGCATGACGCACTTGGTTTTGGGGGTGATGGCGGCCTCCAGCTTCTCCGGGGTCAGCTTGAAGTTCTCCTCCTCGGTGGCCAGCACAGCCACGGGGGTGCCGCCCACCATCTTGACCAGCTCCACATAGCTGACCCAGTAGGGAGCGGGGATGATCACCTCGTCGCCCTCGTTGACCAGGGTGCGCAGGGCGATATAGACGCAGTGCTTGGCGCCGGAGGAGCAGACAATCTGAGGCGGCTCATAGTGCAGGCCCAGATCCTCCTTCAGACGGTCGCAGATGGCGATCTTCAGCGCCATGGTACCGGAGGCAGGGGTGTAGCGGGTCTCGTTGTGGATAATGGCCTCTACAGCGGCCAGCTTGATATGGTCCGGGGTGGGGAAGTCCGGCTCGCCGGCGGCAAAGCCCAGCACGTCCACGCCGTTGGCCTTCATCTCTTTGTACAGGGAGTCCAGAGCCAGCGTGGTGGAAGCCTGGACATTTGATGCAACAGAAGAAAGGGGTTTCAAAGGAATTACCTCCAGTCCGTATTTTTCATGCTATAGTATACGTCGCACCTTGCAAATTGGCAAGAGGGAAACGGAAAAAACGGCAGAAAAATGAATGAGAAGGGGGTAAAAGCTTCATTTTTGGAAATACTGACCAAGGCCGAATGAAACGCCTCGGCGTAAAAAATGCAAAATATGATAGAATGCCCTGCAAAAAATGAAAAGTGATTGAAAATGATGCAGGAAAACTGTCATTCAAAAACTGCAAAATCTGCTGCCGCAAATGTTGTAATTTGGAAAATATTTGGTAAAATAGGAAAGAAACTGGAAAACGGAGCCGTTTTGATCATGAATCAGTCTATCCCATTACAATGGAAGTACCATCCGGCGCAGAACAGCTGGCGGGAACCGGCGCTGCTGCTGGCGCTGGCACTGGTGGTCAGTCTGTTGGAGTGCCTTGCTCCGCTGCACAGCTTCGAGGCTGTCCGCAAAGCATGTACAACGGCCTGGGAGAAGCCCAAGATTTCTTGGTCTTTTCAGCTGGAGGAGGGCTACGACTGCAATATCACCACTCAGCCCTTTCAACTGGAGGTGCACGGTCTGCCCGACGGGGTGGAAATGACCTATGCCTCCTCGGATGAGTCGGTGGCCCGGGTGGACGAGGCGGGCATGGTGACGATCATCGGACCGGGGGAGGCGGAGCTCACCGTGACGGCGGCGGCCGTGCCGGGCCGTACCGAGACCAGCCGCTCCGTCTCCCTGTCGGTGGACGGGCGCACCGGAGTGGAGGCGGCGGTGGACGAGCTGCTGGAGCGCTGGCCGGCCGGCAGCTACTTTTCCATCAACGGCGAGGCCTGTCATCACTATTCCCGGAGCACCTGCAAAAACTGCCAGCTTCAGTATATTCTGCGGTCATTGGGTTACGATTGGGAGCTGAATGAGGACTACAAGGACGGCTGGACCTGCTACGCCTGGGCCCGGTTTTTCTATCGCTCTGTCTTTGGGGAGATGCTGGACACCGAACACGCCACGGTGATCGCCGAGGGGGATCCGGCGGACCCGGCCACCTTTGCCCAAGCCCAGCCGGGGGATATTATCTGGCTGTACCGCACCGGCCGGGAGTCCAAGCCCCGGCATATGGCGGTCTTTATCGGCGTCACCGAGGACGGGCTGTTTCTCTATGACAGCAATGTGGGGGGCGGCGCCACCTGGACCGGCTGCATCCGCTACGGGGTGGCACCCTATGAGCGGGTGGATGTCAACTGGAGCTATTGCAAGGTGCTGCACGCGAACAACTACGAGGAAATCGCCTGCTGGTAAGGCGGGAGAAGAGAATTCGGGGAACCTCTGAAATTCGGAGATTTCCCGAATTTTTTGTCCCTGATCGTCCCAATGCTTGCACAAATCTCCCTTGTTCCGGCTGAGTAAGTGTGATATACTCTATACTGAATGATTACGCCATCCGGCCCTGGGCATGGAAGGCGGCTGCGCTCAAAGGAGTGGATTGCAATATGAAAATTGTAGTATTGGCCGGCGGCCTGTCCGGGGAGCGGAATGTCTCCCTCTCCTCCGGCGTCATGGTGACCCAGGCCCTGCGGAGCCGGGGGCATCAGGTGGCCCTGGTGGATCTGTTCTTTGGCCTGGAAGGGTATGAGGGCAGCCTGGAGAGCCGGTTCTCCGCTCCGGTGCCCGAGGAGTGGAAGCAGGTGGGCCGCCAGGCTCCCGACCTCAAGGCCATCCGGGCCAGCCGGAAGGACCAGAGCAGGTCTGTCTTTGGTCCCGGCGTGCTGGAGCTGTGCCGCATGGCAGATGTAGTCTATCTGGCGCTCCACGGGGACTGCGGCGAAAACGGCAGCCTGCAGGCTGCTCTGGACCTGCTGGGTATTCCTTACACCGGCTCCGGCTCCTTCCCCAGCGCCATCGCCATGGATAAGGACCTGACCAAACGGCTGATCGCCGACACCGGCGTCCATACCCCCGCCTGGCGGAAGGTGGTCTATACCGCGGAGCAGATTCCCCCCCTGGTGGCGGAGACCGCCCTCCCGGTGGTGGTAAAGCCCCTGGACTCCGGCTCCTCCATCGGCGTCTCCATCGCCAGAACGGCGGAGGAGCTGTCCGCCGCCCTCACCGACTGCCTGAACTACGGCGGCAAGGTGGTGCTGGAACAGTACGTCCAGGGCCGGGAGATCCAGATGGCCTATCTGGAGGGCTATCACCTGCCCTCCATCGAGATCATCCCCAAGCAGGGCTTCTATGACTACGAGAACAAGTATCAGCCCGGCGCCACGGTGGAGATCACCCCGTCACCCATCCCGGCGGAGTGGGAGGCGGAGATCGCCAAAGCCACCGAGACGGTGTTCCGGACCCTGGGCCTTTCGGTCTATGCCCGGGCGGACTTTATCGTCACCGAGGACGGCACCCCCTGGTTTTTGGAGATCAACACCCTGCCCGGCATGACTCCCACCAGTCTGGTGCCTCAGGAGGCCGCCGCTGTGGGCATTGACTACGGCCGGCTGTGCGAGATTGTCATTGAAAAATCCCTGAAAGCGAGAGAGGGCTGAATATGGAACCCATTACCGTAGCTGAGATTGTCGCCGCTGTAGGCGGCGAGCTGCTGGGCAGCTTTGACCCCAACGCGGTGATCACCGAGGTGGACACCGACAGCAGGAAGATGCACCAGAACTCCCTGTTCGTTCCCCTGTGCGGAGAGAACTTTGACGGACACCTCTATCTCCATCAGGCGCTGTGCAACGGCGCCCTGGGCTGTCTGACCCAGCGGCCCATCGGCGAGCGCCGGACTGACCGGTTCTATATTCAGGTGGCGGACACCACCGCCGCCCTGGGAGATCTGGCCCGGTATTACCGGAGTAAATTTGACATCAAGGTGGTGGGCGTCACCGGCAGTGTGGGCAAGACGACCACCAAGGATATGGTAGCCGCCGTGCTCGGCCAGAAGTACCGGGTGCTCAAAACCCAGGGTAACTTTAATAATAACATCGGCGTCCCTAAGACCCTCTTTGGCTTGAACAGCGGCCATGAGATCGCCGTGGTGGAGATGGGTATGAATCACAAGGGGGAGATAGACTATCTCACCCGCATCGTCCAGCCCGATGTGGCCATGATCACCAACGTGGGCGACGCCCACATCGAGAACTTGGGCAGCCGGGAGAACACCCTGCGGGCCAAGGCGGAGATCTTTAATGGCCTCAAGCCCGGCGGACTTGCAGTGCTCAACGGCGACGACCTGTTGCTGGGCAAGCTGGATCAGGTGCTGATCCACCCCATCACCTGGTACGGTGAGTCGGAGCGGTGCGCTTTCCGCTGCCTGGACATCCGCGAGACAGGGCATGACTGCATGGCGCTGGAGGCGGTTACCCCACTGGGCAAGCTGAACACCACCATCCACTGTTTGGGACGACACCTGCTCTATCCCGCCCTCTCCGCTGCCGCCGTGGGCGCCGCCTTCGGCCTCAATCTGGAGGAGATCTGCCGGGGCATTGAGAGCTTTGTCCCCACCAAGATGCGGATGGACATCGTCCGCTGCAAAAACGGTATCACTATTTTGAACGACACCTATAACGCCAACCCCCAGTCCATGCGGGCTGCGGTGGATGTGCTGGCCAATTACTCCGGCGCCTACCGGATCGCCGTGCTGGGCGATATGCTGGAACTGGGCGACCTGGGCCCGGTGCTCCATGAGAGCGTTGGCCAGTTTGTGGGCAGCTCGGGCATTGACTGCCTGATCACTGTGGGCGAGCTGGGCGAGTATATCGCAAGAGGCGCCCAGGGCGCCGGCCTGGGTGAGGTCTATGCCCGGCCCAACCAGGAGGAGGCCAAGGTGGTGCTGACGCAGGTGCTGCAGCCCGGCGCCGTCGTACTCTGCAAGGCCAGCCGGGGCATGAAGTTTGAGGAGCTGGTGGAGTTCATCAAGCGGCTGACCGAGAGCGAATAAGACAGACCGGAGCATCCCTCCGGCGAAGAGAGAATGCTATGATCGATATCACCGTACAAAATCTGGTCAAATCCTTTGAGATCGGGGACAATCTGCTGGACGGACTCACCTTTCAGGTGGACGCCGGGGAGCGGGTGGGCATCCTGGGCAAAAACGGCTGCGGCAAGACCACCCTGTTTAAAATCCTCACCGGCGAGTATGACTATGACGAGGGGCAGGTGGTCATTGCCCCGGGGAAAAAGCTGGGCCTCATCTCCCAGATTCCCGTCTACCCGCCGGAATATACGGTAGAGGACGTGCTGGACACCGCCTTTGCCCGGCTCCATGCTCTGGAACAGGAGCTGGAGCAGCTCACTGCCAGAATGGCCGCCGGAGAGCAGGAC
Source organism: Candidatus Onthomonas sp. (assembly GCA_051866795.1). Classification (GTDB taxonomy): domain Bacteria; phylum Bacillota; class Clostridia; order Oscillospirales; family Oscillospiraceae; genus Onthomonas. The sequence goes on along the minus strand of JBJDXT010000071.1, from coordinate 35,106 downwards.
AAGGCGGTTCTGAGCCGGTACGATGCCCTGACCCAGACCTTTGAGGCGGCGGGAGGCTATGACACCGCTGTGCGCCTGGGCAAGGTGTGCAACGGCCTGGAAATCTCCCCAGCCATGCGGGAGCAGCTCTTCGACCGGCTCTCCGGGGGAGAGAAGACCCGGGTCAACCTGGCCCGGCTGATTCTGGAGGATACCGACATCCTGCTGCTGGACGAGCCCACCAACCACCTGGATCTCCGGGCCACCGAGTGGCTGGAGGAGTATCTGGACTCCTTCCGGGGCACCGTCCTGGCCATCTCCCATGACCGATACTTTCTGGACCGGGTGGTCAAGCGGGTCGTGGAGATTGACCGGGGCCAGGCCGCCTTCTATTCCGGCAACTACTCCTTCTATGTGGTGGAAAAGGAGCGGCGGTATCAGGAACAGCTGCGCCAGTACGAGAAGGAGCAGGCGAAGATCGCCCAACTGGAAGAGGCCGCGGAGAAGATGCGGATGTGGGCGTTCAAGGGCATGGACAAGACCTATAAGCGGGTCTTCTCCATGGAAAAGCGGATTGAGCGGATTCACACCCAGGACAAGCCCATCGGCCCGGAAAAGGTCCTGACCGCCGGCTTTGGCGAGCGGGACTTTAAGGGAGACATGCTCTTCACCATCTCCAACCTCTCCAAATCCTTCGGGGAGCGGACGCTGTTCTCCGGCGTGGACCTGGAGGTGCTGGGAGGGGAGCGGATCGCCCTGCTGGGAGACAATGGCACCGGCAAGACCACCTTCCTCAAGCTGCTGCTGGACGAGGAGGAGCCGGACACCGGCAAGCTCCGCTTCGGTCCCACCGTCCGCATCGGCTATCTGCCCCAGATCGTCCAGTTTGACCACCCCGAGCGCACCCTGGTGGACACCCTCATCTGGGAGGACAACTGCTCCGCCCAGGAGGCCCGGGACCGGCTGGGCCGGTTCCGCTTCCGGGGAGAGGACGTGTTCAAGCCGGTGGCCGCCCTGTCCGGCGGTGAGCGGTCCAGATTGAAATTATGTCAACTGATGGCCAAGCAGATCAATCTGTTGATCCTGGACGAGCCCACCAACCACCTGGACATCGCCTCCCGGGAGTGGATTGAGACGGCGGTGGAGGAGTACGAGGGGGCGCTGCTCTTCGTCTCCCATGACCGGTACTTTATCAACCGCTTCGCCACCCGGATCTGGTTTCTGGAAAACGGGCAGATCACTGACTTCCGGGGAGATTACGAGGCCTGGCAGCGGAAAAAGGCCCGGGAGGCGGAGCTACATCTACCCCCCAAAAAGCAGCTGGAGAAGAAGCCGAAAAAGGAGAAACCTGCCGGGGGCACCAAGCTGCTGGAAAAGGAGCTGCGGGCCCTGGAGCGGCAGATTCAGAAGCTGGAAGAGGAGCAGGAGGCGCTGAACGCCCAGATGGAGGCCAGCGCCACCGATTACCAGAAGCTGCAGGAGCTGACCGAACAGCAGGCTGCCCTGGAGGCGGAACTGACGGAGGCATATGAGCGATGGGAAAGCCTTTCCGAGCAATTGGGCGGATGAGCCCGGTGATGAAAGTGCTGCTGGTACTGATTGCGCTGGCTTTGATTGCCTTCCTGGTTCTGGAGGCGGTGGTCATCGCCGGTGGCCGGAGCGAGCTGAAAAAAGACCCGGACGTGGTGCTGATTCTGGGCTGCAAGATCTGGGGAGAGGAGCCATCTCCCGCCCTTCAGCGGCGGTTGGACACCGCCCTGGACTATCTGGCAGAGCTGGAGGAGCGAGACTGCACCCCCCTCATTGTGGTCAGCGGCGGCAAGGGAGACGACGAGCCGGTGAGTGAGGCCCAGTCCATGGCGGACTATCTGACCGGGCAGGGGGTAGACGCCGGGCGCATCCTGCTGGAGGATCAGTCCACCAGCACCGCCACCAATCTGAAAAATACCATGGCGCTGCTGGAGCGGGAGGGGCTGGAACAGCCCCATGTGACCATTGTCTCCAACAGTTTTCACCTGACCCGGGTGCGGATGCTGGCGGACCGGTATGGGATGGACTGCTCCACCTTGAGCGCCCCCATGCCGGACTGGTCTTCCCGGATTTACTCCACGGTGCGGGAGGCGCCCGCTCTGGTCAAATCATTTCTGATGGATTGAGGATTTATGCTGGATAAACTGCAACAACTGGATCAGCGCTACAGCGTCCTGCAGGCCAAGCTCTCCGCCCCGGAGACCTACGGGGATGCGGCATTGGTGGCCCGGCTGAACCGGGAGCTGGCCGACCTGGAGGAGCTGGTACAGACTTACCGGGCCAGGGAAAAGGCGGCCCGGAGCCTCCAAGAGGCGGAGGCCATGCTCTCTGAGCCGGACCCGGAGCTGCGGGAGCTGGCCCGGGAGGAGCTGCAGAGCGGCAGAGAGGAGCTGGCCCGGCTGGACCGGCAGCTCCAGGTGCTGCTGCTGCCGAAAGACCCCAACGACGACAAGCCGGTGATCGTGGAGATCCGGGCCGGGGTCGGCGGGGAGGAGGCGGCTCTGTTCGCCCACTCCCTTTACCGGATGTACGCCATGTATGCCGACCGCCGTCACTGGCAGACCCAGGTGCTCAGCGTCAACGAGACTGAGCTGGGAGGCGTCAAGGAGCTGATTTTTACCATAGAGAGTCCGGGGGCCTACTCCCGGATGAAATTTGAGAGCGGCGTCCACCGGGTCCAGCGGGTACCGGAGACAGAATCCGGAGGCCGCATCCACACCTCCACCGCCACGGTGGCGGTGCTGCCGGAGCTGGACGAGGTGGATTTTGCCCTGGACCGGAAGGACTTGCGCATTGACACTTTTCGCTCCTCCGGCGCCGGAGGACAGCACATCAACAAGACCTCCTCCGCCATCCGCATCACCCACATCCCCACCGGCATGGTGGTGGAGTGCCAGGACCAGCGCAGCCAGCTCCAGAATAAGGAGAAGGCCCTTCAGGTGCTCCGGGCCCGGCTGTGGCAGCAGAAGGCTCAAGAGCAGGCGGACTCCATCACCCAGGAGCGCCGGAGCCAGGTGGGTACTGGCATGCGCAACGAGCGGATTCGGACGTATAACTTCCCCCAGGGCCGGGTGACCGATCACCGGATTGGCCTGACCCTGTACCAGATTGACGCCGTCATGGACGGAGGGCTGGACGAGCTGATCGACGCCCTGGCCGCCGCCCGGCAGGCAGAGGAGCTGGCCGGGATGGGGGAGAGATGACAATGTCGTTGCCATACAGGCGAGAGATGATTCCCAGGGCGAAAGGGATGCGCAAAAACGCAACACGGCAGGAGAGATGGCTGTGGTATGAATTTTTGCGGGAGTATCCCATTCGTTTTCAGAGACAAAAGACGATTGGCTCATTTATCGCAGACTTTTACTGCTCCAAAGTGCGTCTCGCTGTTGAGCTGGATGGTTCACAGCATTATTCCGAAGATGGAATGGCCTATGATGAGGAGAGAACGGCCGTTTTGTTCGGATACGGAGTCACAGTTCTGCGGTTTTCCAATCAGGATGTAGACAGAAATTTTTCCGGGGTTTGCGAGCAGATTGACTGTCAGATGCAGCGGATGCTGAAGGAAACGCACCCCCTGGCTCCCTCCCCGAGGGAGCTGTCGCCGCAAGGCGACTGAGGGAGCGCCCCCGGCGCAGGCCGAAAAATTGCAAGTGCTGGACGAAGACCGGAAAACCCACTGTTTGACCAACTCCGGCAATATCGGAAGACTGGCGCGGGGCGCACTCCCTCCGTCACGGCTTCGCCGTGCCACCTCCCTCAGAGAGGGAGGCATGGATGGGCGCATAACTGAAGCTGTTCCATAGAAAGAAGTATTTTATGCAAACGAAGGTGTTTACCATTCCCACCCCTGCGGGACATGAGCCTGAAATCGAGGCGGCAGCCGCCCTGATCCGCCAGGGCCAGCTGGTGGGCATCCCCACCGAGACGGTCTACGGCCTGGGGGCAGACGCCCTCAACCCGGCGGCGGTGGCCGCCATCTATGAGGCCAAGGGTCGGCCCTCGGACAACCCGCTGATTATCCACGTCCCCAACGACGTCAGCTGGCTGGACCGGTACTGTCTGGATGTGCCGCCCTTGGCCTATGAGCTGGCGGAGACCTTCTGGCCGGGGCCGCTGACCATGATTTTAAAGCGGAATCCCATCGTCCCCGACCGGACCACCGGGGGCTTGGACACGGTTGGAGTGCGCTGTCCGGATCACCCGGCCACTCTGGCCATCATCCAGGCGGCGGGCCGGCCCATCGCGGCCCCCTCCGCCAATACCTCCGGCCGGCCCAGCTGCACCACCGCCCGGGAAGTGCTGGAGGACGTGGGGGGCAGGATTGCCGGCGTAGTGGACGGCGGCCCCTGCGCCGTGGGGGTGGAGTCTACCATTCTGGATCTCACCGTCACGCCGCCCCGGCTGCTCCGACCCGGCGGTATGCCGCTGGAGGATTTGGAGGAGGTCTGCGGCGAGATTGCCATTGACGCCGCCACCGTCCGCCAGATGGGGGAGGGGGAGCATCCCCGAGCCCCCGGTATGAAGTACCGCCACTATGCCCCCAAGGCTCCGGTGACTGTGATTACCGGTGACCCGGAGCGGACGGCGGACTACATCGCCCGACGGGCAGGGGAAAAGACCGGCGTCATCTGCTTTGAGGAGTTCCGGGAACGGTTTCCTCGCTCCGTGGTGGTCTCTCTCGGCCCTGTGGGGGACAAGGGGGAACAGGCCCGGCGGGTCTTTTCCGACCTGCGGTTTTTCGACCAGACCCCGGTGACCGGGATTCTGGCCCAGTGCCCTGACCAGAACGGCCTGGGCCGGGCGGTGGCCAACCGGCTGAAAAAGGCGGCGGGCTTTCACGTCATCGCATTGGAGGAATCGGAATGATTGTCATCGGCATCACCGGCCCCACCGGGGCGGGGAAAACCACCGCCCTTCGGGTGCTGGAGGAGCTGGGCGTCCGGGTGCTGGACTGTGACGCCATCTATCACCGGCTGCTGGAGACCAGCAAGCCCCTGCGCCGGGAGCTGACCGGCCGGTTTGGGGACGTCTTTGACGAAAATGGACTGGACCGGCACAGGCTGGGAAAGCTGGTATGGGGAGATGAGCAGGCCCTGCGGGATCTGGACGCCATCACCCACAAATACATCCTCTCCCAGCTGGGGGAGGAGATCGCAGACGCCCGGGAGGAGGGGCTGCCCGGCGCGGCCATTGACGCAGTCCTGCTGTTGGAGTCCGGCGCCGGGGAGCTGTGCGACACCACCGTGGCGGTCACCGCTCCGGAGGAGGTGCGCATCCGGCGCATTATGGACCGGGAGGGCATCGACCGGGACTATGCCCAGGCCCGGGTGCGGGCCCAGAAGCCGTCGGAGTGGTTTACCAGCCGCTGCCGGCATACCTTAGTCAACGACAGCACGGAGGAGGCTTTCCGGGACGCGGCCCTGGCGCTCTTTCGCAAATTGCTGGGTGAATAAGATTGTATAGGAGGAATTCTGCCATGTCTGAACAAAAGAACCTGAGAGAAACCCTGTTTCTCAATCGAAAGAACGGCTATGACCAGATCTCTGACCGGGAGCTGGCCGAGATGGAGACCTATTGTGAGGGCTATAAAGACTATCTGAACCGGGGCCGCACCGAGCGGGAGTGTGTGGAGACCACCGTAGAGCTGGCAGAGGCCCAGGGCTTCCGGCCCTTTGTGCCTGGCCAGGAGCTGAAGCCCGGCGACCGGGTCTATCAGGTCAACCGGGGCAAGGCGGTGATGCTGGCCGTCATCGGCGAGCAGTCTCTGGCGGACGGAATCATCATCGGAGCCGCCCACATTGACTCTCCCCGTCTGGATCTCAAGCCCCATCCCCTGACGGAGGATGCCGAGCTGTGCACCCTCAAGACCCACTATTACGGCGGCATCCGCAAGTATCAGTGGGTGGCCATCCCCCTGGAGCTGGTGGGCGTGGTCGTCAAGTCGGACGGCACCCAGGTCAAGGTGGACATCGGCCGGGACCCCGGCGACCCGGTGCTCACCATCCCCGACCTGCTGCCCCATCTGGCGGATAAGCAGTCCCACAAGCCCCTGTTCCAGGGCATCGAGGGCGAGCAGCTCAATCTGCTGGCCGGCTCCCGGCCCTATGCGGGAGATGACGGCAGCGACCGGGTCAAGCTGGCGGTGATGGCCATTCTCAACGAGAAGTACGGCATCACCGAGGCTGATCTGATCTCCGCCGAGCTGTGCGCTGTGCCCGCCTATGCCCCGGTGGACGTGGGCCTGGACCGGTCCATGATCGGCGCCTACGGTCAGGACGACCGGGTTTGCGGCTACGCCACCCTCAAGGCGCTGATGGAGCTGGGTACTCCCAAGCGCACCTGCGTGTGCATGCTGGCGGACAAGGAGGAGATTGGCTCCATGGGCGTCAGCGGCATGCAGTCCCAGGCCTTTGACACCTTTGTGTCCGACCTGTGCGACAGCCAGAATGTGGCGCTGAAGGACTGCTTTGCCCACTCCTTCTGCCTGTCCTCCGACGTGACTGCCGCCTATGACCCCAACTTCGCCGAGGTCTATGACAAAGGCAACGCCGCCATGCTCAATCAGGGCGTGGGCCTGTGCAAGTATACCGGCTCTCGGGGCAAGTCCGGGGCCTCCGATGCCTCCGCCGAACTGGTGGGCAAGGTCCGCCGCACCCTAGACCGGGCCGGCGTCCTCTGGCAGATGGCCGAGATGGGCAAGGTGGACGAGGGCGGCGGCGGCACCGTGGCTCTGTATATGGCAAACCGCAACATTGACACCCTGGACGCGGGCACCCCGGTGCTGGCCATGCACGCCCCCTTTGAGGTCACCTCCAAGCTGGACTGCTATATGACCTACCGGGCTATGAAGGCCGTGTTTGAGGACTGATGAATCATTGCCGGACTGACGGGAGGGAGCGCTCCCTCCCGTCTCCGGCCTGCTGAGAGGAGGCATTTCCGTGAATTTTCTGACTGCCGCCATTCTGGGCCTGGTACAGGGCGTGGCCGAGTTCCTGCCCATCTCCAGCTCCGGACACCTGTCCCTGCTGCAGAACTTTTTCGGTCTGGAGACCGCCGAGGGGAGCAATCTCTTCTTTGACGTGCTACTCCATCTGGGCACCCTGATCGCCGTATTCATTGTCTACTGGGAGGACATCCGGGGCATGGTGGTGGAGTTCTTCGCCATGTGTGGAGAGCTGGCCGGAAAACGTTCCTCCCGTCCCACCCCCCAGGCCATGACCCTGCGCCGGCTGATTCTGCTGATTGTGGTGGGCACCCTGCCCCTGTTTCTGATCCTGCCCATCAAGGACAAGGTGGAGAGCCTGTACAACAACACATGGTTTATCGGCTGCGCTTTGCTTGCAACCGGCTGCCTGCTCTTTTTGTCCGACCGGCTGTCCCGGGGCAAAAAGAACGCCCGGACGGCCACGCTGGCCGACGTCCTGCTGGTGGGCTGCGGTCAGGCGCTGGCCACGGTGCCCGGCCTCTCCCGTTCCGGCACCACCATCGCCGTGGGCATGCTGCGGGGCTTTGACCGGAATTTCGCTGTGCGCTATTCCTTCCTGCTCAGCCTGCCCGCCGTCATCGGCGCCAATATCCTCAGTCTGGTGGACGCCGTCCAGGCGGGGATTAACTGGTCCCTGATGCCGGTGTACATTGTGGGTGTCTGCGTGGCAGCCATGAGCGGCTATTTTGCCATCGGTCTGGTGAAAAAGCTGACCGAGGAAGGCAAATTCGGCAAGTTTGCCTATTACTGCTGGGGCGTGGGCACCCTGGCGCTGGTGCTGTCCGCTGTGTTTCTGCTGATAAACAGGGGCTGAACGGCCTGACGCGGGCCACAGGACAGAACCGGTTCCGATTGCGATCTCTGATAAAAAGGCATCGCACCTTTTTGTCAGAGATCCGTACAAGAGAGGAAAACCTATGGCTACATCCAAAAAGACAACAAAATCCACTTCTTCCGGCAGCAAGAAGAAGTCAACCTCCAGCCGGGCCAAGACCGGCGCTGCCTCCGGGGGCAAAAAGACCTCCGGGAACAAGGCGGCCTCCGGAAAGAGGACGGCCTCCGGGAAGCAGTCTGCCTCCGGCAAGCGCACTGCCCGCCGCCCGGTGGACTACCGTCCCCGGCTGATCGGCGGCTGCGTCTGCTTTTTCCTGGCGATCTTCTCCTCCTTTGGCTACTTTGGCGTTGAGGCGATCCTCATCGACCTGCTGGTGGACGGAGAACGGGGGCTGGTGGGCTATGGCTTCTGGGTGACCCCGGTGATGCTGCTGTGGGCTGGGATCATATTGCTGCTGTCCCGGGGGATGCCGGTGCGGCTGAGAACCACCTTTGCCCTGCTGACCCCGGTGCTGGTAGGCGGCCTGGCGCAGGCGATCAGTTGGAGCGGACAGTACGCCTTGGAGCCGGGTCTGCCCCTACAGCTTTGGCAGCTGGGCATTCAGCTGGACTCCGGTGGCCTGCTGGGCGGCCTGCTGGCGGCGTTGCTGACCATCGCGCTGAGCAAGGCCGGGGCGATTCTGGTCTTTGCCGTGTTGCTTGTGGCCGATCTGCTGATCCTGACGAAAAAGACGCCCTCCGATGTGGCCCAGGCCTGTCGGGACGCCAATCAGCGCCGGCAGGAGCGCAGAGCTGAGCGCCAGGCTGAATGGGACGAGGACGGGGACTATCTGAATGAGCCGGACTTTCCCCCGGAGCCGGAGCCTGTGCTGCCCACCCGTCCCTCCAGCCGGGGCAGAAAGGCGGCAAAGGCGGTCATTGACATTCCCGTAGACGACCGGCCGGAGACGTCCAAAGCCAACCCAAGACCTGCCGCTGCGGAGCAGGCGCCCGCTCCGGAGCCTGCCGAGCCCACCGGCCGGATGCCCATCTTCCAGAAACGGGAGGACAAGCCCCTGTTCCAGGAGCAGAAGGGCGGAAAATTCTTCGACCAGTTCTTCGACAAGGAGCCCCCAGTGGAGGAGCCTGCCCGGGATTACCGGCCTAAAGCCAGTGCCGGCCAGCCCAACCCTGAGTTGCCGGTGGAGGAGCCGGCGGGGGTGACGCTGCCGCCATTGGAGGAGCCGAAGCAGAAGGCCGCCCAGGAAAAGGCGGAGCAGGCCAGGGCATCTGCCGAGGTGGCCCGGGATCTGGACGAGGGAATGCGGAGCATTCCGGAATACGTCCATCCGCCCATTGACCTGCTGGCGGAGAGCAAGGCGGTGTCTCAGAGCAGCGCCCGGGGCGAGCTGCAGGAGGTTCAGGAGCAGCTGGACGGCACCATCCACGACTTTGGCATCGACGCCAAGGTGGTGGGGGCGGTCCGGGGCCCTACGGTCACCCGGTATGAGCTGGAGCTGGAGCGGGGGGTCAAGCTGAGCAAGGTGACCAACCTGGCCGACGACATCGCCCTGACCCTGGGCGCCAAGTCGGTGCGCATCGCCCCCATTCCGGGCAAGAGTCTGGTGGTAGGCGTGGAAGTGCCCAACCGGGTGGTGACCCCGGTGCCCATTCGGGATGTGCTGGAGTCGAATGAGTTCCAGCGGCATAAGTCTAACGTGGCCTTTGCCGTGGGCAAGGATATCTCCGGCCGCAATGTGGTGGGCAATATCTCCAAGCTGCCCCACATGCTCATCGCCGGCACCACCGGCTCTGGTAAGTCGGTGTGTACCAATTCGATTATCGTTTCCCTACTCTATAAGTCCAGCCCGGAGCAGGTGAGGCTGATTATGATCGACCCCAAGATGGTGGAGCTGTCTGTCTACAACGGCATCCCCCATCTGCTTATCCCGGTGGTCACTGACCCGAAAAAGGCGGCGGGCGCCCTCCAGTGGGCGGTCACCGAGATGCTCAAGCGCTACCGGCTTTTCTCCGAGCGCCACGTCCGGGATCTGGAGAGCTATAACCAGCAGGTGGAGGCGGACCTGGACACCGAGGAGACCGCCATGCCCCAGATCGTGGTCTTTATCGATGAGCTGGCCGACTTGATGCTGGTGGCCTCCAAAGAGGTGGAGGAGGCCATCTGCCGCCTGGCCCAGATGGGCCGTGCCGCCGGCATGCACCTGATCATCGCCACCCAGCGGCCCTCCACCGACGTCATCACCGGATTGATGAAAGCGAACATTCCCTCCCGAATTGCCCTGTCGGTCTCTTCCGGTCTGGAGTCCCGGATCATTCTGGACACCCAGGGTGCGGAAAAGCTGATCGGCAACGGCGATATGCTCTACAGCCCAGTGGGCTCCGGCAAGCCGCTGCGGGTCCAGGGCTGCTATATTGACGAGGAGGAGATCAATCAGGTGGTGGCCTTTATCAAGGCCCACTCTGAGAGCGACTACGACGATTCGGTCATGCAGGAAGTGGAGCAGAACGCCGAGAACGCCGGAAAGGGCAGCAAGAAGGGGGGTAGTACCCTCCCCGACAGCACCATCCCTGAGCCTGGCCCTGCTTCCGGCCCCTCTCCGGAGGACGGAGATCCCATGCTCAACGAGGCCATTGACGTGGTGGTGGAGACCGGCATGGCCTCTGTCTCCATGCTCCAGCGCCGGCTGAAGCTGGGTTATTCCCGGGCTGCCCGTCTGGTGGACCAGATGGAGGAGAAAGGGGTCGTGGGCCCCTTTGAGGGCAGCAAGCCCCGGAAGGTGCTGGTGACCAAGGAGCAGTGGGCGGAGCGCAAGCTCCAGGGCGGCACCGTCACCACCTTTGGTGAGGCCAGCGCCATCAGCCAGGCTGCCGATCAGGAGGCCATGGTGGAGGAGGTTGACATGCCTCCCTTTGAGGTATAATAGCCCCGACTGACACCGACAGAGAAAGAGGAGAGAGAAGTATGGTAAAGCTGATCGTATCCGACCTGGACGGCACCCTGGTGCCTGAGGGCTCCGGGGCCCTGCCCCGGGGACTGATCGAGACAATAGACCGGGTGCAGCGGGGAGGAATCCCCTTTGCCGTCTCCAGCGGACGGCAGCACGCCAGCCTGCGGGAGGTGTTTCGCCCTCTGGAGACGGAGCCCTATATCCTCTCCCTCAACGGCGGCTGTATCTGCAAGGGGGATCAGTGCCTCTACACAGATCCCATGCCCCAGGAGGCCGCCCTGGCCATCGCTGAGGAAGCCGCCCAATTGCGCTGGTGCGACGTCATTCTGGAGACCCGGGAGCAGTGCTGGGTCTACCGGACTTCCAACGGCGTGGCCGAGGGGCTGGATGCCCGCCGGTATCATTACGCCAAAATCGACCGGCTTGACCAGGTAGAGGGAGAGGTCATCAAAGTGGCCTGCTACCTGACGGCGGAGCTGGAGGACTTTCTGTCCCGCAGCCAGCGACGCTGGGGCAGCGTAGTCAAGGTGGCCCGCTCCGGCGAGCGCTGGGTGGATTTCAATACCTCGGACAAGGGAAAGGGACTGCGTGCCCTGTGCCGGCTGCTGGGCGTTGACCCGGCAGAGACGGTGGCCTTTGGGGACAACCTGAATGACCGGACCATGCTGGCTGCCGCCGGTCTGGGCTGGGCGGTGGCCCAGGGTAACCCGGAGCTGCGGCGGGAATTTCCCGTCTGCCCCGACCCCCGGTTGGAGATGGAAAAAATTTTGCGGGAAAACGGAAAAAGCTCTTGCAATCTGGCCTGAGCTGTGCTATTATAATTGAGCTGTCAGCGCAGGAATGCGCTGCGGTATGCGGCAGTAGCTCAGTTGGATAGAGTGTTTGGCTACGAACCAAAAGGTCGGGGGTTCGAGTCCCTTCTGCCGTATGTGAAAACGCCCTGAATTTGCAAGGATTCAGGGCGTTTTCTGTGTTCCAATTCCTGTTCCAGGGGAAAACCTTTCTAAAAAGGCCTGTGCGGTTGACAACTGCACAGACCTTTTTTGTTTACCCCGGAAAGAACAGGGATACCACCGGGATCATCAATGTACACAGCAAAGTGGACAGGACAATGCCTCCGGTCAGGGTATCGGTTTCCGTGTTATAGTTAGAGGCCAGCATCACCGACATGTTGCCCGCCGGCATGGCAGCCATCAGCGCCATGGTGGAGACGAGCATGGGCTCTCCCGGCATCAGCCAGCCCAGCAGGATGGCAAGCAGGCAGGGTAGGCCGAGAAAACGCAGCAGCACAAAACCATACATCCGCAGATTCCCCAGAATGGACTTGAGTGGAGCAGTGGCCAGGTTGACGCCCAGCACCAGCATGGCCAGGAAGGTGGTGGTGCAGCTCACGTAGCCCAGCGCGTCACTGAGCAGGGCGGGAGCCTCAAAGGGATGAACCGCTCTGCACAGGTAAATGCCCAGGGCGATGAAGCAGGAGATGGTCCCCGGATTGATCAGAGCTTTAGGCTGGAAGGGGATCGTCTGACCGACTGCACGGGACATGGTGACCAGACCATAGGTATAGAAAAACACAGAATACATCATATTGAAAATAACGATATACAGCATAGAGCCACTGCCCAGAATGGAGAGACCTACCGGCAAACCGATAAAACCCACATTTCCAAAGAGGGAAAGCATAGTATAGAACGGGTATTTCTCCTTCGGTACCCGCAGCAGCCGGGGCAGCAGTTCGCCTGCTGCCAGCAGGACGAGATAGACGCCGGCACAGATGGCCAGAATTGCAGCAAGCTGCTTCAAGGAAAAGATGGACTCGTCCTCCAGTGCATTATAGAGGATCATCAGAGGGCAGCAGACTTGAATGACCAGAGCGGAGATCTCTTTGCTGCCCTGGACAGAGACGATTCCTGCCCGGTAGATCACCACGCCCAGCACCAGCAATATTGCAATGGTGAGCATTTTGCCAAAAATCAAAAGCATAACAAAACCTCCAGACCAAAACACATCCGCATCATTATACTATGGCGGGATTGGCAAAAAAAGAAGCAGAATGGCAAAAAAAGGGGGAAAAGTGCCGAAGAAATTTTGCAAACCGGCCAAGTCTGGAGGGAGAGGGGGGTTGAAGCCAGGCAAATGGTATGGTAAAATCAAGTTATATTTTCGCACGCCCGGAACCAGACGGGCGCGCCCGCTTGGCAGTGAGGTAAGGAATTATGATTTCTGCTCAAAATTTACGGCAGGAGGCAGAGAACATCTCCGGGAAGCTCCGGGATCTCTACCGGATTATCCATCAGAACCCGGAGCTGGGCCGCCAGGAGCTGGAGACCTCCGTCCTGGTGGAGCGGCGGCTGCTGGCCATGGGCCTGCGGGCGGACCGGGTCACGGAGACCGGCATTGTGGGCCTGCTCCAGGGAGGGAAGCCGGGAAAAACAGTGGCCCTTCGGGCTGAGCTGGACGCGCTGCCCATCCAGGAGGACAGCGGCTTGCCCTGGAGCTCTCAGAACCCCGGCGTGATGCACGCCTGCGGGCATGATTTTCATACCGCCGCCCTGTTGGGGGCCGCCCAGCTCCTCTCTGCCCATCGGGCGGAGCTGCCCGGCTCGGTGAAGTTCTTTTTCCAGCCCGATGAGGAGGGAGAGGGCGGCGCCCAACCCATGATCGCCGCCGGCTGCATGCTGGATCCTCCGGTGGATGCGGTATTTGGTTTCCACTGCGACAGCCAGCTGCCTGTGGGCAGCATTTCGGTGATGGAGGGGCGGATCTGCGCGGCCTCAAACCCCTTCCGCATCACGCTTAGGGGCAAGGGGGCTCACGGCGCCCGGCCTCAGGACGGCAATGACGTCATTGTGGCAGGGGCTCAGATTGTCAATGGCATCCAGACCATTGTCAGCCGCCGGACTGCTCCCACCGAGCCGGTGGTAATCTCGGTGGGCACCTTCCACAGCGGTACGACGGGCAATGTGCTGGCCACTGAGGCACGGCTGACCGGCATTATCCGCACTCTGGGCGGCGAGGTGCGGGGGCAGGTCACTGAGGAGTTCCGGCGGATGGTGACTGCCCTGGCCGCCGCCTGGGGCGTTGAGGCGGAGATTGAGATCGAGGAGAGCTATCCTGGCGTGCTTAACGACCCGGCTATGACCCGGCTGGTGCGGCGCAGCGCAGGAGCGATGCTGGGGGAGAGCCATGTCCTCTCCGGTCGTACTCCTTCCATGGGGACAGATGACTTCGGCTATTTCAGCCGTAAGGCCCCGGGCTGTTATTTCCAACTGGGGACGGCGGATCCCAAGTGGCCGGAGCGCTGGCACTCCCATACGCCACAGTTCCGAATTTCCGAGGATGCGCTGCCTCTGGCAGCCGCCCTCTATGCCAAGATCGTGCTGGACTTTCTGGAGGGTAGATGAATTGCGGAAGCCTGACGCTGCCGCCGCCTCTGCGGCGGGGAGACAGAGTAGCCCTGTTGGCCCCCGCTTCCCCCGGTACGCCGGAGCGGTGGCGGGCCGGACAACGGGCGCTGGAGCACCTGGGCTATCAAGTGGTTCCGGGAGACCGGCTGTCGCCAGAGCCGGGCGGCTATGCCGCGGGACCTGCCGTGAACCGGGCGGAGGCATTGAACCGTGCCTTTTCTGACCCGGAGATCCGGGGCATCTGGTGCCTTCGGGGTGGCTATACAACGGCCCAGCTGCTGCCTTTGCTGGACTACGAGGAGATTGCACGGCACCCCAAGGTGTTTGTAGGATACAGTGACATTACCGGCCTGCACACGGCGCTGAACCAGAGGTGTGGCTTTGTCACCTATCACGGGCCCATGGCGGCCTCTGATCTGGCGGAGCAGCCCCATCCGGAGACTGTTGCCAGCCTGTGTGCGGCTCTGGCGGGAGAGCGGCGGTTTTACAATCCAGGCGGAGAGCCGCTGCGCTGCCTCCGGCCCGGGACGGCGGAGGGAATCCTGACCGGAGGCAATCTAACCATCCTCGTTTCCAGACTGGGAACCCCCTGGGCGCTGGAGCCGGTGGGAAAGCTGCTGTTTCTGGAGGATGTGGGAGAGCAGGTTCCAGTGCTGGAGCGGATGCTTACCCAGCTCAGAGATGCCGGCGTATTCCAGGCGGCTGCCGGGGTGCTGCTGGGGGCCTTTACCGACTGCAAAAACCGGTGCTGGCCGGAGTACGGTCCCATGGAGCTGTGCCGGGACTTTTTCCGGGACTACGAAAAGCCGGTGCTCTCCGGGCTGCGGTGCGGCCACTGCCGGCCCAACGGCACGCTGCCTTTGGGTCGCCGGTGCCGGGTGGATGCCCAGCGGGGAGAGCTCCGGTTTCTGTGAGAGAAACAAAAACAGCCGTCCAAATCTGGCCCAGACTTGGACGGCTGAAATATGTTTTGAAGTTGTTTAGGTGATATTTCCGTTCACATCACAGGAGAGAACGAGATTGACAGGAACGCTGGGCTGCAGCAGCTTTGTCAGCTTTCCGGTCAGGGTGATGGTTCCGCCGCTGGAGGTAAAGGAGCTCTGGCTGTAGCTCCAGCCGTTGTAAGTATCCTTCTGAGAGACCACCTTGGAGCTGACGCTGACAGTGGAACCGTCATAGCGGAAGACGCCGGTGACGGCAATAATGGCGATGGTATTTCCTTGGTAAGAGTAGGTCTGCTCTTTGGTGGCGGCCCTGGAGGCGGTTCTGGCATTGTCGTTGACGGTCAACGTCTCAGTGACCGTCCAGCCGTCTTCCAGATCAATTGTCTGGGTGCTGACCGTCTGACCGGCGGTATCCAACGCGGCGGCTGGGGCAGAAAGAGAGAAGAGCAACAGCAGAGACAGTAACAGAGCGGATAACTTTTTCATTTTAAAACCTCCTCATAAATGATCACTTTTTCGGTTATCTCTACTGGGTGGCTGGCTTCAGAGGCTGCCCAGAGAGAATAGATTGACAGAAGCAATGCAGCTGCCGCGGCGGCAGCCCACAGCAAGCGACGTCTGTGCCGGTAATGCCGCCGATCCTGTTCGGAGACTTCCTCCATCAATTGGCTGGCCAGCTCCTTGGGGGTACCGAAAGCATCAATCAGTTCTGCCGAAGAAGGATTGGGATGTTCCTCTAAAAAGAGGGAAGACATCTGGTCAAATTGGGCCAGCAGCCTGCGCCGGGTGCTGCCGCAGCAGCAGAGCAGCTTTTTCAGGGACGTCCGGTAATCCCGCAGAGCATTCTTCATCCTTCATCACCTCCGCAGGACAGAATATCGGCAACGCCCTGAGAAAAACGCCGGTAAACATCCAGCAGACCGGACAGATAGACCTGGCCCTCTTCCGTGATCCGATAGTACTGACGGAGCCGTCCATCTGGGGCGGTTCTTTTCTGACTCTCGGTGATGTAGCTGCTCCGGCTCATCCTGTAGATGGCGGCATAGGGAAAGACAATGTTCAGCACACCGCCGCTTTTCTGCTGAATCGCTGCGGTCAGTTCACCGATATAGTACTCGCGCTGGGAAAGCAGGAAAAGTACCAGCAGCTCAGTGAGCGCCTTTTTCAGGTTCTCCTCCAGCGATTCCGGGGAGCGGCTGTGTTCAGGTGTGTTTGACATTGTTTTGTTTCCTGTTTCTTTTGAAGTTACCTTTACTTTAACACGTTTTCCGATGAGCGTCAATTGGAGTTTCCGGGATTTTTTTCGTCATAGAAGTTTGACATTGACAAAAGAGGATGCGATAAATACAATGAAAGCATCAAGAAATGCATCAAAGACGGATGGGCGGAAAGACGGTATGGCCGGAAGTTGCGGAAAAGGAGGAGATGGATGATGAGACGCTTTTGCAGCATTTTTTTGGCGCTGCTGCTGTGTGTGGGAAGCTGCTTTACTACGGCTGACGGTGCGGAGACAGGAAACCGAAGCCGGCAGGGCTGGCTGGGAGATACCATTGTGGAAAACGGGGACACAACCAGAACCATTCATGGCCGGGTCCGCGGCGTATACACAGACGGAGAAGGCAATACAGTGTGGTATACGGTCCAGGCGTCTGTTGTCGCCTCCGCCTATGGCAGGACCTGGACGGATTGCAGCGCAGAGGGCAGTTTCTTTGTGGAAGGGAACGCGGATACCATATTTATCGGCGACTGCGGCGCGCAGATCATCTCCGGCACCCGGCTTCGGATGACGCTGGATGGCTATCTTCAGGTGACGCAGTACGATGAGACTGGGACAGAGGTGACGGGCTATGTCAGATACCCGGTAGAGGAGACCCATGTAGAGACGCTGAGCCAGTCGGGCGGTACCTGGATCTGCGGACAGTGACGCGAATATCAGGCTTTGGGCCGCTCTGCGGGGCCCATCCGGTGGATTGAGCGGCTTGCCTAGCTACTTTGACTGTAGCGGGCGCGAATAGCCGGAGGGCCTGCCGCCCCTTGCCAAAATCCTGCATTCCGTATATAATAGGCACATCGACCTCGAAAAAGAGGATAGGAGTGAGTTAATTGGAGCGCACAACCATTGCCCAGCTCTACGCCGACGGCGCTTGCTTTGCGGATCAGACGATCACCGTTTGCGGCTGGGCCAGAACTATTCGCAACCTGAAGAGCTTTGCCTTTATCACCCTCAACGATGGCAGCTGCTTTTCCAACCTCCAGGTGGTGGTGGAGAAGGAGCGGCTGGACAACTATGAGGAGATCGTCCGTCAGAATGTGGGCGCCGCTTTTGTCATCCAGGGTCAATTCGTGCTGACCCCGGAGGCCAAGCAGCCCTTCGAGCTGAAGGCCGCAGAGATCTATGTGGAGGGCGCCTCCGCCCCCGACTACCCCCTGCAGAAGAAGCGTCATTCCGTGGAGTTCCTGCGCACCATCGCCCACCTGCGGCCCCGGACCAATCTGTTCTCCGCCGCTTTCCGGGTGCGGTCGGTGGCAGCCCATGCCATCCACTGCTTCTTCCAGGACAAGGGCTTTGTCTACGTCCACACCCCCCTCATCACCGCCTCGGACTGCGAGGGCGCCGGTGAGATGTTCCAGGTGACCACCCTGGATCTGGCCAACGTACCCAAGAATGAGGACGGCAGCGTGGATTACAGCCAGGATTTCTTCGGCAAGCCCGCTAACCTGACCGTCTCTGGCCAGCTGAATGTGGAGAGCTTCTGCATGGCCTTCGGCAACGTCTACACTTTTGGCCCCACCTTCCGGGCGGAGAACTCCAACACCCAGCGCCATGCTGCCGAGTTCTGGATGATCGAGCCGGAGATCGCTTTCGCCGACCTGAAGGACGACATGAATCTGGCGGAGGAGATGCTGAAGTATGTCATCCGCACCGTCATGGAGAGATGTCCCCAGGAGATGGCCTTCTTCAACTCCTTTGTGGACAAGGGGCTGATCGAACGGCTGGAGCATGTGGCATCCTCTGACTTCGGCCGGGTGACCTACACCGAGGCCATTGAGATTCTGCAAAACTCCGGCAAGCAGTTTGAGTACCCGGTGAGCTGGGGCTGCGACCTGCAGACGGAGCATGAGCGGTACCTCACCGAGGAGCACTTCAAGCGCCCGGTCTTTGTCACCGACTATCCCAAGGAGATCAAAGCCTTCTATATGCGGGCCAACGACGACGGCAAGACGGTGGCCGCAGCCGACTGTCTGGTGCCCGGCATCGGCGAGATTATCGGCGGCAGCCAGCGTGAGGAGCGTCTGGAGCTGCTGGAAGCCCGCATGGACGAGCTGGGCCTCAAGAAGGAGGACTACTGGTGGTATCTGGACCTGAGGCGCTACGGCAGCTGCAACCACGCCGGCTTCGGCTTGGGCTTTGAGCGGCTGATTATGTATTTGACCGGTATCTCCAACATCCGGGACGTACTCCCCCACCCCCGCACCGTGGGCAGCGCGGATTTCTAACTAAAAACAAGATTCCCCCTGCACCGGTTCACTAGTGCAGGGGATGTTTTTTGCATTACAGCGTGGCCAGACTGTCGATAAACTGGACCGCCGAACGGGGGGTGCGGTTGGGGTTGCGCACATCCCAGCGGACGGCCAGGGCCATGAGCTGCTCCTCCTCCATGGTGATGCCGCGGATTTTTGCCAGCTGCCGGATGAGGTTCATAAACTGGGGCTTGGTCAGCTCCTGGAAGAGCACCCGCAGGCCGAAGCGCTCGGAGAGGGAGGTCTTTTCCTGAATGGTCTCGTTGGCGTCCACCTCGTCCCCCAGCCGGTCGGAGAAGGTCTCCCGGACCAGATGCCGCCGGTTGCTGGTGGCGTAGACCGCCACGTTGTCCGGCCGGGGCTCTACGCTGCCCTCCAGAATCGTCTTGAGCAGGGAGTAGTTCCGGTCGTCCTTGTCAAAAGCCAGGTCGTCGATGAACAGGATGAACTTCTGGGGCTGGTGGCCCAGCATCCGCACCAGCTCGGGGATGCCGGTGAGCTCCTCCTTGTCCACCTCGATGAGACGCAGGTTCTCCATCCCCTCCATGGCCAGCAGGGCCTTGACGGTGGCGGACTTGCCAGTGCCGCTGGAGCCGTAGAGCAGCATATTGTTCACCCGGTAACCGGACAACAGGGTGCGGGTGTTGGCGATGACCTGGTCCCGCTGGCGCTGATAACCTACCAGCTGGTCAGCGGGGACGCAGTCCGGGTGCTGGACGGGGTAGAGCTGTCCGTCCTGCCAGACAAAGGCGTGGTACCGTGCAAACTGGCCGCAGCCGTTTTTCCGGTAAAAGTCCCGGAAAAAGTTCACGTCAGGCAGGGTGCGCAGTTCCCACCGGGGCAGTCCCCAGGCCACGCCGGAGGCGTCGGCGGAGCAGAGCTCCTCCCAGGGCAGGGCCAGCAGGTGGTGGTTGAGCCGGTTGATATCCCCTGCGGCGGCCTGAAGGAGTACAGCGGTATCCTCCCCCTTGGCGGCGGCCAGGGCGAAGGGGGATTCGTCATAGAGCATGTGATCGCTCAGATAGTCTCCCAGGGCGGAATAACCCTCCTCTGCCAGAGCGTAAAAGGCGTCGCAGTAGTAATCTGTCCAACCGGGATCCTGCCGGGCGATGGCCTGAAACATCTCCCGGAGGGCGGCTATCACCGGCAGCCGGAGCAGGTTCCGGTAGGCGGTGAGGCCGGCAATGCCGCTGGTATAAGACGGCTGGCTCCAATTTTCGTAATCCAACATGATTCTCTCTCCTTGAAAAGGGCGCATGGTAAAAACCATGCGCCCGGACGATTTCGGTGCTCAGCCCAGATCCACGGTAAAGGTGGTGGATGTGCCGTTCAACTGGCTACCGTCGCTGAGGCTGTAGGAGTCGGTGCGGACGGTAATCTCATGCGCGCCGGTACCCGGATCAAAGACGTCGGTGACCGGCCACTGATCGCTCTCACCGGGTTGGATGTCCTCGGTGCTGTAGAGCACCTGACCTTCCGCATCGGTGATGGTAAAGCGGAAGGAGACCGTGTTCTGACTGTCATTGGAGAGGGTCACAGTGTCCACGCCGTCTGTGATGCTGAAATCCACAAAGCCTGGAAAGAGAATGGTGCCGCTGTTCTCGGCGTCGCCTGACTGAACTGCGCCGTTGGGGCTGGCAATGCCGCTGTTGCCGCTCTCCGATGAACCCACCCGGCTGGGGACATGGCTGGTCATCGGGGGGTCCACAATGCCCAGAACAAAGGCAAAATAGGACACAGCCGCCAAAATGAGACAGATCAGCAGAATCAGACCAGAGGTCAGCAGCAGATTGGTCTCATGCTCGGGCATCTGGGTTCGTTTCCCCACAGAAAAAACCTCCTATCCATGCGAGAGGATGTAAGCGTACATTTCCCTACATTATAACGGATACAGGGGAAAAATACAAGAAGTAATTGGGGGAGCCCTTGCCAAGGACAGCTCCCTCTGCTACAATGGAGCCTATGAACAAGACAGACTATTTATCCAAAGCCTCCCGGACCCCGGAGGAGCGGCTGCTCCTGAGCCGGGTCTGGGATCAGATTGCGTGCGCCGGACAGCGGAGCATCCCACAGGTCACCCACTTTCTCTCCCCGGAGGAGCAGAGGGCGGTTTCCCGTCTGCTGTCTGCCCTGGGAGACCCGCCTCACCGGTTCTGGGGCGGCTATGAGGAGGCTCAGCGGCAGCTGTGCGTCTTTTTGCCGGACTGGATGGAATGGGAGGACTTTGACGAGGCGCCCGTCACCGCCCTGCGGGCCGAGTGGTACCGGGGAGACAGCCTGAGCCATCGGGATCTGCTGGGCTCCCTCATGGGCCAGGGCATCAAGCGGGAGACGGTGGGGGACATTCTGGTGGACGAGAGCAGCTGTGACCTGCTGGTGCTCACCGAGATCGCTCCCTTCCTGCTGCAAAATTTTGTCTCCGCCGGGCGCACAAAGCTTTCCGTGCGTGAGGTGCCCCTGAACCAGCTCCATATCCCGGTGCAGGAGGTAAAGCGGATTCACGACACGGTGGCCAGTCTCCGGCTGGACGCGGTGGCCGCCGCCGGCTTCTCGGTGAGCCGGGCGAAAATGGCGGAGTATATCCGGGCGGGCAAGGTGGCGGTGAACTGGCAGGCCACCGACCGAACCGACTTCCCGGTCCAGGCGGGGGATGTGATCTCCTGCCGGGGGCTGGGACGGTGCCGGCTGGCGGAGACCGGCGGTCTCTCCCGCAAGGGCAGAATCAACCTGGAATTGGAACGCTATCTGTGAGCGTGAAAGAATGGAGTAGAAGAGATGAAACAGGAACGGATTGATCGGATCAACGAGCTGGCCCGCAAGGCCAAGACGGTGGGACTCACCCCGGAGGAGATCGCCGAGCGGGACGTCCTCCGCCGGGAGTATATTGATGCCGTCAAGGCCTCCCTCTGCGGCCAGTTGGATCACACCTATATCGTGGACGAGCACGGCAACAAGCGACCCCTGAAAAAGCGAAACGGAGGCCGGCTGCAATGAAGAGCACTGAGCCGTTGACCTGGGCCATGACCCGGTGGTTTGGCCGGGACGTTGCCCGGGTGCAGCATTTTCTCAAGGTCTGGGCCTTTGCCCGGCTGATCGGCCAGCGGGAAGGTATGGATGAGCAACAGCTTTTTGTGTTGGAATCCGCCGCCCTGGCCCATGACATCGGCATCAGGACGGCTGAGGCCCGGTATCACTCCTGCGCCGGCCCCTACCAGGAGGAACTGGGGCCGGAGGACGCCCGGCCCATGCTGGAGGAGCTGGGCTACACCCCGGAGGAGACGGAGCGGATCTGCTGGCTGATCGGCCATCACCACACCTATGGCCTGGACGGAGGGCTGGACTACCAGATTCTGCTGGAGGCGGATTTTCTGGTCAACGCCTACGAGGAGCCCTTTTCCCGGGAGGCGATTGCCGCCGGAGGGGAGCGGTTTTTCCGCACCCGGGCGGGGCTGGAGCTGCTGCACACCCTGTATTTGGATTAGTATGAGAGGAGTCAGGCCGGAGAGACCGGCCCAGAAAATTTTATGAGCAAGCTGATTGGAACGAAGACGTTTTACAAATCAGTGCTGACAGTGGCGGTGCCCATTCTGATTCAGAACGGCATCACCACTTTTGTCAGCCTTTTGGACAATATAATGATCGGCCAGGTGGGGACAGAGCAGATGTCCGGTGTGGCCATTGTCAACCAGATTCTGTTCGTCTACAACCTGGCTCTGTTTGGAATTCTGTCCGGGGCCTCCATCTTCGGCGCCCAGTTTTACGGCAAGGGAGACTGGGAGGGACTGCGGTCCGCCTTCCGCTTTAAGATCAGTGCCGGTCTGGCTGTCTTTGGCTGCGGTACTGCTGTTTTCCTGCTGGGCGGAGCCCGGATGATCGAGCTGTTTCTCCACGAGAGCGATGCCGGAGCGGATCTGGGGCTGGCGCTGAGCGCGGCGGAGGGGTACCTGAACCTGATGCTGTTGGGGCTGCTGCCCTACGCTGTCTCCCAGGTCTACGCCAGCACCCTCCGGGAGACCGGGGAGACGGTGGTGCCCATGTACGCCGGGGTGGCGGCGGTAATTGTCAACCTGCTGTTTAACTACATTCTCATCTTCGGCAAGCTGGGCGCGCCGGCTTTGGGCGTACAGGGCGCTGCCATCGCCACCGTCCTCTCCCGGTATGTGGAGTGCGCCATCATCTTCCTCTGGACCCACCGGCACCCGGAGCGGAACCGGTTTATTGTCGGCGCCTATCGCACGCTGAAGGTGCCCCGGGCCCTGGTGGGGCAGATTGTCCGCAAGGGTACGCCATTGGCGGTCAACGAGGTGTTCTGGTCTCTGGGCATGACCGTCCTGGTGCAGTGCTATTCCCTCCGGGGGCTGGACGTGGTGGCGGCAGTTAATATCACCAACACGATCAACAACCTGTTTACCACCGTGTTTATGGCCATCGGCACCGCGGTCAGCATTCTGGTGGGCCAGCTGCTGGGGGCGAACCGTCTGGAAGAGGCCAGAGACACCGCCTACAAGACCATATGCTTCTCGGTGCTCTGCTGTGTGGTCACCGGCCTGGCCATGGCGGGATTGTCCTCGCTGTTCCCCCGGATTTACAACACCACGCCGGAGGTGCGGACACTGGCGGCCCAGCTCATCCTGGTCATGGCGGTGTGCATGCCACACAATGCCTTCCTGCACGCAACCTATTTTACCATCCGCTCCGGCGGCAAGACGGTGATCACCTTCCTATTTGACAGCGGCTTTACCTGGGCGGTCTCTATTCCGCTGGCCTATCTGCTCACCTGGGGAACCACTCTGCCTGTCCTCTGGATTTTTGCGGCGGTGAACGCGGCGGACTTGATCAAGTGCGTTGTGGGATTCTTCCTGCTGCGCAGCGGATTCTGGATGAATAATATGGCGGGAGATCCCAGCCTGAGCCGGGCATAATGAAATGACGGAAAACTGCGCAAAAAGCGCCTGTACCTTGGAGTACAGGCGCTTTTGTGATGAAAATGAGATTTTCTGCCGGCTTATTTGTGCAGCAGCTTTTTCAGCTTGCGCACCGGCCAGGTGAGCGCGCGGCCAATCCGGTAGGAGAGGGAGCGCTTGATGGCCTTGTTCTGCTTTTTGACCTGGTTGAGCTGCTTTTTGGTGGCGTTGAGCTGTTTTTTCGTGGTGTTGAGCTGTTTCTGAAGATCAGCCTGGGCCTTTTTTGCAGCTTTCAGCTGGGCGCGCAGCTCCTTGATCTGGACACCCCGCTCCGCCTTTTCCTTGTAGGTCTGCTGGAGCTTGGCGTTGATCTCGGATTTTTCTCTGTAGGTCCGCTGGAGGGTAGCGTTGAGTTCAGACTTCTCAGCGTAGGCACGCTGAAGTCTGGAATTTATGATGTTAACCTTCTTACGGTTTTCCATTCGTTCTCTGGAAAAGTGCCTGCAGATAGCTTCGGTGCTCAAAATACGCTCACCGATATCCAGTTTCGTCAGCTTTTCTACCAGAATATTGTTCCCATAGTGCTGATCCGCCCAAGAGGAAATCTGAGCCCACTGAATATCATTCTGATTCTGGCTAATATTCTGATGGCAGAGCGCATCGGTCTGGGAGCCGGGAAGGTATCTTAAATTTTCGTGGGGTTGTGTCCGTACAACAGGGACATTAGACAAGAGCTCGATTGCCTTCATCCACAGGTCATCGGCAAACAGACAAGTATCCAGAATAACCTGTTTGTTGAAAAGCGCATCGGAGAGCAGGTGGGGTGGATACAGCGCACCTGCGCCTCCGGTGGCTAAAAGCTGCATAGAAGGGGTATAGAGACATCCGTCAGTTTCCTTCACCCAGCACTCGTAAGGCAGAACTGTACCCTCTTCAGACAAGGTGATGAGATGGGTGCGTGCGGCAGAAATTGCGGTTGGATACAGAAGGTAGGATTGATACAGCCGTTCCAGCAGCTGTGGAGAATACAGGAGATCGTCGTCGATGGTGACAATCAGGTCCTCCGGATACTCCTGCATGGCATAAAAATACTTTTTGTGCGGTTTTAAATCGTCGCACCAGCGAATAGTGAGAAGGCCATCGTGCACCAGCTGAAGCAGAGCATCGGGGAGACCTGCCTCTCTTTCAGGAAATTGCTCGGCAGCCAGATACAGAAGAACTTTGTCCGCCGGACGTGTCTGATTGTATATTGTTTCCAGAACCGACGGAATGCCCTCGATCCGGGCGGGATAAGTGGTGAGCGAGACGATCAATCTGCGCGCTTTGAGGGTACGCATGGCTTCGTAATCATGCTTGCGCACCGTGCAGAACGTACGGTAGAGAACATCATTATTCAAATCTTCCTGCTGCAGGCTGTCAAATTCCGAACGAAGAAAATAATCGTGAATATATTCGTAGTACCGCTTTGCAATGGGACTGTCAAAATCAGAAATGTTGTGCTCCAATGCAAAAATAAAGTTGTCAATCGCAAAACGATAGATGGATTTTTGGATCACATCTGCGTAAGGCAGGGCGCTTGCCTGCTGCACGGCGCTGGACACTGCTAGCACAATATTGTCCAATTTTTGCGGTTTGGTAGATGAAATCGTCCCGCTGTGGCCGACACGGTAGCGCATCAGCCGACTTGGCACGATTGCAATCCGCTCTGCGGTTGCAGCGCTGACGGCAGAAAAGGCGATGTCGTTACTGGAGGAAATTTCATCAAAGTGCAGTCCGTTTTTGCGGATAAAATCAGACCGAAAGAGCTTGTTCCAGGGAGTGGGATTGACAATACTCATGATCAGGTCCGGGCAATCGGTATAGTTGAATACAGAGAGATCCTCCGGAAGCCAATCAACATGAACACCGACGGAGACTGTTTCGTGTCCGTCCTCATAGAAACGCGTAAAATGGAAGGCGACAATATCGGCATCCTCACGTTCGGCTGTTTCTACGGTTTTTTCCAGCAGTAGAGGGGAACAAACATCGTCTGAGTCGAAAAAATAAGTGTATTTTCCTGACGAGTAAAGAAAACCGTAGTTTCTTGCGGCTCCCGCACCCTGATTGCACTGGGTTAGCACACGAATACGAGCATCCTGCCGGGCGTAGCGGGTCAGAATTTCGCAGGACCGGTCAGTAGAGCCGTCGTCCACACAGATGATTTCAAAGTCAGGCATGGTTTGCGCCAGCAGGCTGTTCAGACAATCCTCCAAATAGTTTTCAACATTATAAACCGGAATAATTACCGAAACCTTGGGGCAGTTGTTCACGTCTCTCCATCCTCTCAACCGAACAAACAGTTCTTTATCTTTAAATACTATAAAATAAGCAAGCCTTTTTGTCAATGAAAGAATGTTTCGGTCGGTTGTCGCTATACTGACCCTGAGGGATAAAGAAAAAGGACAAAAAAGCTGCGGCTGCCCGAAGGGGGGACAGCCGCAACGCGTGAGAAATCAAATGGACTTGACATACCGCCGCTCATATTTATAGATGAGGGAGATGCCGATTGCGGAGAGGAGCAGTCCGGCAGCGAACCAGAAGATCAGCCAGGGGATGTTGGCGGGTTGGCCATAGAGCATGGTGCGCCGGATCTGGACAATCACATGGGCTACCGGGTTGAGATATTCCATCACAAAACCCAGGCCGCCCTCCAGCCGTCCCTCCAGGTCATAGAAGATTCCGGAGAGGAAGAAGAGCATTCGCATAACGATGGGGACAATGTTGGCCAGGTCGTCCAGAAAAACACCAGCGTGCAGCAAAATGCAGGACAGGCCGAAGGTGACCAGAAACAGCATCAGCAGATAGGGAATGCACCAGAACATGTTGGGGGAGAAGGGAACCCGGTAGATGGCCACGGAAAGGATTACCAGCGCGAAGGAGATCAGTGTCTTAAAGCTGTTGACCAGCATGTTGGACAGGAGAAAGACGTATTTCGGCACATATACCTTTGAAATAATGCCCTGGTATCGTTTGATCATCCGGATGCTGCCGGTAATACAGGGGTTAAAGAAGTTCCAACAGGTCAGGCCGATGAAGAGGAAGGAGGCCAGATACTGGGCCTGGTTGCCGAAAATCGCGATCTGGACAAAGGCATAGACCAGCATGAACATAATCGGGTTGAGGATCAGCCAGATCCAGTTGAGAAAGGAGTCCGCCACCTCCTGCTTCAGAATGCTTTTGGCGGAATAGAAAATATAGCGGTAATACCGTTTGAGATCACTGAGAAAACGTCGCATAATGGCACTCCTGTATTTAAAATAGAGTGGGATAACTGAATTATTGTAGCAGTCCTGCCAGAGAATGTCAATATTGCCTCTGAAATGCCCAAAAGTTGAGAAGAATCCATCGGGAAGATGAACAAACCGTAAATAGTGTGCGAATAAAACGTAAATTGCGGCAGAGCTTTGTTGACGCTACCGAAAAAGAGGAATATGATAAATATCACAATCGAAACAATCAACAGATAATCCCCGTAGTTTGCGGCCGATTTACATGAAAAACTCTCAGGAGGGACACGATATGACGGAAAGCGCCAACCAAATCCTGCACGCCTATCTCCGGGCCAGCCGGCAGATGTCGATTCGTTCTCAGGGATTTCTGGGCAGACTGAACCTGACCTACCCTCAGACGGTGACGCTAATGATTCTGGACGCCGACGGCCCCATGCCCATCAGCGACCTGGCCAAAGCCACAGGCAGTGCCAACAGCACTACTTCCGGCGTGGTGGACCGGCTGGAAAAGCTGGGACTGGCTCAACGGGTGCGCTCAGATCAGGACCGCCGGAAAATTTTTGTCTCGGTCACCGATCGATATCGGGAAATCCGCACCAGAACAGTTCACGACGCCAGCGACCAGTTTGCCGAGGCGCTGCAGGACCTGAGCCAGGAGGAACAGGAGCGGATTTTGGACGGACTGAATCTGCTGGCAGACGTGCTGAGCAAGTGAGTTCAGGGGTGGGAATTGCTGGAAAGAAACAAAGAGAAAAGTTCCAGCAATTCTGCAAAAGAATTTCCTCCGGACAAAACTTGTGAAATGTACAAAAAACAGCCGGGAAAAAAAGGAAAAAATTTCGGGAAATGCAAGTAAAACGTTGTTACTTGCATTTTTCTTTGAAAAACACTTGCAATTTAAAAAAGTTTCCGTTGCAATTCAGGAATCGAATTGATATAATAAACGTATCTGACAAAAAGTTCTTTTTTGAAGGAAATTTATGAGGAAAGGCGGTGAGACGATGTCTCTGGAAGCAGTCAAACAGGTGACGCAGGCAGAGGAGCAGGGCAGGGTGCAGAAAGCCCAGGCCGCTCAGGAAGCCAAGCGCCTGGTAGCCGAGGCGGAAAAGGCAGGCCGGCAGGCTGTGCTGGACGCCCAGGCGAAGGCTGAGGCGGAGGTCCGTCAGATGATCGCAGAGGCGGAGCAGTCTGCCTCCGGCGATATGGCCCGGATTCGGGAGAAGGCCGCTGCGGACGCAGACCAACTGCGGAAGCAGGCGGAAGGACGGCTGGAAGAAGCAGCGTCACTGATTGTCAGAAAGGTGGTGGATGCCTGATGGCAATCGTCAAGATGAAGCATCTGCGGCTGATTGCCCTGGCGGAGGAGCAGGAGGCCCTGCTGGATGAGCTGCTCCGGGTGGGCTGTGTGGAGATCTCCACACCCGAGGCCCAGCCGGAGGATCCGGAGTGGGAGAAGCTGCTGAGCAAGCGGGGAAACACAGCGCTGGGAGAGGTGCGCGGCGAGAGCGGCGCGCTGAAGTCTGCGCTGGATGCCCTGAAGCGGTATGCCCCCAGCAAGGAGGGAATGCTGACTCCCCGGCCCTATGTGACCGAGGAGCAGCTCTTCGACCCGGAGACGACCCGGATTGCCCTGGAGAGCGCCGGCATCATCAATCAGGCGGTGACTGAGCTGAACCAGGCAGTCTCTGCGGAGAACCGGCTCCAGACCCAGCAGGCAGGTTTCCTGCCTTGGGCGGGACTGGATCTTCCGCTGGAGACCGAGTCCACAGACACCACGGAGATTGTCCTGGGGGTGCTGCCCGCGGGGGTGGAGCTGGAGCCCATCCAGCAGGCCCTGGCTGAGGCGGCGCCTCTGTGCGAGATCACTGAGGTGAACCGGGACAAGGAGCAGTGCTATGTGCTGTTGGTCTGCCACAAGAGCGACTTCCAGGCGGCGCTGGACACCCTGAAATCACGGGCCTTTTCCCAGGTTCGTTTCAAAGGCGTCAAGGGCACAGCCCGGGAGAATCTGGCTGCGCTGGATGAGCAGATCGCCCAGCAGGAGCTGCGCAAGGCAGAGGCTATCGAGACCATCGCCGGACAAAAGGAGCATCGGGATCAGATCAAGTTGGTCATCGACCGGGTGTATCAGGACATCCAGAAGGAAGAGGGCAAGGAGCGCCTGATGGCGACGGACAAAACCTTCCTGCTGGAGGGCTGGTACAGCGTCCCCGAGGAGGAGCAGCTGCTTCAGGTGCTGAACGGTCACACCTGTGCCTGGGAGCTGTCTGAGCCGGCCAAGGAGGACTATCCCAAGGTCCCGGTCAAGCTGAAAAACAGCAAGGTGGTCAAGCCCATGAACATGATCACCGAGATGTACTCCCTGCCGGCCTACGGCTCGGTGGATCCGAACCCGCTGATGTTCCCCTTCTTCGTGCTGTTTTACGGCATTATGCTGGCGGATATGGGCTACGGACTGATTATGATGGCGATCTCCATCATAGTCTGCAAAAAGAAGCGTCCGAGAGGCAATATTTTCCAGCTGATCGGCCTGTGCGGCGTGAGCACCTTTATCTTCGGCGCACTCACCGGAGGCTTTTTGGGCGACTTCATTCCCCAGCTGCTCAAGCTGATCAACCCGGCCAGCACTTTTGAGATGCCCGCCCTGTTTACCCCTCTGAACGACACTCTGATGATCCTGCTGGGCGCTATGTGCCTGGGCGTGGTTCAGATTGTCACCGGCATGGCCATCAACTTCTACAAGCTGACCAAGCGGGGACAATTCTGGGACGCCGTCATGGATGTGGGCTCCTGGTGGCTGGTGTTCATCGGCATCGCGGTGGGCGCCCTCACCGGCTTCTGGTGGGTGGCTATCGCCGGCGTGCTGGGGCTGATCCTCACCCAGGGCCGGAGCAGCCCCACCATCATCGGCAAGCTGGTGGGCGGTGTCTCCAGCCTGTATGACATCACCAGTTATTTCGGAGATGTCCTCTCCTACGCCCGTCTGATGGCGCTGATGCTGGCCGGCTCGGTCATTGCCCAGGTGTTCAACACCCTGGGCGCGATCCCGGGCAATGTGGTCTTCTTTATCGTCATCTCCCTGGCGGGCAACGCCCTTAACTTCGCGCTGAATATCCTGGGCTGCTACGTCCACGATCTTCGTCTCCAGTGCCTGGAGTACTTTGGCAAATTCTATGAGGACGGCGGCAAGCCCTTCCGGCCTCTGGCAATCAACACCGAATATGTAGACATGGTCAATAAATAAGGAGGAAATTACAATGAGCTTCTTCGAATCTTTTGGCGGCCTGGCTCTGGCTCTGCTGGGCGCTGGTCTGGCAGCCGTTCTCAGCGGCATTGGCAGTGCAAAGGGCACCGGCATCGCCGGTGAGGCAGGCACCGGCCTGCTGAGCGAGGACCCTTCCAAGTTCGGTAAGGTTATGATCCTGCAGGTTATCCCCGGCACTCAGGGCCTGTACGGCCTGGTGGTCTGGTTCTTCGCCATCTTCAGCATGGGCCTGATGGACGGCTCCGCTGCCGGCATGACGGTGCAGCAGGGCCTGCAGTACTTCGCCGCCTGCCTGCCCATGGCGCTGGGCGGCCTGTTCTCCGCCATGGCTCAGGGCCGCGTGGCCGCCGGCTCCATCAACATCCTGGCCAAGAAGCCGGATGACTGGTCCAAGGGTATGGTGCTGTGCATCACCGTCGAGTTCTACGCCATCCTGTCTCTGCTGGCCTCCATGCTGATGATCATCTATATCAGCTGACAGCCCGGAAACAAGGAAAGGCGGGAGAACAATGACTGGAATCGAAAAAATCACCCAGCGTATCGCAGGGGATGCCCAGCAGGAGGCTGCGGCTGTGGTGGCCCAGGCTCAGGCCCAGGCCGATGAGATCATGGCCCGCTATCAGGCCCAGGCGCAGCAGAACACCCAGGACGCCCTGGCCAAGGGCCGGAAGCAGGCGGACGAGCGCCGCAGCCGGCTGATCAGCTCCGCCGAGATGGAGAGCCGCCAGCAGACTCTGGCTGTCAAGCAGGAGATGCTGGACAAGGCTTTCGCCCTGGCTATGGACAAGCTGTGCAGCCTGCCCGAGCGGGAGTATATTGACCTGCTGGCTCAGCTGACGGTCAAGGCTTCCTCCACCGGCAGGGAGCAGCTCATCCTGTGCCTGTCCGACCGGGCCCGGTACGGCGTCAAGATTGCCACCAAGGCCAATGACCTGCTGGCCAAGGCGGGGAAAGAGGCCCACCTCACCCTGTCTCAGCAGTCTCGGGACTTCCGGGGCGGCGTGGTGCTGGCCGACGGAGACGTGGAGGTCAACTGCACCTTTGAAACTTTGGTACGTCTGGCCCGGAGCACTGTGTCGGGTGAGGTGGCCAAGGTGCTGTTCGCCTGAGGCGCTCCTGTATAAGGAGGGACCGAATTGTCTAAGAAAATCAAGGATACCGACTATCTGTTCCTGTCCGCCCGGCTGCGGGCCATGGAAAACAGCCTGCTGACCCAGGCCCGGATGGAGCGGATGTTGGATGCCCCCACCGTCGAGGACGCGGCCAAGGTGCTCACTGAGTGCGGCTACCAGGAGCTGAGCCGGGTAGATGTGGACACGGTGAACGATCTGCTGGCACAGGCCCGGGATCAGGTGATGCATGACCTGGCCAGCTGCGCGCCGGACCCCCGGATGGTGGACGTGTTCCAAATCAAATATGACTATCACAACGCAAAGGTGCTGCTCAAGAGCGAGGCGAGGGGAGAGGATCCCCAGCGCCTGCTGGTAGATGCCGGCCGTGTGCCGGGAAAGGTGCTGGCGGCGGCGGTGGCGGAGTCCGAGTTCGGCTCTCTGCCTGCCACCCTGGCGCAGGCTGTTCAGGCCGCCCGGGAGCTGCTGGGCGCCACAAAGGACCCCCAGCAGGCGGATTTCCTGTTGGATCAGGCCTACTTCAAAGAGATGGAGACGCTGGCCAAGGAGACCGGCTCTGACTTCCTCCAGGGCTATGTCCGGCTGATGGTGGACGTGGCCAACCTGCGCAGCCTGGTGCGGGTGATCCGCATGGGCAAGGATGGGGATTTCCTCAAGACTGTCCTCTTCCAAGGCGGCTCCATGGATCTGCGGCGGCTGATCGCCGTGGCCGAGGGCAGCGCCACTGTGGAGGAGACCTATGCCTCTTCCAGTCTGGCGCAGGCTGCCCAGCTGGGGCAGGCTGCCGTCTCCGGCGGCGGACTGACCGCCTTTGAGAAGGCCTGCGACAACGCCCTGATGGCCTATCTGTCCCAGGCCAAGCGGGTGGCCTTCGGCGAGCAGCCGCTGATCGCCTATCTGGCCGCCAAGGACAGCGAGTTTACCGCTGTCCGGATCATTATGACGGGCCGTCTGGCGGGCCTCTCCGCCGACGTGATCCGGGAAAGGCTGCGTGACGCTTATGTATAAAATCGCTGTACTGGGCGACCGCGAGAGCGTCCTGGGATTCAAGGCCCTGGGCTTGGACGTCTATCCCGCCGAGACGGTGGAAGAAGCCCGGAAAAAGCTCCACCACCTGGCCCGGGACGGGGAGACTGCCATCATCTATCTCACTGAGCAGTTTGCCTCCCAGATGCAGGAGGAGGTCAACAAGTATAAGGACGAGGTCATGCCGGCCATCATCCTGATCCCCGGCAAGGCCGGCTCTCTGGGCATCGGAATGCAGAATATCACCGATTCCGTGGAGCGCGCGGTAGGCGCCGACATTTTGTAATACTGATCCCGGGGAGCATTCCCTGGTCAACCGACAAGGAAAGAAGGTAGAAAACCTATGGGCAAAATCGTCAAGGTGTCCGGCCCGCTGGTGGTTGCCACCGGCATGCAGGATGCCAACATGTCCGACGTGGTCCGTGTAGGCGAGCAGCGCCTCATTGGCGAGATTCTGAACATGAACGGCGACTCCGCCTCCATCCAGGTCTATGAGGAGACCTCCGGCATCGGCCCCGGGGCGGAGGTGGTCACCACCGGCAGCCCCCTGTCCGTGGAGCTGGGCCCTGGCCTGCTGGAAAATATCTATGACGGCATTCAGCGTCCCCTGGAGGGCATTATGCAGATCTGCGGCGCCAACATTAAGCGCGGCGTGGAAGTGCCTGCCCTGAACCGGGAGAAGAAGTGGGACTTTGTGGCCACCGCCAAGGTGGGCGACAAGGTGGTAGGCGGCGACGTCATCGGCACCGTCCAGGAGACCTCCTCCACCGTTCACAAGATCATGGTTCCTGTGGGGATGAGCGGAACCATCGCCTCCATCACCTCCGGCTCCTTTACCGTGACCGACACGGTGGCCACCCTCAAGACCGACAAGGGCGCTGTCCAGAACCTGACCATGATGCAGAAGTGGCCGGTTCGTGTGGGCCGTCCCTACAAGAAGAAGTATCCTCCCCATGTGCCCCTGTCCACCGGCCAGCGTGTCATTGACACCATGTTCCCTGTGGCCAAGGGCGGCACCGCCGCTGTCCCCGGCCCCTTCGGCGCCGGCAAGACGGTGGTGCAGCACGCCATGGCCAAGTGGTCCGACGTGGACATCGTGGTCTATATCGGCTGCGGCGAGCGCGGCAACGAGATGACCGACGTTCTGCGTGAGTTCCCCGAACTGGTGGACCCCCGCACCGGCGAGTCCCTGATGAAGCGCACCGTGCTGATCGCCAACACCTCCGATATGCCCGTGGCCGCCCGTGAGGCGTCCATCTACACCGGCATCACCATCGCCGAGTATTTCCGCGACATGGGCTACGACGTGGCCGTCATCGCCGACTCCACCTCCCGCTGGGCCGAGGCTCTGCGTGAGATGTCCGGCCGTCTGGAAGAGATGCCCGGCGAGGAAGGCTACCCCGCCTACCTGTCCTCCCGCCTGGCCCAGTTCTACGAGCGCGCCGGTATGGTGGAGTGTCTGACCTCCCAGGGCGACCGCAAGGGCTCCCTGACCGCCGTGGGCGCCGTTTCCCCTCCGGGCGGCGACCTGTCCGAGCCCG
The DNA here is from genome assembly GCA_051866795.1 of Candidatus Onthomonas sp. Taxonomy (GTDB): domain Bacteria; phylum Bacillota; class Clostridia; order Oscillospirales; family Oscillospiraceae; genus Onthomonas. The sequence goes on along the minus strand of JBJDXT010000071.1, from coordinate 1,322 downwards.
TTTCCCAGGCCACCATGCGTATCGTCAAGGTGTTCTGGGCTCTGGACGCTTCCCTGGCCTACAAGCGCCACTTCCCGGCCATCAACTGGCTGAACTCCTACTCCCTGTACCTGGACTCCCTGAAGCCCTGGTATGATGAGAACCTGGGTCCCCAGTTCATGCAGGCCCGCGACAAGTCCATGGCCATCCTCCAGGAGGAGGCCGCCCTGAACGAGGTCGTTCAGCTGGTCGGCAAGGACTCCCTGTCCCCCGGCGACCAGCTGACTCTGGAGACCGCCAAGATGATCCGCGAGGACTTCCTGCAGCAGAACGGCTTCCTGGAAGTGGACTGGTATTCCAGCTATGACCGCCAGGACAAAATGCTGGGCATGATCCTGGAGTATGACAGGCTCTGCCGCGCCGCCATCGAGAAGGGTGCCCCCGCCGCTGCCCTGTTTGAGATCCCCTTCCGGGAGCGCATCGGCCGCGCCAAGACCGTGCCCGATGACGAGTATCCCGAGGCCTTCCAGAAGATGGCCCAGGAGATGGTGGAGCAGATCGACGCGATCGTTGCGCAGGGAGGTGCTGACGAATGATTAAGGAATACCGTACCATCCAGGAGATCAGCGGCCCTCTGATGGTCGTGAAGAAGGTCTCCGGCGTCACCTACGACGAGCTGGCCGAGATCGAGCTGCCCGACGGCACCATCCGCCGCTGCAAGGTGCTGGAGGTCAACGGCGATAACGCCGTGGTCCAGCTGTTTGAGTCCTCCGCCGGCATCAACCTGGCGGAATCCAAGGTCCGCTTCCTGGGCCACCCCCTGCAGCTGGGCGTGTCCGCCGACATGCTGGGCCGCGTGTTCAACGGCATGGGCCAGCCCATCGACGGCGGTCCCGAGATCCTGGCCGACGAGTACCGGGACATCAATGGTCTGCCCATGAACCCCGCCGCCCGTGACTACCCCAATGAGTTCATCCAGACCGGCGTTTCTTCCATCGACGGTCTGAACACCCTGGTGCGCGGCCAGAAGCTGCCCATCTTCTCCGGCTCCGGCCTGCCCCACAACGTGCTGGCCGCCCAGATCGCCCGTCAGGCCAAGGTGCTGGGCGATGAGGCCGCCAACTTCGCCGTGGTTTTCGCCGCCATCGGCATCACCTTCGAGGAGTCCAACTTCTTCGTGGAGGAGTTCAAGCGCACCGGCGCCATCGACCGTACCGTGCTGTTCACCAACCTGGCCAACGACCCCGCCGTCGAGCGTATCGCCACCCCCCGTATGGCCCTGACCGCCGCCGAGTACCTGGCCTTTGAGAAGGACATGCAGGTGCTGGTCATCCTGACCGACA
>JBJDXT010000070.1:0-8149 GCA_051866795.1 Candidatus Onthomonas sp. | reverse complement strand
TTCGAACAAAATCGTAGATTTTGTTCGAGCGTGTCGATCTTTATCGACACGCTGAGGCAGGGCGCTTCCGCCCTGCCTTTGTGCTCTGGTGGAATTACCGGTTGCCGTACATCTTCTCGTAGTAGTTCTGATACTCGCCGGAGATGATGGTCTCCCACCACTGGCGGTTGTCCAGATACCACTGGATGGTCTTTTTAATGCCGTCCTGGAACTTGGTCTCCGGCAGCCAGCCCAGCTCGTTGTGAATCTTGGTGGGGTCGATGGCGTAGCGCATATCGTGGCCCTTCCGGTCGGTGACGTAGGTGATCAGACTCTCCGGCTTGCCCAGCTCCTTGCAGATGAGCCTGACAATGTCGATATTGCGCATCTCATTGTGGCCGCCGATGTTATACACCTCGCCCACCCGGCCGTTGTGAATGATCAGGTCGATGGCCTTGCAGTGATCCTCCACATACAGCCAGTCCCGGACGTTGAGGCCCTGGCCGTAGACGGGCAGCGGCTTGTCATTCAGGGCGTTGGCAATCATCAGGGGGATCAGCTTCTCCGGGAAGTGATAGGGGCCGTAGTTGTTGGAGCAGCGGCTGATGGTCACCGGCAGGCCGTAGGTCCGGTGATAGGCCAGCACCAGCAGATCCGCCCCCGCCTTGGAGGAGGAATAGGGGGAGCTGGTATGGATGGGGGTCTCCTCGGTGAAGAAGAGGTCCGGCCGGTCCAGAGGCAGGTCGCCATAGACCTCATCGGTGGAGACCTGATGATAGCGGGTAATGCCGTACTTCCGGCAGGCGTCCATGAGGGTGGCGGTGCCCATGATATTGGTCTGGAGGAAGATGCCGGGATCCTCAATGGAGCGGTCCACATGGCTCTCGGCAGCGAAGTTCACCACCACGTCCGGATGCTCCTGCTCAAAGAGCTGATAGACCGCCTCCCGGTCACAGATATCCGCCTTGACAAAGCGGAAATTGGGATGATCCATCACCGGCGCCAGTGTGGACAGGTTTCCCGCATAGGTCAGCTTGTCCAGGCAGACAATCCGGTAGTCCGGATGCTTGTCCAGCATGTAGAAAATAAAATTGGAACCGATAAAGCCGGCGCCGCCGGTCACAATAATGGTCATAACAGCTCTCTTATCCTTTCTTCGGCACAATACTGATGACTCTGCCCTCAGCCACCGACTTGAGATGGGTGCCATAGGGAGACTTTCCATAGCGCTTGGCAGATTCCATCAGTTCATCCTTGCTGATCCAGTTGTAGCGGTAGGCGATCTCCTCAGGCGCGGAAATCTTGATACCCTGACGCTGCTCCACCATCCGCACAAAGAGGGCCGCCTCTACCAGGCTGTCCATGGTGCCGGTGTCCAGCCAGGCATAGCCACGGCCCAACAGCTCCACATTCAGCCGTTCCTCCTGCAGATACATCTCGTTGAGCGAGGTGATCTCCAGCTCTCCCCGCTCAGAGAACTTGACCTGTTTGGCCTTCTCCGCCACTCCGGCGGGATAGAAGTACAGTCCGGTGATGGCATAGTTGCTCTTGGGCTGCTTGGGTTTCTCCTCTACTGACAGCACCTTGCCCTGCTCATCAAACTCCACAATGCCAAACCGCTCTGGGTCATTGACATAGTAGCCGAACACAGTGGCCTTGCCCTGCTCTGCCGCCCGGGCCGCAGAGCGCAGCGTGTGGGAAAAGCCATTGCCGTAGAAGATGTTGTCTCCCAGCACCATGGCGCAGCTGTCGCCGCCGATAAACTCCTCACCGATGATGAAGGCCTGGGCCAGCCCGTCGGGCGAGGGCTGTACCGCATAGGACAGATTGACACCAAACTGATGTCCATTTCCCATTAACTCCTGAAATTTGGGCGTGTCCTGAGGGGTGGAGATGATCAGAATATCCCGGATCCCTGCCAGCATCAGGGTGGAGAGGGGATAATAAATCATAGGCTTGTCATAGACAGGCAGGAGCTGCTTGGATGTAACCTTGGTCAACGGATACAGCCGGGTGCCGGAGCCGCCGGCCAGAATGATACCTTTCATCAGATACGCCTCCTTGTTTTTATAGGTGCGAGACCAGAACGCCGACCAGGATCATGGCCACGCCAATCACCTTGCGCCGGGTAGGCTTCTCCCCCAAAAAGATGGCGGAGAGCAGCATGATCCACAAAAAGGATGTGGCGGTGATACAGGGCAGCACTGACATCTCCATCTGGCGCAGCGCCAGCGAGTTCAGCATCATGGACAGGAACAGCAGCAGATAGGAGAGGATTACCGGTCCGTTCAGAAACTTTTTGAAAAAGTTTTTTGGTGCGTTGCTGGCTTTCTTTTTCAGGAGCACCTGAGAAGCGGAGGCGATGATCACTGCCGCAATGGCGTAGAGATAGCTACTTACCATCGGACATACTCACCACCATTCCCGCAATAATAATGATAATACCGATGATCTGCTGAATGGTGATCTGCTCACCGAAGATCACCGCCGCCCAGACAAAAATGAGGATATAGGTAACGCCCTTGCGGAGATACGCAGTGGTCAGGGGCAGTCGCTCCAAAATGAGCTGCCAGGCAACGGCGTAGATGCCCATGACCGCCACCGCGCAGAGGTAGTAGAACACATATCTGGGCGTCAGGGCTCCCTCTTTTCCCGCCAGCTTGAGAAAGACGGAGGAAAAGCTCTCACAGAAGATAGCCGCAAAGGCCATCAGATACAGATTGCGCTTTTTATCCAGAAACCGGTCCAGCATCACTTCACCTTGCAGACAATCATCCGCAGCTTGCCGTTGGGGTCGGCAGGGATTTCGTCCATCCACTCATACTCAAAGCGGAACTCGTTGTTGAGCACCGGTGCAAACTTTTCGGTATACCGCTGCTCAATCTCCTCGTTGGACAGCTTGGAGGCGGGGTCCTTCACCAGCTGAATGCGGATCAGGTCATAGCTCTCCTGGATAAAGCGGCTCTGGACAATGTCCAGATTGGTGGAGTAGTTGACCACGATCTCAATATTGCCCCACTCGGTCACCGAGCCGTCCTTGTGGCGGATGACGTCGTTCATCCGGCCCAGCAGGCTGGTGATAAACCGAATGCCCTCCTTCTGATAGGTCTCCATCCGGTCCCGGGTCTCATAATTGATGATAGGCAGATCTGTCTTGAACAGGGGCGTCACCACCGCCATACCGTTGTCCGAGGGCTTGCCGTCGTCGTCATAGATGTTAATGACATGGGTGTCATTGTTGACCACAAACTCCTTGCTCCCAGGGAGCCGGGTGGCGCAGCTGCCCACCTCGGACAGGCCATAGGCGTTGAGCAGGCCGGGGCCGAACATCTCCAGCAGCAGCTGCTCGGACTGGTGATCCAGCATCTCGCTGATAGGGGCGTAGAGCTTGGGCTGCCAGAGAGGGATATTGTTCTCCTTGGCATACTTGGCCACACGCACCAGCACGTTTTTGTGTGTATAGAGAAAATAGGGCTTATAGTCGTTGATCTCCTTGAGTAGCTGCTCGCTGGGCACCCGGTTTTTGATGGAGTCGGACATCTCCTTCCAGCGCAGGTCGATCAGCTTTTGGCTCACGCTCTTTTTGCCGCCGGTGACGGTGTGTAGCGAGTTGGGCCGGTGGAGGTTCTTGTGGGCAATGGGAATAAAGCCGCCCATCATCAGCACCCGAAGCCAGTTGGCGTGGACGGCGGCGTTCTCCCGGGGGGAGAACAGCGTCCGCAGCGGGATGCCTGTGGAGCCGCTGGTGGGGTTCACATGCCAGTCCTTGTACTTTTCCGGATTGCCCTCCAGCTCCTCGTCCATCCAGTCCCGGAGCTGCTCCTTGGTGAGCACCGGGAACTTGTAGAGATCGGCAGCTGTCTGATAGTCGTCCGGGGTGGTGCCGGTCTGCTCAAAGCGCTGGCGGTAAAAGGGGATGTCGTAGGCCCGGACCATCAGCTCATGAACCCGCTGATCCTGCTTCTCCTTTACCTTGCGCAGCTCCTGCACCCGCTGAGGGGGCTTTTTGTCCAGTCCTGCCAGGATCTGGAGCATAATAACATTTTCCATCTTCCGGTCGGAAGCGTAAGACATGATGTTCTCCTCTCCGTTACGCCAGGGTGACCTTCACCTGGGCCATGGCCTTTTCCATCACCTGCTTGGCCTCATCCACCGTATCGCCCACGGTGACGATCATGCCGAACCGGTCCGGACCCTTGCGGAACTGTCGGACGGTATCCCCCGGCTCCACGTCAAAGTCCAGGCTAATGATTCTCGGGTCCGGCTCCACAGCGGTGGTGTCAATGCTCTGCACTACGCCGGTCTTCTCCGAGCAAAAGAGCATCTCCACATTGGCCTGAGGCTTTGCCAGCACCGGAGTGAAATCCACTTCCTCCCCCATATTGAGCTGGAGGATCTTCTCGTAGTAGTCAAAGCCGTAGTACAGACTGGTCAGCTCCACCAGGCCGGTGGCCCCCGCCCGAGCGCCGATCTCCAGCACATAGGTCTTGCCCTCGCAGAGGATAAAGTCGGCGTTGATGGCGCAGTTGTCAATGCCCAGGGCCTTCACCGCCAGAGCAAGCTGCTCCTTGCAGTCGGCAATCACGTCCTCCCCCATGTCATAGGGGACGAAATGGCCCACCGGCACGCCGGTGTCTCCCTGGAACACGTAGTCGCCGTGGGGCAGGATAAACCGCAGCTCCCCGTGCCAGACGCAGGCCTGGGCGCCGAACTCGCTACCGGTGAGATACTTCTCAATCAGGTACTTGTCGGACCGGGTATTGTCCACCGCCGCCTTCCAGGCATAGGGGATATCCTCCGGGCCGCTGACCTTGGTGATGCCCCGGCTGCCGGAGGAGTCCACCGCCTTGAAGATGACCGGATAGCCAATCCGCTCACAGATGTCCGCCGGATTGTTGTTGTTGATATCCACATACTCAAAATAGGCGGTGCGGACGCCGTTTGCCTGAAAGGCCCGCTTCATGAGCAGCTTGTCCTGGGCCCGGATGGCAGCCTCCTCGCTGGGGCCCACCAGCCCCAGATGGTCGCAGAGGTAGCCCTGGGCGGGGACGCAGACGTCGGTGCCGCTGACGCACACGCCGCTGATGCCCTCCTCTTTGGCGATCTCCAGCAGCTTTTCCTTGTCTGTCGTGTTCACATAGTAGACCTTGTCAGCGTACTGAAAGCCGGGGTATTTTCCGGGCCAGCTGGCCACGATGGTGTAATAGCCCAGCTTTTTCGCCCGCTGGATCAGGGGGACCTGATAGATGCCGGCCCCGAGAATCAGAATTTTTTTCATATCATTTGACCTCCGACGGAGTATCCTCCTCCACGTTGTAGGTCTGTCGGACCACATACTGGGGAGCGTTGTTGATGCAGATATAGATACGGCCGATATACTCACCGATCATGCCCAGCATAATCATAATCATGCCGCCCACAAAGAGGATGACCGACATCAGGGAGCTATAGCCGGCAGCCACAGCCGGCCGCATCAGCTTGTGGACAATGGTGACAATCCCATAGAGAAAGCCCACCAGAGCGCAGATGACGCCCACGCTGGTGGCCACCCGAAGCGGTTTCACCGAGAACGAGGTGAAGGCGTTGATGAGCAGGGCTATGGACTTTTTCAGGGTATAATGGCCCTGGCCGATGGTGCGCTCCCGGTCCTCCATGACCACGTTGACCACCCGGGAGGTGGCCTGGAACATGAGGCCAGAGACATAGGGATAGGGATTCTGGTAGCGGATCACCTGGTCCCGGATGAACCGGCGCATGACGGCAAAGTTGGAAAAATGCAGATCCCGAGGCTTGTCCAGCAGCCAGGTGGAGCCCACATCATTGAGCCAGCTCCCCAGATTCTTGATCCCGCTCTGCTGCTTCTTTACATATTTGGCGATCGCCACGTCCGCCCGGCCGCTCTCCACCGGCTCCATCAGATCCCAGAACCGGTCCATGGGGCACTGGCAGTCGTCGTCGATGCAGACCACATAATCGCCGGTGGCCACATGATAGCCCGCCATCAGGGCGCAGTGGCGGCCGCCGTTTTTGGCCAGGTCCACCACTTTTACCTTCCGGTCCGCCGCGGCCTCCCGCTTGAGCACCTCCAGCACATTGTCCGGAGAGCAGTCGTTGACCGCCACCACCTCATAGTCATATTCCGGCCGCTGGGCTACCGTATCCCGGATTTCCTGAATCACCAAGGACACCGAGCCCTCGCTGGCATAGCAAGGGATCACAAAGCTGATCCGTTGTGTCTCCATATCTTTTATTCACGCTCCAAAAGCAATTAAATTGGTCAGAGTTTAACACTCAATATTGCCGGTCACCATGACGCAGTAATACACGATGCCGCTCAGCAGGTGCAATGCCAGCAGTGTCCAGCCCACATAGGCCGCAATCCTGTACTTCTTCGGCGGAAGCCTATCGCCCGCCATTAGCTTCAAAAAGCGCCGGAAGGCGAAGAACCAGACCAGCGTCGCCGTAATCCCCCAGGCCCAGCCGAAGTTTCCGTGGTACCGGCGCGCCCCCACCTCGGCCAGCAAAGCCTTCATCGCTCCGCTGGTCAGCAGCATAGCCAGAGAAAGCTGGCCCTCCACACTGGGTAAAATGCTTCGCCAGTCCAGCAGCAGAACAAACAGTGGAAAAGCATAGAGCAACAGAATGGAGACCGGAATGATATTCGAGCTGTCCGACCAGACGTCAAAGGGTGCAATCTCAATACCGCCGCCCTTTTCCCCGGTATAGAAAGCGTTGATAAACCGCATAAGGGTAAATACCGCTCCGGGGATATAGGCCGCCGCGACCTTCACGGAGGGCAGCAGAGACTTGCCTCTGCTGCGGATCAAGTCCACTACCATCAGGATACCCAGGGCCGGTACCGCCGCCTGGAAATAGCTGGGCTTGGCCCAGACGCCCAGGGTGATCACACCGGTATACACCGCCGCCTCCCAGCGGCTCTCGTAGACCTGTTTCGGCCAGTCTCCCTGGCGCAGCCGCTGGTAGATCCGCACCGTCATCAAGACCGTGAGCAGTGCAAAGGGCCGCAGCATGAGCTGGGTGGGGTTGTGCCAGACATTGGGCGTATCCTGCCCTCGGTAGATGCGCTCGGAATACCAGGGCATAAAGATCGGACCCATCATGCACAGGGCAAAAGACGCCGCCGGAATCAGCGCCTGATTCAGCTCAGTCAGCGTCTTTTTGAGCACGCCGCAGCAGATACCGTAGTAAGCTGCCACAGACACCGCCGTCATCAGGCAGGCGGAATAGACGCCGGAGACCTTCAGCCACATAAAAATCTTGACGCCCAGATGCCACAGCCGCTCCTTACCGGTGAGCAGCTCGGTGAACACCGTCACCTTGGTCAGCTTTTTCGCCGCATCCAAGTGCGCCTGCAGGTCAGAGCCGCCCAGGTCATGGAGCAGATGGTAGGACATCAGAAAACTCAGGAAGAACAACAGCACCCCCAAGAGACAGGTGAGCAGAATGGATATCCGCTCCTGTCTGCGTATACTGGTCAATGTGCCGCTGTGGTATGCTTCCATAAACGCTTCTCCCCCGAATTACCGCTCTTTTCCAAAGAAGGAGTAGATGGCATTGACCACCGTCTCCCGGTCCTCCTGGCTGATATTGTAAAACATGGGCAGGCGGGTCCATCGTTCGCTCTCTCTGGTGGTGTACTCGTCTGTCCCGTGGAAGCGGCCAAACCGCTTGCCGGCAGGGGCACCGTGGAGGGGGATGTAGTGGAAGGAGCACTGGACGCCCCGCTCCTTCAGATAGCTCATGAACTGGGTGCGCTGCTCAATGTCCTTGAGCTTGACGCCGAACATATGGGCATTGTGGCCGCACTCGGCGGGCACATGATACAGCTCCAGCAGGCCCTCCTTCTCCAGGGGTCTGAGCTGCTCATAGTAGTAATTCCAGGTGGCCAGACGGTTTTCATTGATCTGATCGGCCACCTCCAGCTGGGCATACAGATAAGCTGCGTTCAGCTCACTGGGCAGATAGGAGGAGCCGTATTCCACCCAGGTGTACTTGTCGATCTGGCCCCGGAGGAACTGGGTGCGGTTGGTTCCCTTCTCCCGGACGATCTCCGCCAGCTTGGCCTTTTCCGGATCCTGCACAAGCAGCGCGCCACCCTCGCCCATGGAGTAGTTCTTGGTCTCGTGGAAGGAGTAGCAGCCGAAGTCGC